>JBBSTY010000025.1:0-32702 GCA_038235385.1 Acidimicrobiales bacterium | reverse complement strand
GGCCACCAGCCCATGCGCATCGACACCCGGGTGGTGCGCGCCGGTCGCAAGGTCCAGGTGCTCGAGGCGACGCTCGCCGTGGATCTCGACGCGCCGCCCGCCGCCGAGTCCATCGTCGCCCGGGCGGCGCTCCAGCAGATCCGTGAGGCTTCGGTCGAGCTCCCCGACGACGTCGATGCGGCCAACGGTCCCGATCCGACCCCACCGGCACCGGAGGACTTCGAGCGCCAGGACACCCGGTTCGGCGACGAGACCCGGCGCTACCACACCGACGGCGTCGAACACCGTGGCACCGGCAACGTACTGGCCGACAGCGGTCCGGCGCGCGACTGGATCCGTCTGGCGGTACCCCTGTTCCCCGGCACGTCCCCATCGCCGCTCGTGCGGGTGGCGGCCGCCGCCGACTTCGGCAACGGGATCAGCCGCATCCTGCCGTTCGGGCGCTACCTGTTCGTCAACCCCGACCTCACCATCCACCTCTACCGGCGGCCCGTCGACGAGTGGGTCTTCCTCGATGCGATCACTCGGCTCGACACCACCCCGGGCGGCGGTGGCGTCGGACTCGCCGAGTCGGCGCTCCACGACCGCAACGGGCGGATCGGCCGGTCCGTGCAGAGCCTGCTCATCGAGCAGCTGACCTGACCGCAGCCGGCACGCTCACCGCCAGAAGCGGTCGCCGAGCATCAGGAGACCGGCGAGATCGTAGATGTCGGTCTCGAAGAACGGGACGGTGGCGACCACGTCGGGAACGTGGGCCAGCTCCTGTTGCTGTTCGGCCTCGCGCGTGGCGACCACGCGGTAGTTGAGGAAGCTGGAGCCGATCTCGTGGAGGACACGAGCGACCTCCTTGGTCGGTCCCAGCTCGTCGGGGAGGGATTCGGCGATCGACGCCGCGTCCTTGTCGAGACGCTCGCCGGACTGCGCGGCCACAGGGTCGAGGAAGTAGCCGGGCAGCACCTTGTTGAGCACGACGGCACCCAGGTGGAAGCCCTTGTCGTCGAGCGCGTCGATGAAGAAGTCTGCTTCGCGCACGGGTGCCGTCTCGAGCGTCGACACCACGACGAAGGTGGTGCGGCGGTCCTCGAGGGTGCGGGTGACCGCGTTGGCCCGCTCCACGAAACCGTCGTACATGGACTGGAAGAGGATGAAGAACTCGGCGATGTCCTGCAGGAACTGCGATCCGAGGATGCGGTCGGCGACCGAGTAGAACGGCCGGGACGCCGCGTTGATGAGCCTGGACTTGTACGGCAGGATGAGCCACCGGAGCAACCGGCTGGAGAAGAAGTCCGCCATGCGCTCGGGGGCCTCGAGGAAGTCGATGGCGTTCCGGGTCGGGGGCGTGTCGACGATGATCAGGTCGTAGCGACCGGACGCGTGGATCTCGTACAGGCGCTCCATGGCGATGTAGTCGTGGCTCTGGACGAACTTGCCGGCGATGTTCTGGTAGAGCGGGTTGGCCAGGATGGCGTCTCGGGTCTCGACGTCGGGTGCGTGCGTGCGGACGAGCGCGTCCCAGGACTCCTTCGTGTCGAGCATGGCTGCCCACAGCTCGCCGCGAGGATCGCGGCCGGCTTCGGTGAAGAGCTCGTCGGGCACCCTCGTCTCGATGTTGCCGAACTGCTCGAGACCGAGCGCGTTCGCCAGCCTCCGCGCCGGGTCGACGGTGAGCACCAGGACCTTGCCGCCGAGGTAGGTGGCCGCCATGGCCGCGGCCGCGGCTGCGGTGGTGGTCTTGCCCACCCCACCGGACCCGCAGAAGATCACGATCTCCTTGGCCGCGAGGAGCTGCTCGAGCGAACGCGCGATCTCGCCCTCGTCGCGACGTCGACGGCGGGCCATCAGTACCCGAGCTCCGCGCCGAGCGCCTCGGCGACTGTGGTGGTGGCGCGGAGGCCGAAGGTCCGCGTGAAGAGGTACGGGACGTAGAGCAGCGGGAGGTCGGCAGGGATCTCGGCGCGGAGTCGGGTGAGGTGCTCGGTGCGTGTCCGGCGCAGCGTCACCGCGAGCTGCGCGGCGGCGAGGACGTCGTCGACCGGCCCGCCGACCGCCCGGGCGAGGTGACCCGCCATCTCCGGCTCGCGCAGCGCGTTGAAGATCTCCTCCTCACCGCGACCGAACAGCTCGGGAAGCACCTTGTTGACGATCACCCCCGCGAGGTCGACCGTCGTCTCGGTTCGGATCCGTCCGGCCAGCTCGATGGTCTCGCTGACCGGCATCTCCTCGGGCGCCGCGACGATGACCGCGCCCGTGACGGCCGGGTCCGACAGGAGGTCGACCATCCATGCGGTCTGTTCGCGCACGAGGCCGACCTTGACCAGCTCGTTGATGGCCTGCGGTGCCGCGAGCTGGGCGACGACGTGCCCGGTGGCCGGCGCGTCGACGACCACGAGGTCGTAGTGGCGCTCGCGGACCTCCCAACACAACTTGCCGACGGTGAGGATCTCCTTGACGCCGGGGGCGGCGCTGGCCAGGAAGTCGAACGACTTGGCGAGCGGACCGACGCGAGCGATGAGGGGGAGCTTGAGCTGGAGCGACAGGTACTCCTTGAGCGACTCCTCGGTGTTCATCGCCATCGCGGAGAGCCCGGGTTGGATCTCTCGGGCGCCGAACGCGATGGGCGGCGACTCGAAGGCGTCCGCGAGGTTGCCCTTGGCATCCACCTCGCACACCAGGACCCGCTTGCCCTGATGGGCGGCCAGTAGACCCAACGCCGCCGCGATGCTGGTCTTGCCGACACCGCCCTTGCCGGTGACGAACACCAGTCGGCGGTCGAGCAGGGGGGCCCGCACGATCGTCTCCTCAGCCAACGTCACGGGTTCCGGACCGGGTCGTGGGGACCGGCTCGCCGCTCAAGCGGCGCCGAAACCGATGCGGCGGTCCGATTCGGCACTGCCCAGCTCGATGTAGGCGATGCGCGCCGAGGGAACGGCCACATCCTTGCCGTGCCGGTCGGTGAGCCAGAGCGCCTTGTCGTCGTCGGCGAGGGCCTCGTCGATCCGGTTCTTGATCTCGGCGCGATCGGTGTCGGCGGGCAGCTCGACCTCGATCTCCTTCATGGTGTGCAGCACGCCGATGCGAACGTCCACAACGATCCTCCAGTCACGTCCCCGTCGGGGCTGCTCCGGGCTCGGAGCTCAGGCCACCATCGTACGCGCTCGTCCGGACCGCACCCCACCCGAGGGCGGTGTGCGCTCGCGGCGCACGTCAGCTGATCTTGAGCTCGGGGTGGAAGCGGCGGGTGGGCGCCAGCTCGGTGTCGATCGTCTCGGCGATCGCGGCGATGGCGCGACCGGCTTCGCCGTCGGGCTCGTAGGCCATGATCGGCCGCCCGCCGTCACTCCCCTCGCGCAGATCCGTCAGCAGGGGCACCTGCCCGAGGAGCCGCACACCGAGCTGGTCGGCGAGCTCGGCGCCACCACCGGAACCGAAGATGTCGTAGCGCGTGCCGTCGTCGCCCGTGAACCAGGACATGTTCTCGATGACACCCTTGACCTCGAGGTTGACCTTCTTGGCCATGAAGGCGGCCCGCTGGGCGACCCGCTGGGCGGCGGGTTGGGGCGTGGTGACCACGTAGACCTCGCCACGGGGGAGGAACTGCGCCAGTGACAGCGAGATGTCACCGGTGCCAGGCGGCAGGTCGACCACCAGGTAGTCGGGTTCGTCCCAGAACACGTCGGTCAGGAACTGCTCGAGCGCCTTGTGGAGCATCGGGCCCCGCCAGATGACGGGCTGGTCCTCGCCGGCGAAGAAGCCCATCGAGATGCAGCGCACGCCGTGCACCTCGGGCGGGACGATCATGTCGTCGATCACGACCGGAGGGTTCTCCACGCCCAGCATGCGCGGGATCGAGAACCCCCAGACATCGGCGTCGACGATGGCGACCGACTTGCCTCGTTGGGCGAGGGCGATGGCGATGTTGGCCGACAGCGACGATTTGCCGACACCGCCCTTGCCCGACGAGATCATCAGGCACCGCGTGGTGCTCGACGGGTCGGCGAAGGGGATGACCCGGCCCTCGGCATGGCCGTGGCCCTGATGGGTCCCGGCGGTCGCTGCCGGGTTGCCGTGCAACATCTCGCGGATCTTGGCCCGCTCGTCGTCGGTCATCACCGTGAAGTCGATCCCGACGTTGTCGATCCCGTCGAGCGCAGTGACGGCGTTCGTGACGCGGTTGGTGATCTCGGCCCGCAGCGGGCACCCGGCAACGGTGAGCGCCACCTGGATCTCGACCGCCGATCCCTCGATCGCCACCGAACGGACCATCCCGAGATCGACGATGCTGCGATGCAGCTCGGGATCCTCGACCGGCCGGAGGGCCTCGATGATGTCGGACTCGGTGACGGCCATGCAGCACTCCTGAGCAGGGGGGAACAATTTGTCCTACGCGGATAGGTAGAATACCTGCGTGGATGCCGCACCACTCACTCCGACCGAGTTCGCGTCGGCGGTCACCGCCATCACCTCCGCGTTCGGGGATCCCACCCGCCGCGAGATCTACCTCTTCGCGCACGAGCGCAGCGACGACGGTGGGGTCACCGCGGCCGAGGTCGCCGAGCGGTTCGCCCTGCATCCGAACGTCGCCCGTCACCACCTCGACAAGCTCGCCGGCGGCGGGTACGTCGAGGTCACGATCATCCGCGACAGCAACGCGGGCGCCGGTCGACCCTCCAAGCACTACCTGCCGTCGGCACCGCAGATCGCGGTCGAGATGCCGGTCCGCCAGGACGACATCCTCACCACGCTCCTCGGCCGGGCGCTCTCCCTCCTCCCTCCCGAACAGGCAGCCACCATGGCCGAGGAGGTCGGCGTGGAGTTCGGCCGGGTCCTGGCGGCGTCCATGGGCGACACCGCCGACACGCACCGATCGTTCCGTTCGGCGCTCCACGCCGTGGCCGACGCGCTCACCGCGCACGGGTTCGCCGCCCATGCCGAGAAGCGCAACGACGAGTTGCGCATCGTGTCCGAGCACTGCCCGTTCGGCGACGCCGCGATCGAGAACCCCGTCATCTGCGCGGTCGACCGTGGGATGGTGAAGGGGATGTTGAGCGCGCTCTACGGCGACACGTCCACCGAGCTCGAGTCGTCGATCCCGATGGGCGACTCCATCTGCGTCACCGGGGTCACCGGGGTCGGCGCTCCGAGCGCGTCGCGCTGATCCGGATCCGTCTTGGCGCGCCACTACCTCGACCACGCGTCGACCTCACCGATCCGCCCCGCAGCCGCTGACGCGTTGACGGGGTGGCTCCGAGACGTGACCACCCAAGGCGACCCCGGCCGGATCCACACCGAGGGCATGACCGCTCGGGTCGCGCTCGAGGAGGCACGCGGCGAGGTCGCCGCCTTCTTCGGGGCTCGCCCCCGAGAGGTCGTGTTCACGAGCGGGGCCACCGAGTCGATCGCCACCGCGATCTGGGGAGCGGCGGCGCGGGGCACCGAGATCGTCGTGCCCGCGGTCGAGCACTCGGCGGTGCGAGATGCCGCAGCGACGCTCGAGGCCTCGGGCTCCCACCGGGTCGTTCCGGTCGGTGTCGACGGTCGAGGACGCGTGGATCCGGACGCGATCATCGGTTGCATCACCCCCGAGACCGCGCTGGTCAACCTGCAGTGGGCCAACCACGAGGTCGGCACCCGCCAGCCCGTCGCCGAGGTCGTCGCCGCGTGTCGAGCGCGCGAGGTGCTCGTGCACGTCGACGCCGCCGCCGGAGCCGGGCACGACGCCATCTCGTTCGCCGATCTCGGCGCCGACCTCGTCTCCATCGGCGCCCACAAGTTCGGAGGCCCTCCCGGCATGGGTGTCCTGCTCATCCGGCGTGGTCTGAGGATCTCGCCGCTCCTCCGGGGCGGCGATCAGGAACGTGCGCGCCGAGCCGGCCTCGAGAACGTGCCGGGCGCGCTGGGCCTGGCCGCCGCATGCCGCGATCTGGCGTCCGGCGCCCTCCCCCACGAATCAGCCGAGCAGCGACGCCTCACCGATCGCGTGCTCGATGCCGTCGCCACCCTCGACGGCGTGCGGGCCTACGGCGAACCGGTCGATCGACTTCCCCACGTGGTGTGCCTCGGCATCGACGGCATCGAGCCGCAGGCGGTGCTGCTCGGGCTCGATCGGGCCGGCGTCGCCGCGCACTCGGGCAGCGCGTGCTCATCCGAGGCGTTGGAACCGTCGCCGGTGCTCGCCGCCATGGGCGTCGACGCGCACCGCTCGTTGCGCATCTCGACCGGCTGGAACAGCACCGACGCCGACATCGACGCCCTGCTGGACGCGCTGCCGGGGATCCTCGGTCAGCTGCGGGCACTGCGGGACTGACCTTCGATCAGCCGATCACGATGCCGTGCACCGAGGCGAACGTGGCCCAGTCGTTCCAGAGGAACTCGGCGCGCTCCCAGCGAGCCACCATGGGCGGGCCCTCACCCTGCACGTCGGCGGGTTGGAGCCCGTCGACGAACGAGACCGACGACCCGAGGGCCGCGTCGATGCGCTCGGCGACGACGTCGCCGACGATCATGGCGTAACCCAGATGTGATGGCCACACAGCGGTGAACGAATCCATGTCGAGCGACTCGAGGCGAGCGGGCGCCGGCTGCGCCAGGTTCGACGTGTCGGCCACCGCCATCATCGGATGCTCGGTCTTGCGCGCGGCGAAGACCCCCCAGGCGAGCTCGCTCGATCGAGCGAGGAGGTGCGGAGCGATCTCGTGCAATCGCTCGACCGTGGAACGCACGAGCGCCGGGTCGACCGACGGTTCGAAGCGAGCATCCTCCGGACCGAGGACGGTCTGTCGGTCGTCGATGGGAGGGCTGACGAGCCAGACGACCTCCGACGGCTCGCCGCCGACCGAGTGGGTGACGATCTCGAGATCGGCGAACGACCCGGCGACCGGTTCGAGGTCGCCCCGGATGGCCACGGTGGTTCGCCGTCGCACCGCCTGGCAGGTTCGCATCGCGTCGGTTGCCTCTCGCCGCTTGGCCCGGTCCTTGAACCCGGCGACGAGTCGCTGCAACAGCGCGCCGTTGTGGACGTCGTCGGCGAGGACGACGAATCGGGGCGTGATCGAGATGAGGGCGCCCGCGTCGTCCTGCACCTCGACGAACTCGATGTCGTGGTCGGTGATGAGCCCGAACTTGACCACCTCGCCCCACACGAAGCGATGCTCGAGGCCTTCGCGCAGACGAGCCAGCACCGTCGCCGGGTTCATCACGAGATCCGCCGGTGCGTCGAACGCGAGCGTCGGGTCGAGGGAGCCACCGGCGAAGATCTCCGGGAGCGACGAGGCGCGTCGCGCGGGCAGGGTCGCATCGGACCACAACCGGATGCGGTCGGCGGCGGCATCGCCGTCGGTCGCGACGAACAACGTCGTCGCCAGATCGTGCTCCACGCCGTTCGCCTCGGCCCACAGGCGCCAGTACCCGGCCGAGCGCCGAGCCGGCTGGATCCGCACCGGATCGTTCCCCGAGTACCCGGCGGAGAACAGTCCCGGAGCGTCGAGGCCCTCCGACGGACGATGCGGATCGGCCACGACGCACACCGAGTAGCGGGGGTGCAGCGAGCGGGCGAGGTACAACCCCTGGATGCCGCCACCGATGATCAGGACGTCGACGCCGAGGTCGCGACCAACATCCGGAGGCATCGCTGAAACATAGCGGAGCCCGTCGGCGCCCCCGCTGCGTCGACGGCCACCGAGCAGGATCGAGGACCTGCGGATCGGAGCTAACGTTCGCCGCCGTGACGCTCTTTCTCGTCCGCCACGCGCACGCAGGATCGCGGTCGGGTTGGTCCGGCGACGACGACTTCGATCGACCGTTGTCGGACAAGGGACGGCGTCAGGCCGCCCACTTCGCCCGGGCGGTCGCCGATCGACCCATCCGTCGGTTGTGGTCGAGCCCCGCTGTTCGCTGCATCCAGACCCTCGACCCGCTCACCTCGTCGCTCGGGCTGCCCGTGGAGATCGCGAGCGAGCTGACCGAGGGAGCGAGCGCGGATGGGGCCATCCAGCTCCTCCTCGCCCACGTCGGCCACGTCGGCCACGTCGGCCACGACTACGTGTTCTGCAGCCACGGTGACCTCATCCCCAAGGTCATCCGGAGGCTCAGCGCTGCGGGCATGCGCACCGACGATCCCAACATCGCCGCCAAGGGATCGTGGTGGGCGCTCGAGACCGAGGGCGACACGGTGGTCTCGGGCCGGTACTTCCCACACGGCACCGACTGATCCGTCGATCACCCCGTCGCGCGATTCGGCGCCACATCAGGGTGAACGTTGGCCGGTCGGATCGGTGCCGCTCGGTCCCGTCGTGGACGCACCGGCGTCGTTCATCGAGCGCTGCAGCTGGGCGCGGAGCGACGCGATCTGACCGGACATGGCTTCGGGGACCGAGCCGGGGCGGACGGCATCGAGATCGGCGATGGCTTGCTCGGGGAGCCCACGCCCGCCGAGCACCGTGGCGCGGAAGATGCGGGCGTCGCCGTACTCGGGGTCGATGGCGAGCGCTTGGTCGAGCAGGTCGTTTGCCCGGGACATGAGGACCTCGACATCGGCGGGGTCGTCCGTCGAGCGCGAGGTCAGGTACAGCAACCAACCCTTGTACGTGAGCGCCTCGGTGTTGGCCGGCTGGTTGGCGAGCACCTCGTCGTAGAGGGCGATGGCGTCGACGAAGCGACGATCCCCCGCGGCGCTCCCGGCCTGCAGCAGGAGGTCACGGTTGGTCTGGCGGATGTCACCGGAGACCGACTCGCCGGGGTCCCGGCGGCCCGACGACTGGGCGACGACCACACCCAACCCGACGGACAGGACGAGCAGCGCCCCCACCCAGGCGAAGGTCCGCCCGCGTCGGCGGGGCGGTCGGCTCCGGGTGATCGCGGATCGCCGCTCATCGATCGCCCGGATGACGCCAGCAGCTCGTGCGGTGTAGTCGTCCCTGAGCGCCGCGTAGTCGAGCTCGTCGACGTCGCCGGCGTCGTGCTCACGCTCGAGGTCGTCGAGCGAACGAAGCAGGAACCTCCGCTCCTCCTCGAGGGCGGCGAGGGCCTCGGGGTCGAGCTCGCTCCTCGGTGCGCTCGGCGGGGACGTCGCCGGACGACCGGGCGCCGCGTCTGCGGCGGACGCTCCGCCGGTGGCTGGTGCGGGCGCTCGACCCGCCGATCCGCGTGCCTGCTGACGGGCCCGCCGCGCCGCGGTGCCCCGCGGTTCCTCCGGCGCGGTGTCCGAGGCGTTCGGCGGCGGCGCCGAGCTCACGCCTCACCACTCGCCTGGCGACGATGTTCGTCGTCGAGCGCGCGACGAACGAGGTCACGGTCCTCGTCGTTGACGGTTCCCGACGGCCGGTCGACGCTCCAGCGCCGGAACGCGACCGCCAACCCGGCCAACGAGAACACGAGGGCGACGACGGGGATGATCCAGATCAACCCGGCGACACCGGTGCTGGTGGGGGTGAGCAGGATGCCCGGGAACCGGGCCTCGAGGTAGTCGCGGATCTCGTCGTCGCTGCGACCGGCCTGCACCTGCTCGGCGATCTCGATGCGGGCCGCCCGCGAGTAGCTCGAGTTCGACTCGGCGACCGATTCACCGGAGCACTCCGGGCACTTGACCGTGCGGGCGATGGCCACCACCCGTTCTTCGTTGGTGGCCGGCCCGGTGTCGCCGAGCATGCCGACAGCCAGCGCGATGAGCGCCACCAGCGCCAACGGGATCCACGGCCACCAGGACCGTCGCAACCGCTGCCGGTCGTCGGCCGACGCTGCCGTCGGCGTGGTCGGCCCCGTCACGGAGTCGTCGCCGGGGCGGTCTCGGGGAACTGGGCGATCACGGCGTCGAGGCCGTCGGCGGTGACCCCGGTGAAGTGCGCCACGATCTGACCTGCCGGTGAGACGACGAAGGACTCCGGAACCCCGGTGACGCCGAACTCGAGCGCCGTCCGGGCGTCGTCACCGACCACGACGGGCCAGTCGCCTCCGTTCTCGGCGAAGAAGTCACGCAGCCGCTGCGCCTCCTCCTCGTACGCCACCGAGATCACGACCGCATCGCCGGCAGCCGCGTGCCGCTCGCTGAACTCGACGAGCTCGGGGTGCTCGATCCGACACGGCGTGCACCACACGGCGAAGAAGTTCACCACCACCCAGGTGCCCTTCAGCGCATCGATGTCGACGGGGGTGCCGTCGATGCTCGTGGCCGAGAGGGCGGGCACGGCGCGGCCGATCATCGGATTCGACGCGAAGCGCTCCTCGCTCGGCGAGCGGGTGGCGAGGAGGGCCACGAACAGCACGAGCACCACCCCGACGCCGAGCGCGAGGTTGCGGGCGAGGTGGTTGCCGCCGCTCGGACGTGCGCCTGGTCCGCGGTCGTCACCGACCGGGGCCTCGGGGCCGGTCGCGGACGTCGTCACTGCGGCACCTCCAGCGGCGCGCCGACGCGGTCGTCGAGCGGCTCGGTCTCGCCGAGCTCAGCGATCGCGAGCGCCGGATCCGACCCACGACGACCGCCCAGATCAGGGAGCGGTGCCGACACGGGGTCGGTCGGGCGACGCCAGAGGCGGCTCGGGATCGCCGCCAGCAGCGTGCCGAAGGCCATCACTCCACCGCCGATCCACAGCCAGACGACGAGCGGCTGGACGATGACCCGGATGGAGACCGGATCGCCCTCGGCCTCGGGGAGGGCGAGCAGGGTCAGCATCACGTCGTTGACCGCCGTGGTGCTGACCGACGGGGTACCGATGAGCGAGCTGGCAGAACCGAACCGGGTGAGAGCCGGCTCCCAGGGGCCGGTGCCGTCGATGAGCACGCCGACCTGGGTGCGCTCGCCGTTGGGGAGCAGGACCTTGGACGGACCGACGTAGGTGACGACATGACCGGCGATCGTGGCCGACTCCCCGGGCGCGAGGGTGAACTCACCCTGCTTCACGTAGCTCGAGCTGGCGGCGAACGCCACGGCGATCAGCACGACCCCCAGGTGCACGATCATGCCGCCGTTGGCCCGCCCGACGAAGCCCCGCCACCCCTGACGACGGGTGGCCAGCACGATCTGGCGCATGGCCGAGCCGCCGCCGAAACCGGCGAGACCGAACGCGAGGAGCGGCGTGATCCCACGCGCCCCGAGGGCGAGGGCGAGGACGAGCGTGCCCACCCCGATCCACGCCGGCCACAGGAGCCGCTCGCGCAGGAGCTCGCCGCTGGCCTTGCGCCACGGGAGCACCGGGGCGACCGCCATGAGGAACAGCAGGCAGAGACCGAGCGGGGCCAGCATGCGGTTGAAGTACGGCGCGCCGACCGACAGCTGGTCGCCGTTGAACACCTCGACGATGAGCGGGAACACGGTCCCGAGGAAGACGACGAACGCGAACGCGCCGAAGAGGACGTTGTTGGCGAGGAACGCGCCCTCCCGCGAAAGCGGTGAATCGATCCGGCCGGGTGCCCGGAGGCGATCGCCCCGCCACCCGATGAGGCCGACCGAGCTGCCGACGACCAGCGCGAAGAACACGAGCAGGGCCGGCCCGATGCCGGACTCGGTGAAGGCGTGCACCGAGTCGAGCACACCGGATCGCGTGATGAAGGTCCCCAGGATGGTGAGCGCGAAGGTGGCGCAGAGGAGCGACAGGTTCCAGACGCGGAGCATGCCTCGGCGTTCCTGGACCATCACCGAGTGCAGGTAGGCGGTGCCGGTGAGCCACGGGAGCAGCGAGGCGTTCTCCACCGGGTCCCATGCCCAGTACCCGCCCCAGCCGAGCACCTCGTAGGACCACCACGCACCGAGGAGGATCCCCAGGGTGAGGAACCCCCAGGCGAACAGCGTCCAGCGTCGGGTCTCGATCAACCAGCCCTCGCCGACCCGACCGGTGGCGAGCGCGGCGATCGCGAACGCGAACGGCACGGTGAAGCCGACGTAGCCGAGGTACAGCATCGGCGGATGGATCGCCATGAGGATGTGGTTCTGCAGCAGGGGGTTCGGGCCGGGGCCGTCGTAGCCGATGGGCGGGGTGACCGAGCGGAACGGGTTGGCCGGCCCGGCCATCAGGTAGAAGAAGAAGACGCACACCACGAACATGACGAGCAACGCCCAGCCGACGAGCGGATCGTTGAGCCGCTTGCGGAACTTCACGAGCACGACGGTCAGGTAACCGGCGAGGATCAGGGTCCACAAGATGATCGACCCCTCGAGGGCCGACCAGAGGGCGGCGACGTTGTACGGGAACGGCGTGCGCGTGCTGCCGTTGTCGAACACGTACTGCACGGTGAAGTCGTTGGTGAGCAGCGCCCGTTCCATGATCACGAACGCACCGACGGCCCCGACGAGCACGAGAACGGCGAAGTTGCGGCTCACCCGGATGAGGTGCGGTTGGTGTCGGGCGAGACCGAGCGACACCGTGATCACCCCGAACACCGCACTGACCAGGCCGAGCACCACGGCGGCCGAGCCGAGGGCGACGTTCATGGGCTCGAGGCAGGTCCGGTGACCGGCTCCGAACCCCCCTCCTCGGCCTGTCGGAGGTGGTCGGAGTTCTCGGCGACGTAGTTCTCGTCGTGCTTGACCAGCATGTAGTCGCTGTCGAACACCGGCCGGCCGTCGAGCTCGGCCCAATGGCCTTCGAGCACGACCGGGATCTGGTCCTGGAAGAGGTCGGGCGGGTCGCCCTGGTGCTCGACGGGCACCTCGATCCCGTTGAACGCCACGGTGAACGCGACGCCGTCGGCGGTCCGGGTCGTGGTGCCGGCCTCGACGGTGCCCTGGAGGCGGAAGCGGCTGGCACCGAGATCGTCGCGCATCTCCACCGCCTCGTCGGCGTTGTAGAAGAACAGCGTCGCGTCGCTGATCGCCTTGGAGATCACGAAGCCGATCGCCAGCACGATGCAGGCGATGCCGACGAACCACGGCCACCGGCGCTGCCCAGAGCGACGCGATGGTCCGGCGGTCGCCGGTCGGGGCGTGAGATCGAAGCTGGCGGGGACGTCCTCGTCCGAACTGGCGACATCATCGGTGTGCTTCACGACATCCATCGGCGATCCTCCGGATCGAGCTGGCGGGAGAGCTTGCGGCCGCGGCGAATCACGAGGACCGCGTACACCGCGATCCCGATGACCACGATGCCGTAGCCGGCGGCCACGTACACCCACTGTGTCGAGCTGTCGCCGATCTGCGCGAGCACGACCGACACGGTTGCGAGGAGCGGGGTCATGAGGGCGCACCTCCCGGTGCCCAACCGTCGTCCCAGCCCTGCTCGCGTCGCTCCTCGAGCGCCAGGTCGAGGCCGACGGCATCGACCTGGTCCTGGAGGTAGGCGACCCGGAACCGGTGGATCAGCAACCAGACGAAGAACAGCAGACCGACGGCGAAGGAGTACACCAGGGTGAACAGCATGAGCCCCTCGATCGACGGCGACAGGCTCAGGCGGAACAACGTGGGGTCCTGGTGGAGCGAACGCCACCAGACGACGGATTGGTTGACGATGACGATGTTCGGGATGAACAACATCGCCACGATCGCCGACCGGCGGCCGCGCACCTCCACGCTGGCGGGGATGCCACGGACGGCGAGGTACCCGAGGAGCAGCAGCATCAGCATCGCCGTCGCGGTCAGGCGGGCATCCCACGTCCAGAAGACCCCCCAGGTGGGCTTGCCGTAGATGCTCCCGACCACCAGCGTCGCTGCGACCATCACCGTGGCGATCTCGGCCGCCGACGCGGCGACGAGGTCCCACCACTGGGTGCGCTTCCACAGCCAGACCGCACTCGCGACCGCAGAGAGGACGCAGGCGGCGTAGGCGATGACGACGATCGGGACGTGCACGTACAGGAGGCGGACGACCTCGCCCTGGTTGACGTCGGCCGGGCTCCCGAGGAGCGCCAGGTAGGCCCAGAGCGCGAGCGCAGGCACCAGCACGATGCCCAGGACGCGGGTGGTGCGCGACCCGGAGGTCGCCCTCACGGACGGTGCCGCCGCGGACGGCGTCGGCGCCGACGTCGCATCGGTCACCACGTCCGACGGACGGATGCTCGATCGACGCGGTTCGGTTGGGGTGGTCACGTTTCCTCCATCAGCGAGCCGAAGGCGGCGATGCCGGCTCCGACGTAGACGAGAGCAAAGATGGCAATCAGTCCCACCCATGGCCAACCATCGGTGGTCGTACCGCTGAGTGCCGCCTCGAAGGCCCTGGTCGAGCCCAAGAGCACCGGTGCGAGCACCGGGAGCAACAGCAGTGGGAGCAACGTCTCTCGCACCCGGAGACCGGCTGCGAGCACGCCATAGAGCGTACCGGCCGCCGCGATGGCGGCGGTCGCGACCACACAGGTCAGTGCCAGGAGACCGAAGCCGTCCAATCGGGCGGAGTACAAGATGGCGACCCCGGCCAGCAGGAGCGCTTCGAGGGCGAGGAGCTGCGCGGCGATGGCACTGAACTTGCCGAGGAAGATGCCACCCGGTTCGAGTCCCGACATGCGCAGCGCATCACGGTTCCCGTCCGTCGATTCGAGCGCGAACGACCGCTGCACCGCGAGGAGCCCGCAGAACAGCACGGCGACCCAGTACAGGCCCGGCGTGGCCTTGTCGAGGAGCCCCTTGTCGGGATCGAGGCCGAAGGCGAACAGCACCAGGAACAGCAGGGCGAGGGGGGCGATCTGGTTGAGGACGACGCGCGAACGCCATTCGAGTCGCAGGTCCTTCCCGGCCATGAGCCACGCGTCACGGAGCACGAAGCGCCTCCGGCCCGGGTCGGGGATCGACGTCGGTCGGATTGGAGAACGTCTCGCCGTCGCCGACGGCGCGAGCGTGTGGCTCCTCGCGAGGGGCCACGGTGCCGCCGACCAGGGTGACGCTGCGATCGGCGAGACCCTGGGCGCGCTCGGTCTCGTGCGACGCGATCACGATGGTGGCGCCGCGAGAGGCACCCTCCCGAACGAGCGCATCGAACTGATCCCGAGCGTTGCGGTCGAGACCGGCATGCGGCTCGTCGAGCAGCCAGAGCTCGGGACGACGCACGATGAACACGGCGATCGACGCGCGTCGCCGCTGGCCCGCCGACAAGCGCGACACGGGAACCGAGCGCAGGCGCCCATCGAGCCCGAGGCGGCCGAGCGCGGCATCCGCCGTCCCCTCCTCGGCGTGGACCGCCCGGGCCCAGAAGCGGATGTTGTCCTCGACGGTGAGATCGTCGTACAACCCCGTGGCGTGGGCCAGCAGACCGATCCGGGCGCGCACCGAACGGCGATCGACGGTGAGGTCGTGACCGAGGACCACGGCGGTGCCGCTCACCACCGGGACCAATCCGGCGCAGACCCGCAGCAACGTCGTCTTCCCCGCGCCGTTCGGTCCCTGGAGAAGGACGATCTCGCCGCGATCGATGTCGAGGTCGACACCGGCCAACGCCGGGAACCGTCCGAGGAGCGAGACCGCCGAGCGGAGGTGGATCACGGGCTCCATGGCGTGGGCCAACGCTACCGGGGTGGACGTCCCGGGGCCAAAGGTGGTGGGACGAGGCGAACTCACGACCGGGTGCGAAGTCGGTAACCTCCGCCCGTGCTCGTGACCCGTGTCCTCGGCGGCGTCGGCCGCGTCCTGATCGCGGCCGGCGCGCTCATCCTGCTCTTCGTCAGCTACCAGCTCTGGGGGACGGGGCTCCGGACCGCCGCCGCGCAGAACCAGCTGCGCGACGAGTTCCGCGCCCGCCAGGAACAGGTCACCCAACCGTCCACCACCCTTCCGGCCGCCGACGTCACCGATGCCTCGGCGCCATCGACACCCACCACCGCGCCCCCGCGTCCCGCCGGGGAGGCACCGCCGGTCAAGCCGGGTGAGGCGCTCGGGACGATCAGCATCGACAAGATCGGCGTGGACTTCCAGATGGTCGAGGGAGTGGACCTGATCTACCTGCAGGACGGACCCGGGCACTTCCCCGCCACGCCGTTCCCCGGCCAGGCGGGCAACGCTGCGCTCGCCGGGCACCGCACCACCTGGGCGGCGCCGTTCCACCGCATCGACGAGCTCGTCCCCGGCGACCTGATCTCGATCGAGACCATCCAGGGCCTGTTCACCTACGCGGTCATCGCCCAACCGGGACCGAGCGACGCCGAGCCCGTTGCCCACCGCATCATCACGCCGACCCAGACCGAGATCCTCGATCAACCCGCGGAGGGGGGTGCGAACACGCTCACGCTCATGGCGTGCCACCCCAAGTACAGCGCGGCCCAGCGGATCGTGGTGGTCGCCGAGCTCGTCGGCAACCCGGCGCCGACCACCGAGAAGAGCGTCGAATCCCAGGCCGCCGTCGAGTCCCACACCGAGACGCTGCTGGCCGACGGCGAAGGCCTCGTCGGCGGGGACCCGTCGGCCCGCGCCCACGCGATCGGCTGGTCGCTCGCCGCCGCCGGGATCTGGCTCGTCACCTTCCTGATCGCTCGCCGCTGGTCCTGGCGTCAGCTCCCCAAGTGGCTCACCTACGCGGTCGGTGCCGCGGTGTTCGCGGTTCCGCTGTTCCTCGCCTTCGAGAGCATCAACTCGTTGCTCCCCGCCGGGTACTGATGCGCGGGGCCGCGACACGCGTCGCCCGGACGGTGCTCGCCGCCGTCCTCGTGCTCACCCTCGCCAGCGCGTGCAGCGGCGACGACACCGAGCGATCCGGGGAGACCACCACCACGGTCGCACCCGAGACCACCACGACCACGGAGCCGCCGCTCGACGAAGGAAGCCAGGTCGATCCCCTCTACTACGTCCCGACCGTCGGGGACTGCTTCGATCGCCGTGAGATCACCGGCTCGGACAACAAGCAGGCCGACGTGCTGCTCATGCTCGACTGCCAGCTCCTGCACCAGTACGAGATCTTCGCCACCGTGGCCTATCCCCTCCCCGAGGGCGGCGACACCGCCTGGCCGGGCGACGACGCGGTGCGTGATGTCGCGAGGGCCGACTGCTCGACCTTCTTCGAGGCCTACATCGGCGCACCGTACGAGACCTCCGCGTTCGAGATGGGGTACCTGCTCCCACCCGAGGACAACTTCGGGGTGAACCAGCTCATCGGGTGCTACGTCTACGACCCCACCCACGACCGCACCGCCGGCTCCGCCCAGCGCGCCGCACGCTGACCGGACCCGACCGACCCATCGAGCCGTGGCCGTGCGGGCGAGGAGGTGGTCGCCCGATCAGTGCCCGTCGAACCGGGGTGATCGACGCTCGCCGAACGCGGCCAGTCCCTCGCGGAGGTCCCGGCTTCCCCAGGCACGAGCGAACGCGGCGGCGAACGCCTCGGACCTCGCGTCGAGGGACTCGGCGTCGTTGAGGCCGACCTTGTGCCCGGCGATGGTCAGCGGGGCGAGCCGCGCCACCTGATCGGCCCAGGCCAGCCCGTCGGCGACCGTGCCGATGCGCTGCACGAAGCCGAAACCCGCCGCCGCAGCGCCGGAGTAGGTCTCCGCGGCGAGCAGCATGGCTCGCGCCGGGCCGGGACCGGCCAGACCCATGAGCCGGTGCACCGTCCACTGATCCACCATCAGGCCGAGCTTGGCGGCCGGGATCCCGAAGGTGGCGTCCGCGGCTGCCACGCGCAGGTCGCAGGCCACCGCCAGCTGCGTACCCGCGCCCAGGGCCGCGCCCTCGACGGCGGCGATGGCTGGCAGCGGCAGATCCCGGATGGTGACCAAGAGGTGGTTCAGGCGAGCCACGAAGTCGGCGTCCTCGACACCGCTCAGATCGGCGCCGGCACAGAAGTGACCGCCCGCTCCGGCGAAGACGACCACCCGGGTGGCACCGTCGGTCTCGGCTCGCAGCTGCGCACCGTCGACCGCGATGATCAGCTCCTCGAGCGCCTCGCGGTCCAGTGCGTTCCGGCGTTCGGGTCGGTCGATGGTGACGAGCCGCACGTGCCCGCCCTCGCCGCGATCTTCGACGTGGATCATCCCCTGAGCATCGCAGAGCGTCGGCGCTGGAAGAACATCGACGTCACCCCGATCGACACGGGGTTCAGCGCCCGGTCCAGCGCGGGGCGCGCTTCTCGGCGAACGCGGCGATCCCCTCGGCCGCGTCGTCGGTGGCGGCGACGACGCTCAGCATCGGGTGCAACGCCCGGAGCGCATCGGCGGCCTGCTGGTCCACGACGCCGTAGAACGAGTCTCGACCCAGCCGCATGGTGCCGGACGGCTTGGACGCGAGGCTGGCAGCCAGCTCGTCCACCGCCTCGTCGAGCTGCTCGACGCCGACCACGCGGGTGACGAACCCGATGCGGTCCGCCTCCGCGGCGTCGACCCGACGGCCCGTCATCATCAGCTCGAGTGCCTTCTTCGGCGGCATCGACCGGGTGAGGGGAACCGTGATCATGAACGGCCAGAGGCCGACGTCGATCTCGGGGGTCCCGAACTGCGCATCGTCGGCCGCGATCACGAGGTCGCACGCGAGGGCCAGTCCCATGCCACCGGCCAGCGCGTACCCCCGGACGCGGGCGATCGTCGGCTTCCCGAGGTCCCAGAGCTCGAGGAAGAGCCGAGCCAGATCCCCGCGTGCGTCGTGGAGGGCCAGGTGGCCTGCTCCTTCGGCCATCCCGGACAGGTCGGCCCCGGCGCAGAACGCCCGATCCCCGGCGCCGGTGAGCACGAGGACACGGGCGTCGTCGTCGCGCTTGCACTGTGCGACGCGGCGCCGCAGCTCGGCGACCACCGACCACGACAGGGCGTTCCTGCGCTCGGGTCGGTTGATCGTGAGCCGGGCGATCCCGTCCTCGACCGTGTACCGGACCTCTGGTTCTTCGTCCGGTTCTTCGTCCATCCGTCGAACCTAGTTCGGCGCCGACCCCGGCCGCGAGGAGCGTCGCGGTCACGGTTCGCAGGTGGGTCCACCCCCTGGGTGTGGCCGGCCCGTACCCTTTTTCGCATGTTCAGCGACATCGATCCCATGATGGCCACGTTCGCAGTCGTGGCTCTGGCCGTGGTGTGCTCGATCGTCGGCGTCGCCCGACGCAGCCGGAGCGAGCCGGTCACCGACCGTTCCGTGCTGCCCGCCGGCGCCGACGCCGCCCTCTGGTCGGTCACCGAGGTCCTCCCCGACCCCCGCAACCACCTGGCGATCAAGGACCCCACCTCCGAGCTTCGTCTCACCGCCCGCGAGCGCGCCGAGGCCGCGGTTGCGACCCCGCCCGTCCGACCCGCCGAGGCCGCCCGAACCGCCCAGTCGATCGCTGCTCGGCGTGCTGCCCTCGCCAAGCGCGTGGAACCCGAGGACGACCCGCTCGTCACCGAGCTCGAGGAGCCGGCCGATGCCCGGCACCTGACCCTGCTCGCCCCCGAGCAGCCGACCCCCGTTGCGGCCGCACCGACGCCAGATCTTCGGTGGGGCGAGACATCGGTTCGGGCTTCCTGAGGCGGAGACGCTGATCGGCCTTGCCGGGCCCAGCCGGTCCGGGCTGGTGCCGGTGATGGGCATCGACCTCACGAGGTCGCTCCGTCAGCGCTCCCAGACCTGGACGACCTCCGAATCGAAGGTGTGGGTGACCATCTCGAAGCCCGCCGCCTCCAGGAACCCGGCCATCTTGGTGAACGTGGCCTTGGCGAAGTAGTCCTGGGCAACGACGAACACGCGATCCGACCGGTCGATCGCCTCCTGGATCTGGGCGTCGGTGCTCCCGAGCTCGGCGCCGATCTCGATCGTGTGGAACCGAGGATCGTCGAAGTGCGGGACGAAACCGACCATGCGGTCCGGGGTGGCGATGATCGACACCGGCGTCTTGGTGCTCACCATGACCTTGAACACGTCCGTCGACGACACGAACACGGAGTCGTTGGGACCGAGGTCGGACTCGACGAAGCGAACCGCGGACTCAGACCCTCCGAACGGGTACGGAAACGCCGGCGTGTACCCGATGACGAGGACGGCGAGGGATGCGACGACGAGCGCCGCGTCGAACGCGCGGCGGGCCGGCAACGGACCGATCAGCGACCGGAGCCGCTGGAGCACGATCGCCAGACCGAAGGCCATGGCCGGAACCAACCAGAGGCTGTGACGCCCGCCGGCCGAGAACGGGTTGTCGTTGAGCGGGCCGAACGGGAACTTGTGCAGGAGTGCACCGACGAACGCACCGGCGACCATGAGGAGGAAGAACTGCGCCGGAAGGGTCTCGCTCGGTCGACGACCACGCACGACACCGATCACCAGGCCTACGACAGCAGCGATGGCGAAGACCGTGAGCCACGGACCGGTCCCACCCGGGAACACCTCGGCGACCCGCCTGAGGTGTTCGATCGATTCGTTCCAGAACTCGATCGGGTTGAGGTGGAGATCCATGTGCGAGTCGTAGAACTTCTCGTTCACCTCCTCGATCTGTGCCAGATCGGCCATCCGTTGAGCCACGAGGTAGAAGATCAACTGGCCGATGCCCTGGACGACCAGCGCGCCGAAGCGCACCCAACGATCGCCGTTCGGGTGCAGGAACATGACGAACATCGCCACGGCGGTGGCGACGAGCACGTACCCGCTGAACCCACCCAGGAGCCATGCGCTCACGACCCAGGCCACGGCGATCCACCAACGCCAGGTGATGCGCGCCAGAGCCGGAATCGCGACCGCCAGACCGATGACCAGGAGCGTGTCGAGCGTGTAGCCCTTCACCCGACCCGCGTACAGGACGTGGACATCGTTGACGACGAGCGCGGCGCTGAGCAGCAGAACGATCGATCGTGCGAATCCGAGGTGACGTAGCGCGAGGTAGAGGGCGGGAGCAGCGGCGATGCCCGCGAGGAACGCCGGCCAACTCAAGTGCGTGATGCTGCCGCCACCGAGCGCGTTCACGGCCATGAGCAAAGCGGTGAAGGTCGGGTGACCCGTGCCGGTCATCATCAACGATCCGATCTCGCCGTGGGCGGCACCCGCCGCGACCCACGAATCGTCGAACCACAACCCATCGACCAACAGGCCGTCGCGACGCACCAGGTACCCGACCACAGCGAGGCCCACGACGACGAGCACATCGAAGACTCGCCCGGCGATCGGCGGCACGTCGAGGAGTCGCTGCACCTGGTCGGACCTCCGGCCGGGCGCGCTGACCGCCACCGCTTCTGACATGGATATCTCCTCCGTGCTCGACGGTCAGAAACCGCTGCGTCAGGTCGTTCGACGACCTGGCGAGCCTAGTGCCCCATCAACAAGCGCTTGCGTGGTTGTGTCGGCCATGTTCCGGCGCTCACGACGGTGCGACGGCGGCGGCCAACGCGGACCACGACTGCGGGACGGCACCGAGCCCCGTCCCGTCGTCGGGGTCCCAGTACTCGGCCCAGCCAGATCGTTCGGCCCCTGACCGAAGCGCCCGGGCCAACCATGCCGCATCGTCGCGGCGACCGTGGCGGGCCGCTGCGACCCAGAAGAGGTAGGTCAGCTGCGGCCACGCGGGTCCGCGCCAGTAGGCCCGGGGCTCGAACGATGGTTCGCCGCGATGCACCTGCGCCGGACCGCACCGCCCCCCGAACGCATCCGGGTCGCGCAGCTCGGTCATCACCGCGGCGACGCGCTCGATCGACCCGGTGACCAGGACGGGGAGGAGCGCCTCGAGCGTTCGCGGCGCCGGCGTCGCGTCGCGATCGTCGAGCCACGTCGCGAGGAGCGGATCCCACCGACGATCCAGCGCGTCGATCAGTGGCTCGACGGCGAACGGGAGCTGATCGTGGAAGCCCACCGCGGCCAGCTCCATCGCGTTGAACGCGACGAGCGCGTTGAACCCCGCTGCTTCGACCTCGAAGGAGGGGTTGGCCAGCGCCGAGCCGGACGGGGACAGGTCCAACGACTCGACCAGCTCGCCCTTGCGCTCGTACCACCGCTGCGCCGAACGTTCGGATCCCGCCCAACGGTCCCACCGAGGGCTGTCGTCGCACCCTGATTCCCACGGGTGGACGATCGGCACCAGCTCACGGTCACCCCGGCGTGGTCCGACGAGGAAGGCGAGACCGGCGACCGCCTGTCGCACCAGCGAGGAGTCGACCTCCACCCCTCGCCGCGCGAGCTCGGCGATGGCGTGTCCGTACATGGGGGGTTGGGTGATGGTGCTCGTCGTCGGGCGCCCCCAGAACGCCGCATGCATGTCGGGATGCTCCCAGTAGGTCATGTGCGGGACGAAACCATCGTCGTGCTGGTGCGCGAGCGCTGATCTCAGCTCGGCGACGGCCCGCTCCGGGCGCCCGAGGTGGGCCCAGATCACCGCGTGGAAGCACGAGTCCCACAACCACTGGTGGGGGTACACCGCGGCGTTGGGAACGGTGTAGCCGCGGCCCCGCCAGTGGGCCTCCATGATCTCCGCACTCCGACGGCCCACGAGATCGGCCCCGGTGTGCGTGGCCGACGGGTCCGGGCCGGCCGGTACCGTGTGGGACCCCATGCCCCCGACCGCGCTCCCCCGACCGCTCCCGCTCACGACACCCGACCTGTCGGCCGCCCCGTGACCACCTGCGCAATCGTGTCGTTCCGGCTCGGTCTCCACGACGGCGTCTCGGTGGTCGCGGCCACATGGGAAGCGGCGCTGCGGGACTTCGGGTTCGACGTCGTCACCGTCGCCGGTGACGGCCCGGTCGATCGGCTCGTGAGCGGGCTCTCGGCCGACGCGGAGATCGGTCCCTCGCACTCCGAGATCGAGGGTGCGCTCGCCGACGCCGATCTGGTGGTGGTCGAGAACCTGTGCACGATCCCGCTCAACCTAGCGGCCGCTCGGGCGGTGGCGGCCGTGCTTCGGGGCCGGCCGGCAATCCTGCACCACCACGATCCGCCGTGGCAGCGCGCCCGATTCGCGTCGGTCACCGAGCTGCCTCCGACCGATGACGCATGGCGCCACGTGACGATCAACCACCTCACTCGCCGAGAGATGACGGCGCGCGGGATCCCGTCGACGACCATCTACAACGGCTTCGACACGCGGCTGACGGACCGGACCGACCGCGCTGCCATCCGCGCCCGGCTCGGCGTCGCCCCCGACGAGTTGCTCGTCGGGCACCCGGTGCGGGCGATCGAGCGCAAGAACATCCCGGCGGCCCTCGACCTCTGCACCCGGATCGGTGCGACCTACTGGCTGATGGGCCCGGCCGAGGACGGGTACGGCCCGACGCTCGAGCGGCTCCTCCAGGACGCATCGTGTCGCATCATCCACGCCGCGGCACCCGGGGGGTCGCTGTACGCCGCACCGGACGGCATCGTCTTCCCCTCCACGTGGGAGGGCTTCGGGAACCCGCCGATCGAGGCATCGCTGGCCCGCCTCCCCGTCGCGGTCGGGCGCTACCCGGTCGGTGAGGAGGTGCGAGCGCTCGGGTTCCGCTGGTTCGACAGCGACGATCCCGAGGCGTTCGGCGACGCCCTCCGAGCCCCGGCGGACGAGGCCCTCGAGCACAACCGGGCCGTCGCCATCGAGCACTTCTCCCTCGACGTCATGACGCGCAACCTCCACCACCTCATCGATGAGGCAGGCTGGTTGCCGTGAGCACCCCCTCCGAAGACCCGGTTCTGGTCCGACGGCGTCAGATCGCCCGCATCGTCGCCATCGCCATGCGCACCGGCTACGCCCTCTTCGGCGTGTTCCTGGTCCTGATTGTCGTCGGCCTGGCAACCGGCTTCCCGAGCCCGCTGGCCCAGGTGGCCACCATCTGCCTGATCGGCGGGTCCGTGCTCCTCGCGCCGGCCATGACCGTGACCTACGCCGTGAAGGCGGCCGCTCGAGAGGACGAGGACGGCGACTGGCGGGAGGCGCCTCGCGCGCACCAACGGATACCGTGCGTCGACCATGATCGCCGTCGACGCGCTCCGGGCGCCCCACCCGCAACGGACCTGATGGCCCGGCTCCCTGCGGCCGAGCGCCGCCGTCAGCTCCTCGACATCGCGCTGGAGCAGTTCTCGGTCCACGGCTACCAGGGGACGGCGATGAACGCGATCGCCGACGCCGCCGGCGTGACCAAGCCCGTGCTCTACCAGCACTTCGGGTCCAAGCGCGAGCTGTTCTCCGAGCTCCTCCGCGAGATCGGCGGCCGGCTGCGTGACCAGGTGGGCAAGGCGACCGCTGCCGCCGACGGTCCGCACGAACAGGTCGAGCTCGGCATGCGGGCGTACTTCACGTTCGTGGAGGACAACCGTGCCGGCTTCCTGATCCTCTTCGCCGGCGAGACGCGGCGCGACCCCGAGTTCCGGGCCGAGGCGGCCAAGGTCGAGGACGACATCGCCGATGCGATCGCCGCGCTCATCGTCGTCGACGGCCTGAGCGAGGATCAGCGCCGCCTCCTCGCCTACGGCATCGTCGGGTTGTCCGAGACCACCTCGCACCACTGGCTGCGCCACGAGCTCGACATCGATCCGACCGACCTGGCCCGGCAGGTGTCGGACCTGGCCTGGGGCGGCCTGCGCGGCCTCAGGCCTCGCTGACCGCACCGTTCCCGACGGACCGGCCACGCCGGCCCACGGCCCGTTCGTCGCTCAGTGCGTCGACGAGTCGGGATCGTCGGAGTCGCCCGAGAGATCCAGCAGACCGCTCGCCGCCGCCAGCGCGCCGGCCAGCATCGCCGCCCGGTCGTACACCGCGGCGAAGTAGTGCTCGGCGTTGGCGCCGCCACCGAACAGGGGTGGTGGGCCCAGCGATCGCACCATCGCACCGGGATCGGAGACCGGACTGATCGGGTCGGTCTCCACGACGTCGCCCTCGGCCGGAGGACTCGTCCAGAACGGCCGGCTCGACGTCTCCGTGCCGGTGCGTTCGCTGTTCGATCGTGAGCCGCTCGACGAACGTCGACGCGAGCGTGATCGGTTCATGCGGGCACCTCGATGTCGTCGTCGGTGAGGAGCTCGTCGGTCCGCAGGCCGAGGGCCACCCGCAACTGGTCGGCGTCGAGATCGGCGAGCGAGCTCGATTTCGGCAGGACCAGTTCGGCGATGCGCCGCTTGCCCGCCACGACCTCCTCGACGCGCTCGTCGACGGTTCCGGGACACACCAGGCGGTGGCTGATGACGGTGCGGGTCTGACCGATGCGCCAGGCCCTGTCCCGGGCCTGATCCTCGACCGCCGGGTTCCACCACCGGTCGTACAGCACGACGTGGCTGGCGGCGGTGAGGTTCAGCCCCGTGCCCCCGGCCTTGAGCGACAGCACCAGGGCGCCGGGTCCCGAACCGTTCTGGAAGTCGGTGATGATCTGGTCGCGTGCCGAGCGGGAGAGCCCGCCGTGGTAGCAGGCGACCGGAGTGCCGGTTCGGTCGGTGAGGTGCTCGGCCAGGCGCTGGCCCCATTGGGCGAAGTGGGTGAAGACGAGCACGCGCTCACCGGACGCGAACACGGTGTCGACGATCTCCTCGAGGCGGGCGAGCTTGCCCGAACGACCGTCGAGCGGCGACCCGTCCTGGTGGTAGGCCGCCGGGTGGTTGCAGATCTGCTTCAGCGCGGTGATGGCGGCGAGCACCTGGCCCTTGCGGGCGTCGAGCCCCTCGCTGTCCGCACCCGTGACGAGCGAATCGATCACCGCCTGGTAGAGCCCGATCTGCTCTGGGGTCATCGCGCAGTGGTCGAGCTCGTCGATGCGATCGGGGAGCTCGGCGGCGATGGCGGGCTCGTTCTTCGTGCGGCGGAAGACGAGGATGCCGTTGAGCGCGCGGAGGGCTCCCTCGCCCTTGCGCGCCTCACCGTCGCTGCCACCGGACAACTGGACGATGAACGGGTTGCGCGGACCGACGAGACCCGGGTTGGTGAAGTCCAGGATCGAGTGGAGATCACCGAGACCGTTCTCGATCGGCGTGCCCGTCAGCGCGATGCGCGAACGGGCCGGGATGCGTCGGAGCTGCTGGGCGGTGTCGTTGGCCGGGTTCTTGATGGCCTGGGCCTCGTCGAGGACCAACCGATCCCAGGCGATCTTCTCGAGCGCCTCGACATCGCGCACTGCGGTGCCGTAGGTGGAGATGACGACGTCGGCCCGGGCGACCTGGCTGGCGATCCGGTGGGGAACCGCCCGGTTGGCGCCGTGGTGCACCACGACCTTGAGGTTCGGGGTGAAGCGTTGCGCCTCAGCCGCCCAGTTGCCCACGACCGCCGGAGGTGCGATCACCAGCGCCGGCCCGGAACCGGCGGTCGCCTGCAGGTGGGCGAGCATCGTCGGGGTCTTGCCCAGGCCCATGTCGAGCGCCAGGCACCCGCCCAGGTCCGCGGTGTCGAGGAACGACAGCCAAGCCAGCGCCTCGCCCTGGTAGGAGCGAAGCTCCCCCTCGAAGCCGGGCGGAGCCTCCGCCGGTTCGGTCGACACGTTCGCGGCGCGCTCGAGCAGGTCTGCGGCCCACCCGCCGCCTTCGATGGTGATGCCACCGGCGAGCGGCGAACCCTCGAGGCCGAGGGCGTGACGGAGCATCTCGGCGCCGGAGAGCTGGGTGGTGGAGGCGCGCTCGGCCAGCGCCTCTGCGGCCGCCTTCAGATCGGCGTGGTCCAGCTCGATCCAGCGGCCCCGGGACCGCACCAGCGGCCGGGCCTCGGCGGCGAGCCGGGTGATGTCGGAGGCCGACAGCTCGACGTCGTCGAAGAGGGCGGACCAGCTCACGTTCGCCAGCTGCTGGGCCCCCACCATGGACTGCGTCTGGGGATCGGCCATCATCCGCAACGACGGGGTGGCCCGACGGAGCGAGAGCGCAGGGACGCGGACGTCGAAACCGGCGGAGACGAGGACGGCGCCGGTCTCGGTCATGAGCTCCCACGCCTCGGCCTGGCTCAACACGACCTCGCCCCGGCGGGTTCCCCCCGGTCGACGGAGCGCGGGGAGCAGGCGCTCGAGTCGGGCGAGGTGCGACTCGATGACCTCTCGCTGCTGACCCGCGTTGACCATCGCCACCTCGACCGGCTGCAAACGGTTGCTCTTCGCCGGTGCCAGCACCGCGAGGTGCCACGCGCCGCCTTCGTCCGGGGCATCCAACTGGATGACGAGGCGCACGACGTTCTGCGCGGTGACCGGCTTGGCCCATCGCTCGAGATCGTTGACGAGCTCGGAGCCCAATCGGATCGGCGCATCGAACTGGCTGCCATCGAGACGTCCGAGGAAGGCCTCGGAGATGTCGGCGCTCGTGCGTGGGCGCGGCGGAGCGGCCGGCACCTCGACCCGCTTCGCCGCGTCGCGGCAGATCGCGTCGACCATCCCGGTGAGCGCCGAGCGGGTCACCGCTCGAGCGTCGACCCCGGCGTCGATGGCCGTGACCGATCCGGGCATCGCCGCGGCGACCGCCTTGAGCTGAGCGGGGTCGATGAGCGCAGGTGCCCACCGGACGGTGTACGAACCGGCGCCGTCGTTGCCGCGACGGCCACGCTGACGTTGCTTGACGAGCGGAACGACCGACCCTCGCATGGTGAGGTGCACGGCCCAGATGGCCACGCCTCCCAACCAGGCGAGACTGGCCCCCACCTGGCGCTGGGTCGGGATGCTCGCGGCAACGGCGACCCCGTTGCCCTCGACCTGTGACGTCTCCTCCGCGTCGCGTCCTTGATCGGCACCGGTCGCGACGAGCCAGCCGAGGATGTCGCCGACCGGTGCGACGAGCGCGTCGGCAAAGGTCCCGTCCGGCAGCGCGACGGGCGCATGCGGGGTGAAGGCGGCGATCGGGGCGCCGGCCGCGGCGAGCAGCGAGCGGAGGTCGTCGTGGCTCGCGGGCACGGTCTCGGGGCCAGCCGCCCACATCACGACCCGGCCGGGTGACCACGAGGTCTGCAGCGCCCGCACGCCGATGATCGACGGGTCGTGCATCTCGGTGGGAGCGAGGCCCTGCGCCTGTCGCTCGGCCTCGAGCACCGGGTCAGGTTCGCCGCGGAGCCGGGCGAGCGACGATCGCAGCGCCGTGCGCTCGGTCTCGAAGTCCGCAACCACCTGCTCGCGCTCGGGTCCGACGAGCGATCGCACCGATTCGAGACCGCGTTCGGTCTCGAGGATCAGTCGCTCGAGGGTGCGCTGCCAGGCGTCGGGATCGGCTCGGAGCGCGTCGAGGTGGGACGTCGTGGCCTCGCCGACGGCCTCGAGCTCGACGAGCGTCTCGAACGGCAGGGACCGAACCGGTGACGGAGCGGTGGTGGTGTCAGTCATGGGACGGGCCCTCCACGATCGGGGACGGACCCCAGCGCGTCGAGGTGTCGTCGTGGTGTGCCATCGAGGTTCGCATCGACCGGTTTCTCCAATCACCGACAGCCCACGAGCACGATCGGCTCGAACGAGGCTGGGGGGCGCGGCCACCCGAAGCTGTCCGGGCGGTCTGAACACCCGTGTCCGCTGGCAGGACCGCCCTCCGACCCGCGAACGCGGGTGGGCCGTCATCCGCTGCCGCAAGTGTACCCGCAACGCGAACCGCCCGTCGCCCCGACCGACCGGGACCTGGCGGACCGATCGGTCAGGAAGGCACCCGCATCAGGCGGAGCGTGTCGGTTGCGAGTCCGTGATGGCTCGCCGAACCGGAGAGGAACGCCACGAGGTCGCCGGTGCGCAGATCGCCGCGGAGGCGACCGATCTCCAGTGCCCGCTCGATCATCTCGTCGGTGGGGAGCGGTTCGATCAGGTGCGCCTCGGCACCCCAACTCAGGCTCAACTGCCGGACGGTGCGCTCGTCGGGGCTGAAGGCGATGATCGGGCACTCCGGACGGAGCCGGGCGATGGACCGCACCGTGAACCCGGTGCGCGTGAGGCACACGATGGCGTTGGCGCCGGTCTCCTCCGCCGCGCGCCACGCCGCGAGGGTCATGGCGTCACTGACCGCCGCATGGGTGTCGTCGCTGATCTTGAGCGAGATCTCCGCGAGCTGGCCCGCCCAACCGCGGTAGTTGAAGTTCTCGTCGGCCCGCGCCGCGATCCTGCTCATCATCGCCACGGCGGCGACCGGGTCGACGCCGACGGCGGTCTCGCCCGAGAGCATCACCGCCGAGGTACCGTCGAACACGGCGTTGGCGATGTCGGAGGCCTCCGCACGGGTCGGCATGGCGGCGTGGACCATCGACTCCAGCATCTGGGTGGCCGTGATGGCCGGCCGGCCGAGGGCGATGCACTTGCGGATGATCTCCTTCTGGAGGTGCGGCAGGTCCTCCATGGGGAGCTCGACACCGAGATCGCCGCGGGCGACCATGACCGCTCCCGACGCGGCGATGATCCCCTCGAGGTTGGCGACCGCGGCGCGGGTCTCGATCTTGGCGACGACGAGGGGGCCGCGCGGGTGCGGTTCGACCCCGGCTCGTCGGACGTCGTGCGCCGATCGGACGAAGGAGAGCGCGACCATGTCGACGTCCGCCTCCACGAACGCGTCGAGCATGCGCAGATCGGTGTCGGTCGGGGTGGAGACCCGCAGGCGATCAGAGGGGATGTGCACGCCGGGGCGACCCATCACCAGACCACCGTGCATCACGCGGGTGACCAGCGCGTTGCCCTCGACGCCCGTGACCTCCACCGAGACGGCACCATCGCCGAAGCCGAGCATGTCGCCCTGGTGGACATCGGTCAGCAGCCCGTCGTAGTCGACCTCCACCACATCCGCGTTGGACGGCCCGTTGCCCGGCACCATGCGAAGCACATCGCCGTCGTTCAGGCCGACGCCCTCGGACGGGAACGCTCCCGCGCGGATCTTCGGTCCGGGCAGGTCGACCAGGATGCCGACCTCACGATCCATCGCCGTCGCCACCGACCGGATCCGCCGGAGTCGCTCGAGCGCCACGTCGAGTCCCTGGTGCGCCAGACCGATCCGGGCGACATCCATGCCCGCCGCGATCATGTCCTTCAGCACCGCCTCCGAATCCGAGGCGGGGCCGATGGTGGCGATGATCTTGGTGCGACGGGTCATGCACCAAACGTATTCGCATCGACCCTTGCCGCCAACGTCGCTTCCCCGGTGAGCGGGCGGCGGACCAATTCACCGGGCGGTTCAGCGACGGTCCGCCGCAACGTCTCGCCGCGGCTCGGAACACCTCTCGTCGGTAGTCTGTTCTCGGTGGATGACAACGGTGGGCTCCTTCGTGCGCTCGTGCAGCGCAGCAGCGACCTCGTGATCGTCATCGGTGAGGATCTGCGCATCGTGTGGGCCAGCGACCGGATCACGACGATGCTCGGGTACGAGCCGTCGGAGGTCGTGGGTTGGAACATCTTCGATTCGGTGCATCCCGACGACTCCGCCGCCGCGGCCGAGAACCTCGGCCTGGCGCTGGGCGCGTCGGCCCCGACCCTCCCGACGATGGTGCGCGTGCGCCGACAGGACGGCCTCTGGTGCTGGGTCGAGGTCGTCGGTGGCGATCTCGGGAGCGTCGCCGACATCGCGCCGGCGAGGTTCGCGCTCTACCTCCGTGAGGTGACCGAGCGCACCGAGAACGAGCAGGAGGATCGTCGCATCCGCGAGATCGAGGAACGGACCCTGCGACGCAGCGAGAAGCGGTTCCGTTCGCTGGTGCTCCATGCGAGCGACGCCATCGTGGTCATCCGCGGCGACGGGACGGTCGACGAGGTGAACCCCGACCGCGGCCTGTTCGGACCGCGGCCCCCGAGCGCCATCCTGGGGCACAACGGCTTCGATTGGGTGCATCCCGACGACGTCGACGAGCTGCGCATCGCCCTCACCGATCTCGTCGGGTACCCGCAGACCACGATGCAGCGGACGTTTCGCATCCGACCGACCGAGCGAGCCGATGCGCCGGTCCCGACCGAGCTGCGCGACGGGTGGCGCTGGATCGAGGCCGCGGCCACCAACATGCTCGACGACCCCGCCATCGAGGGGATCGTGGTCAACTACCGCGACATCACCACCCGCGTGGAGGCGCAGCGCGACGCGCAGCGCCTGCTCGAGGTGCTGGAGGCGGCGGACGACCTCATCGGGATCTGTGACCCGAACGGCCAGTTGCTCCACCTGAACCGCGCCGGACGGGTGTTCGCCGGCCTCCGCGGCAACCTCGAGCACGCCTACGTCCCCGGTTCCTGGCTCACCGAGGACGACCGTCACCGGGTCTTCCACGAGGTGCTCGACGAGCTCCGACGCACCGGGCGATGGACCGGTGATCTGCACATGGTCGATGCCGACGGCAACGAGTTCGCCGTGTTGGCTCGTCTCATCGGTCACCGAGACGCGGCCGGCGAGGTCGAGTTCTACTCATGGATCCTGCGGGACATCAGCGACCGCAAAGCACGTGAGCTGCGCCTGGAGCACCGCGCGTTGCACGACCCCCTCACCGGGCTTCCGAACCGGAGTCGACTGATCGAGGACCTGAGCCGAGCGGTTCAGGTCGCCGCGGCACCCGCGCTCGGGGTCGCCGTGCTGTTCATCGACCTCGACGACTTCAAGACGCTGAACGACCGCCGAGGCCATGCAACCGGCGACGAGGTGCTCCGCCGGATCGCCCATCGCCTGCGTGATGCCGTGCGCCCAGGTGACACCGTGAGCCGCTACGGAGGCGACGAGTTCGTCGTCGTGGTCGAGAAGCTCCCCGATGCGACCGAAGCCATCGAGGTGGCCGGACGCATCAGCACCGTCCTCGACGATCCGATGCTGGTCGAGGGTGAGCCGGTGATCATCGGTGCGAGCATCGGGATCGCGCTGACCTGGGGCGCTGATCTCGACGGCCCGGCGCCGACACCCGAGTCGCTGCTCCGGTCGGCTGATGCCGCGATGTACGAGGCCAAGCGCAGCGGACGTGGCCAGGTCGTGGTGGCGTCGGGCTGAGCGACCGACGGCTGGTCAGGTCAGCCGTCAGCGCTCAGCCGGCCCGGCGCCGAATCAAGCGTCGGGGAAGTCGACGATCGTCTGCAGCAGCGGGAGCTGCTCCGTGCGGGGCTCGCCCTGGGCCAGCTTCCCCTCGAGGAACGTGCCCGTGAGGTAGTCGTCGGCGTTCATGATCAGCGCCGGCGGGACCTGGCCGTCGTAGACGAAGCGGTCGAACACGTAGGGCAGGCCGTTCGATCCGAGCAGCGTCGGTCCGTCCATCAGCTGGAAGTGGAGGTGGGACGCGTTGGCGTTGCCGGTGTTGCCCAGCTCGGCGATCTTGTCGCCCGCCTTGACCTCGTCGCCGACCTGGACCTTGATCGACCCCTTGATGAAGTGGGCGTACATGGCGTAGACGCCGTCGCCGAGGTCGAGGATCACATGGTTCCCGTCGACGTTCTCGACGGTGAGCTTGGCCGCGAGCACCGGGTCCTGGGCGGGGAGGATCCCCGGAGCGTTGGCCTCGACGTCGTCGAGCACCCCGACGACGGTCCCGTCGGCCACGGCGTAGACGTCAGCGCCGTAATCGACGTAGTCCTCGTTCTTGGTCTTGTCGCCGGTGTAGAACTCGCCCTGGTCGTTGACCCGCTTCCAGTCGATGGCGTATCGCTGGCTGTTGTTGAGCTTGCCGTTGACCGAGTTGAGCGAGGTGCGGTGCGGGAAGCCGTAGCCCGGCTCGCAGCAGCCGTTGAGCGCGATCCAGTTGTTGCCCCGCAGCGGCGGCGCGATGACGCGCGGCGTGCCGGCATCGATGTTGAACGGCGTCGTCAGGTAGTCGATCGGCTTGGCCTCCTGGGCCGGCGGGGCCGGCGACCCCGTGCCGTAGAGGTGGTGCAGCACCACCTTGGGCGCATCCGCGAGCGTGTCGAAGGTGAAGTCGACGAAGAGCGCCCGGCTCTCCTGCGGGGCGATGTCGGTGGTGGTGGCCATGCCCGCCGGCAGGGTGCGCAGCCGATTGGCATCACCGTTGTCGTTGCTGTCCGACACGAGCTGGGCGCCCGAGAAGGACGCGATGACCTTGGTGGGGTCGTTGCCGTCGACCACCTCGAGC
>JBBSTY010000024.1:0-32890 GCA_038235385.1 Acidimicrobiales bacterium | reverse complement strand
TTTGTGTGTGTGTTGGTCACTCGCGGGTTTTTGTGTGTTGACTTCTTACTTCTTCGGGGGGGTCGCGCCGGGGGCCCCGGCCCGCGGGCCCCCCCACGGTCGGGCATCCGACGCACCGGGCGGCGCACACGGGACAATGACCCGGTGACCACCGACCCCCGCTCCCCCGACGCCGACCTCCACCTCGGGGCCGACCGACCCTCCGCCGCCGTCGAGCGCGAACCGGCCACGCGACGGCGGGCATCGCGTCACCACTGCTTCGCGGTCGCCACACCGGGCCTCGAGCCGTTCGTCGCCGCAGAGCTCGAGGACCTCGGGTTGAAGTCGGCGCGGATCGGCACCGGCGGGGTGCGCTTCACCGCCACCTCCCGCCAGCTCTACGCGGCCAACCTCTGGCTGCGCACCGCCACCCGGGTGGTGGTGCGCATCGCCCGCTTCGAGGCGCGCAGCTTCGCCGCCCTCGAGCACGAGGCCGGCCGCATCGCGTGGGATCGGTGGCTCGCTCCCGACCGGCCGGTGCGCTTCCGCGTCTCGTCATCGGGCTCGAAGCTGGCCCACACCGGCGCCATCGCCGAGCGGCTGCACCGCGTCACCGATCGTCACCCGGCCGCCCGCCCCGAGCCGGACCGATCCCTCGAGGTGGATCCGCTCGAGACACCGGCCGAGCAGCTCGTGATCGTGCGAGCCGCGCACGACGAGATCACGATCAGCGTCGACAGCTCCGGTGCCCCCCTCTACCAGCGCGGATGGCGCCAGGACATCGCCAAGGCGCCGTTGCGCGAATCGCTCGCCGCGGCGTTGCTCCTCGCTGCGCGCTGGGACCCGGACACGCCGCTCATCGACCCGATGTGCGGGTCGGGCACGATCGCCATCGAAGCGGCGCTCCTCGCCCGTGGCCTCGCTCCGGGTCGGGCCCGAGGGTTCGCGTTCGCCGACTGGCCGGGGTTCGAGCCCGGAACCTGGGCCAGCGTCGTCGAGCACGCCCGGCGCAGCGAACAGGACCACCAGCACCGGCGCGGCGCTCCGAACGCTCCCATCATCGCCTCGGACCGCGACGGCGGCGCCATCGCCGCCACGATGGCCAACGCCACGCGAGCCGGGGTCGCCGGTGACCTCGAGATCGACCAGCACGCCGTGTCCGACATCGCCGGGCCCCCCACCGGGGCAGGCCTGCTGCTGTCGAACCCGCCCTACGGCCGACGGGTGCGGGGCGGCACCGACATCCGCGACCTGTACGCCCGCCTCGGTGCCGTCGCCCGTGCCGAGCTGCCCGGATGGCGGATGGCGCTGCTCGTGGACGACCCTGCGCTCGGCCGGGCCACCGGCCTCCGGCTCACCGATGCCCTGATCACCACCAACGGCGGGATCCCGGTCCGCCTCGTGGTCGGTCCGTGCGACGACTGACTGTCCCGACCCGATGATCCAGCGGTCACGACGCCCTCGATGCCTCCGAACCACGGGACAGGAGAGGCCGCACGATCTACGCTGATCGTCAATCGCCCCGGGACGTCCGTTGATCCGACCACCGTCACCCACCGCCGACCGCCGGAGGAAGCACCCACCCGGTCGGTGCCGCGCGCCAGCGCCTCCGCCGGCCCGACCACGCCGGGTCGCGTGCACTCGAGGATGGTCATGACCGCGGGTTCCGAGCAGTCGGGCGAGGCGTTCGACGATCCGGCTCCCTCCCGCGAACCGGCGGACACCGGCCAGCTCCCGTACGCAGTGTTCGACGATCTCACCGACATCATCGTGGTCCTCGATGAGCGCTTCGAGATCGTGTACGCCAACCGGTTCACCACGACCATCCTCGGCTACGACCACGACGGCCTGGTGGGGCGATCCATCACCGAGTTCCTCCACGCCGACGACATCGCTCGGGCGCTCGAGGTCGTCGGTCTGATGAACGAGGACGAGGCCGGCGTGCCGATCACCCCCGCGCTCTACGACATCCGCCACGCCGAAGGTCGCACCATCCCGATCGAGCTGAACGGCGTGACCACCGCCGGCCACGCGCTCACCGGCCACACCCTCGTGATCGGTCGGTACTCGGGCGACCACGCCCTCCAGAACACGATCCTGGAGATGATCACCACCGGGAGCCCCGACGCCGAGCTCATCGCGGTCGTCCCTCGGTTCGGTTCCTGGCGCCACCCGAGCGAGGAGTACGCGGTGCTCTACACCGATGTGTCGGGCACCGATCAGGTCACGGGGACCTCATTGGCCGTCGATCTGGTGCAGCGCCACCCGGGCGGCGAGACCCCCTGGGCCGTCGCGCGGCGCACCGACGGGGAGGTGCTCGCCGACCACGAGTCGCTCCCAGAGGTGCTGCGTGACGACCCGGCCGCCCGGGGGCTGGGCGCGTGCTGGGCCATCCCGGTCCCCGATCCGCTCGAGGACCACCCTGCGGTGCTGATCGGATGGTCGCGCACCGACGGACCACCCGCGTCGGTGCACCGCTATGCGCTCGGGATCATGGGTCGGGTGCTCACGCTCATCCTCCAGTGGCGCCGCCAGCGCGAGGAGCTCGAACGGGCGGCTCGCCACGACCCCCTCACGGCGGTGAGGAACCGGGCCGGGTTCTTCGAGGCGCTCGACGACGCGCTCGGGTGCGCCACCGACGAATCGATGGTCGGTCTGCTCTACGTGGACCTCGACGGCTTCAAGGTGGTGAACGACCGCCACGGGCACGCGGTGGGCGACGACGTCCTGCGCATCGTCGCCGCGCGCCTGGCCACCGCGGTCCGCCGCGACGATCTCATCGGACGGCTCGGCGGCGACGAGTTCGCGGCCCTGTGCCCGTCGGTGACCGACACCGATGCCCTGACCGCGGTGGCCGACCGGATCATCGAGGACATCCGACGACCGATCTCGGTGCGCGGCATCGAGATCCAGGTCGGAGCCAGCATCGGGATCGCCACCGCCTCGGTGCACGTGGAGCCCGATCAGCTCGTCGACGCGGCCGATCGTTCGCTGTACCGCGCCAAGGCCGCAGGGCGCGGGCGTTGGCACGTGGCCGACCCCACCTGACCGCCGCACGGCCTCGACATGGCGGGACGGGACGGGATCAGTTGCGGGGGACGGTGCTCCACGGCGCATCCTTGTCGACGCGGGGTTCACCCGGCAGGCCGAGGACGCGTTCGCCCAGGATGTTCCGCTGGATCTCCGACGTGCCGCCCTCGATCGAGTTGGCCCGGGAGCGGAGGAACATCTTGCGCGACGACCCGGGCGGTCCGGTGAGACCGAGCGATTCGGCCCGCTTCATCTCGTAGTCGTAGTCGACCATCGCCGACGCGCCGAGCATGTTCACGCACAACTCGTAGATCCGGTTGTTGACCTCGGCGAACTTGAGCTTGCCGATCGAGCCCTCGGGACCGGGGTTGCCGGCGCGGCGCTGCTGGGACGCTCGGATGTTGGTGAGGCGCAGCGTCTCGGCGTCGACCCACGCCCGCATCAGCTCGTCCTTGACGGCGGCGTTCCTGTCGATCGGCTCCTCCTTCCAGATGCGCACGGCCTCGGCGATCGCGCCGGTGCCCTGTGCCGGAGGAGCGGACCCGCCCCCGATGGTGTTGCGCTCGTTCATCAGCGTGGTCATGGCCACGCGCCACCCTTCGCCGACATCGCCGATCCGGTCGGCGTCGGGCACCCGCACCTCGGTGAGGTACACCTCGTTGAACTCCGCCTCACCGGTGATCTGGCGCAACGGCCGGACCTCGACACCCGGCGCGTGCATGTCGAGCGCGAAGTACGACATCCCCTTGTGCTTGGGGGCCTCGGGATCGGTGCGGGCGACGAGCATGCCCCGATCGGCGATGTGGGCGAGCGTGTTCCACACCTTCTGGCCGGTGATGACCCACTCGTCGCCGTCGCGCACGGCCTTGCACGCCAACCCGGCGAGGTCCGAGCCTGCGCCCGGCTCGGAGAACAGCTGGCACCACGCATCCTCCCCGGTGAACATCGGGCGGAGCATCCGGGCCTTGAACTCGTCGGAGCCGTGGGTGACGATGGTCGGCCCGGCCATGGTGAGGCCGAAGAAGTGGCGCGCGCCGATCGACGGGGCGTGCGCCTCGCGCAGGCGGCGTTCCACCTCGCGCTGGAGGTTCGGCGGCGCGTCGAGTCCGCCCCACCCCTCGGGGAAGTGCACCCACGCCAGCCCGAGGTCGTACTGGAGACCACGGAACTCGACCTGGTCGGTGGTGGACGGATCGGCGGTGGCGAGCAGCTGATCGGTGCGCTCGCTGATGAGGGTCGCGATGTCGGTCACGCCCCGAGGGTACGCAACGACCGCCCGTGCCGCGGATCCGGGCCCGTCGAGCTCACGGCCGAACCGGCCGATGGGTTCAGGTCGGCCGACGGACGAGGAGGCCCCGGGCGTTGTCGTTGAGGACGAGCCGGCGATCGCCGGGATCGAGGTCCTTGAGCTCGAGCTGGTACTGGCGAGGCTCGGGCAACGCCTCGATGTGGGGCCAGTCGGACCCGAACACGACGCGGTCGGCTCCCATGTGCTCGATGACCTCGTGGACGTCGTCCTCCCAGAACGGGTTGATCCACACGTGCTCGCGGAACAGGTCGCCGGGGTCGTCGGCCCAGTAACCGGGCATCCGGTTCGCGGTGGAGCGAACCTTGCGGAACAGCTCCGGCAGGAACTCGGCGCCGTTCTCGATCGACGCGATCCGGAGGTTGGGGAATCGGACGAAGTGGCTCTCGAACACCATGGAGATGAGGTACTCGAAGATGGCGCGCTCGATGGCGAACGACTTGATCGACGGCGTGAACCCGGCGGAGAAGGTGGCCGCGAACCCGTCGACGGCGTAGCCGTTGGACGACGCACCGCTGTCGCCGGCATGGACCACCACGGTGATCCCGGACTCGTTCACGAGTGACCAGAACCCGTCGAACATCGGGTCGAACGGCGATCGCCGGCCGAGCGCGGTGGTGGGCGCCGCTGGTCGCATCACGATCGAGTGCGCGCCGTTGTCGAGCGCCCACGAGAGCTCCTCGACCGCCCATCGCGGATCGGCCAGCGTGAGGTAGGGCGCGGCGAAGATCCGGTCCTCGGTGTTGAAGCCCCAGTCCTCGATCAGCCAGCGGTTGAACGCCCGGAACATCGCGCACACCGCCTCGGGGTCGGGCGCGAGCGGCTCCTCGTAGATCATCGCCAGCGTCGGGAACAGCCAGCAGCCGGCAAGGCCCTGTTCGTCGAGCACCTCGAGACGCGCGTCGGGACGGCGGTAGGCGTCGCGGATGGGCTCGCGCTCGGCCAGCATCGACAGCGGGTCCCTGCCCTCGGGATTGCCGCGGAAGTACTCGTACAGGGCACCCGGCATGGCGATCGGGTCGAACGTCGGGTTCGTGACCGCCTTGCTGACCCGACCTCCGAGCACGTGGTAGCGGCGACGATCGATCTCGCACCACTGCACGGCACGCGGACCCCACGCCGGATCCAGATGTCGCGTGAACGCGTCGAGTGCCTCGTAGTAGTGGTTGTCACCGTCGAAGACGGGATGGCCCAGATCGTCGTAGCCGTGCACACCCGAACACTAGGACCTGGTGCCGTCGAGGGTGGTCGCGGCGGAACCTCCACCGCCGCGCTCCGAGGTCGCCGTGCCAGCTCCAGACCCCCGCCCGGCGCGGGTCGCACGGACCAGTCCCGGGCCGACCGAATGCGCGTACGCTCGACCGGTGAGCATCTCGCCTGGCGAAGAACCGATCGCCGCTTCGCTGGTGCTCGACGCACTGCCTGCCGCCGTCTTCGTGGTCGACGCCACCGGGATGATCTGCTCGGGTTCCGCCAAGGCGGCCGCGCTCGTCGAGGCTGACGTCGCCTCCCTCGCCGGCCGATCGGTGCTCGACTTCGTCGACGCCAACACTGCGTGGGTGTACGCAGCGGCCGTGGCCATGGCCACCGACTACCCCGACGTCACGATGGGCCCGCTGCGGATCACCGTCGTCACGGCGTCGGGTGGCCATCGGGCGGCCGACCTCTGGGCCACCAACCACCTCGACGATCCGGCGATCGGCGGCATCGTCTGCCTCGTGACCGAAGGGACCTCGGCCGCCGCCATCGCCGACGCGGTCTCGTCCGTCGCGACGGGCCAGCCCCTCGATGCCGTCGCCGAGCGCGTCGCCGAGGCCATGCACGGACACCCCGTCGTCGCCGATGCGTTCGTCGTCGTTCCCGACGACGACGGCTACCGGTGCATCACCCCCACTGATCTGCCCGACGACCTCCACGGCACGGTCGACGATGACGACGTGGGCGCCGAGCCGTGGCGCGGGGCCATCAACACCGGGGTCCGGGTGATCCACGATGACGTTCGGAGCCTCCCGCCGGTGCTGCACGAGGCGGCGACCCGTGCTGGCTACGCGGCCTGCTGGGTCGAGCCGGTGCCCGGCCCCGATGGTGACACGGCAGCGGCGATCGTGCTGTGGCGCCGACGGCCGGGATCGCCCAGTCCGAACCAGCTCCACTCGATCCACCAGGCGGCGGCCATCTTGGCCGTCGCGTTCCGCACCGGACCGTCGATGCCGGACGCGACGACGTGAGTTGGTAGCTTTTCCCTCCTTCGCCCAGGGTCCCCCGGCCAGCAGGTAGGAATGAGCTCTTCCACATCCGCGACAGGGGCACGCCCCAAGCTCCCCCTGCTCGCACTCGGCGCGCTCGGGGTCGTCTACGGCGACATCGGCACCAGCCCCCTGTACTCGATGCGCGAGACGTTCGAGAGCCCCCACCACGATCTGGCGTTCAACGACGCCAACATCCTCGGGGTCCTCTCGCTGATCACGTGGTCGCTGATCATCATCATCACGTTCAAGTACCTCGCGTTCGTGATGCGCGCCGACAACCAGGGCGAAGGCGGCATCCTGGCGCTGACCTCCCTCGTGCCGCAGAAGGCACCGGACAAGGCCCGGAGCCGACGCTTCGCCCGGAGCCGATGGGTGCTGATCCTGATCGGGCTCTTCGGAACGGCGCTCCTGTACGGCGACGGGATGATCACCCCGGCGATCTCGGTGCTCAGCGCGGTCGAGGGCACCGCGCTGATCAACCCGGCCATGAAGGACTTCGTGGTACCGATCGCCGTGGTGATCCTGGTGATCCTCTTCGCCGTGCAACCTCGGGGCACGGCCAAGATCGGTCGGGTGTTCGGTCCCATCATGGTGGTGTGGTTCATCACCCTGGCCGTCCTCGGGGTCACCCACATCGTCGGGAACCCGTCGGTGCTCGCCGGGCTCAACCCCATCCATGCCTTCGAGTTCTTCGTGAACAACAAGTTCAACGGGTTCCTGGCCCTCGGTTCGGTGTTCCTCGTCGTCACCGGCGGCGAGGCGCTCTACGCCGACATGGGCCACTTCGGCCGCAGCCCCATCAAGCTCGGCTGGTTCGTGCTCGTCCTCCCGGCGCTCCTGCTCAACTACTTCGGCCAGGGCGCCCTGCTCATGGCCGAACCGTCCGCCATCGAGAACCCCTTCTACCGGCTCGCTCCGGAATGGGCCCTCTACCCGTTGGTGGGCCTGGCCACCATGGCCACGGTCATCGCGTCGCAGGCCCTGATCTCGGGCGCCTTCTCGATGACGATGCAGGCCACCCAACTCGGGTACAGCCCGCGTGTCCGCATCCGCCACACGTCCGAGACCGAGGCGGGTCAGATCTACGTGCCGGCCATCAACTGGGCGCTGATGATCGCCTGCATCGGGCTCGTCATCGGCTTCCGCTCCTCCACCAACCTGGCCGCCGCCTACGGCCTGGCCGTCACCGCGACCATGGTGATCACGACGATGCTGTTCTTCGTGGTGGCCCGTGAACGGATGGGGTGGTCCCTCACCAAGGCGGTCGTCGCGTGCGGCATCTTCATCGTGATCGACCTCGGCTTCCTCGGCGCCAACGTGTTCAAGATCCCCTACGGCGGCTGGTTCCCCCTCGTCATCGGCGCGGCCGTCTTCACCATGCTCACCACCTGGCGCAAGGGTCGTGAGCTCGTCGCCGATCGTCTGGCCCGCAACAAGATCGCCCTCACCGACTTCGCCGCCAACATCGAGGCATCACCGCCGACCCGCGTGAGCGGCGACGCCGTGTACCTCTACAGCACGCCCGACCAGACCCCCCCGTCGCTCGCTGCGAACCTGCGCCACAACCACGCGCTGCACGAGCGCGTGGTGGTCCTGTCGATCCTCACCGAGCAGGTCCCGCGCGTCGCACCCGAGGACCGCCTCGACATCGTCGAGCTCGGCAACGGGCTCTACCGGCTGACCGGCCACTACGGGTTCCTCGAGGACCCCAACATCCCGGAGCTGTTCGAGGCCGCCAACGACCGGGACTTCGCCATCGACATGGACGACGTCACGTACTTCCTCGGACGCGAGGCGCTGCGCGTCACGCGGGCGCCGGGCATGGCCCGATGGCGCGAGCACCTCTTCGCCTTCATGTCCCGCAACGCCACCCCGGCGGCGAACTACTTCAGCCTCCCGATGGACCAGACCATCGAGGTCGGGGTCCAGGTCGAGCTCTAGTCGCGCCCGCTCGGACGGGCGGCGGCGACGGGACCCCTGCCGGAGCGTTCGACCGCCTGCGCGTAGAGGTCGGTGATCGCGGCGGCGATCCGTCGCTGCTCAACCGAGGTCACCGAACCCGGGACGGGGAACAGCTCGAAGTGCCCGAGCTCGCTGCTCGAGGTCTGAGCGACCAGATCCGCGCCCGACTCGGGCAGCTCGCTCCGGTCTGGTGGCAGGTCGCTGAGGTACCCCATGATCTGTCCGTCATCGAGCACCTGTGGCAGCCGGCTCGCTCTCGGCGCCGACGACCAGGAGCACCGGTCGAGGTGCAGGAGCGCCACCAGGTGGCGCTCGGCTGCGGACGTCAACTCGTCGACGTCGGCATCGGTGGCGCTCAACCGAGCGAACGCCAGCAGGTGCTCGAGCTCGTCGAGCCGCTGCTCGGCCCGATCGGCGAGTCGATGCTCGCGTTGGGCGGTCACCCCGACGACCAGACCGACCACCAGGAGGATCCCGGTGGCGATGATGTCGGACGAGTCGGCGATGGCGAAGCGGTTGTACGGCTCGGTGAGCAGGGCGGCGAACGCGACCCCCGAGGACAGGGCGGCCACGACCGCCGGCCCCGGTCCGGCGAGGCGGGCGATCACGATCACCACCAGGATGAGGACGAGCGCGGCGCTCGCCGCCAGGCTGTCGCGCACCGAGGTGAGCGCACCTGCGACCACGACCGGCGCCACCACGGCGACGAGGTACGCGGCCCACGGCGGCAGGAGATCGAGTCGAGCGTGCTCGGACGGGGTCAGCGCCGTGGGCCTGACCCGGGCCGGCCCAACGGATCGTTGCCGCCGAGGAGCGGGATGGGTGTCGGGGGCCATGGGATCACCTACCTCGTGACGCGTTGTGAGCGTCGGTCCCGGATCGTCAATGGCCGACGATCATCTGGGACCATGATCGCCGCTTCCCGACCGGTTGCGCGCCCTGCGCCGTCAGGAGTGCGTAAAGAATCCGACCCCGCTCGATCGCCTCGTCGCGACCTACCGTCGGTGGGTCTCGAACCGGTAGCCGAGGCCGGGTTCGGTGATGAAGTACCGGGGCTTCGCCGGGTCGGGTTCGAGCTTGCGGCGGATCCCCGCGAGGAAGACGCGCAGGTAGTTCGTCTCGGTCTCATACGACGGACCCCACACATGCTGGAGCACCTCGCGCTGGGAGACGAGCCGGCCTCGGTTGCGGACGAGCAGCTCCACGATCGACCACTCGGTCGGCGTCAGGCGGATCACGTCGGACCCGCGCTCGACGCGCGTGGACGCCAGGTCGATCGTGAAGTCGGCCGTGGTGACGACGGGCGCTTCGTCGACGGCCGAGACCCGCCGCAACGCGGCGCGGAGACGGGCGAGCAGCTCGTCGATCGTGAACGGCTTGGTGACGTAGTCGTCGGCCCCGGCATCGAGCGCGGCGACCTTGTCGGCGGTGCCCTCGCGAACGGACAGCATGATGATCGGCATGGAGGTCCACCGCCGCAGCCGGCGCACCACCTCGATCCCGTTGATCCCGGGGAGGCCGATGTCGAGGATCACCACATCGGGATCGCCGGTGGTGGCGAGCCGGATCGCATCCTCTCCTGTGGGAGCGAGGAGCACCTCGTAGCCCCGCGCCGTCAGGTTGACGTCGAGCGCACGGGCGATCGCCGGTTCATCGTCGACGACGAGCACCCGGGTCATCGGTCGGTCCCGGGCATCGAGATGGTCGCCGTCAACCCGCCCCCCGGGGTGTCGTCCAGCTCGAGCTCACCGGCCATGGCCTCGATGAACCCTCGCGCCACGGCCAGGCCGAGCCCGACGCCCGGCCCGGCGTCGGTGTTGTCACCGTCGCCGGAGCGTTGGAAGGGCTCGAACGCCCGCTGTCGGCGCTCGGGCGGAACACCGACCCCGTAGTCGATGACGCGCAGGTGCACCCGTCCGGCGATCGTCGCCGCTTCGATGCGCACCCGCGCCGACGGCGGGGAGAAGTGCAGCGCATTGGCGGTCAGGTTGGCGACAGCCCGCTCGAGGAGCGCAGCGTCAGCCGCCACCGGTGGCAGATCCTGCGCCACCGCGACGTCGACCCGATCGGTGGACTCGCTGATGCTGGTCAGCGCCGAGGCCACGAGATCGTCCAGGTCGACCGGCTCGGTCTTGATGACGAGCGCTCCGCCCTCGAGCCGGCTCATGTCCAGCAGGTTCCCGACGAGGTCGTTGAGGCGATCGGTCTCCTCGTCGACCGTCCGGAGGAACTCGTGGGTCGCGGCTTCGGGCCAGTCGACGTCGTCCTGCAGGAGACTCGACACCGACGCCTTGATCGATGCCAACGGTGTGCGGAGATCGTGGGAGACCGCCTGGAGGATGGCCGTGCGCAGACGGTCCGCCTCCGACAGCGCCGCCGCGGCCGAAGACTCCCGTCGGAACCGCTGGCGCTCGAGCGCGGCTCCGAGCTGGGCGGCGAACACCCCGGCCACCCGGCGGTCGTCGCCGCCGAGTCGGGGCCCGACCATCACGAGCACCGCGCCCTCGGCGAGGGGCATCGAGTCACCGTCGGACGGTGTCGCAGGCACGGGGGATCCCGAGGACGCTTCGACGGTCCACCGTCGGCCCGAACCGGGAACCAGGAGGGCGGCGGCGTCGAGCGCGAACGTCGAGCGCAGGTGCGCCACCATCTCGCCGACGGCGTCCTCGTTCCCGACCAGCCCGCCGGCCACGCGCGCCAGGGCCTCCGCCTCCGCTCGGGCGCGCTCGGCAGCCACCGAGCTCCGAGCCAACCGCGTGACGACCGCGCTGATCAGACCGGCGACGACGAGGAAGATCGCCAGCGCGAGCAGGTTGTCGCGTTCGGTGATGGTGAACGTGCCGACCGGCGAGGTGAAGTACCAGTTCAACGCGAGCGATCCGGCGACCGCTGCGGCGAGGGACGGCCAGCGGCCACCGATCAGCGCCACGATGGCGACCAGCACCAGGTAGATGAGCGCATCGGAGGTGAGGTTGAGCTCGCCCCGCAGGACATCGAGGACCACGCTCACGAGCGGGACGCCGATCAGGGCGATGACCCACCCGGCTGCCTGGCGACGGGTCGAGAGCTCGGGACGGGACCGGCGCCGCTTCGTGGTTGCGACGGTGGGTGCCTCGTCGGGCGGGCTGATGATGTGGACGTCGATCTCACCGGCCTCTCGCACGACCTGGTTGATCACCGACCCCCGGAGCGCCTCGGTCCAACGGGAACGGGCCGACGCGCCGAGGACGAGTTGGGTGGCGTGCTCGGTCCGGGCGAACTGGGTCAGCGCCGCCGACACGTCGACGCCGACCGCCTCGTGGTACACACCGCCGAGGTCGGCGAGAAGTTGGCGATGTGCGTTGAGGAGCACCGGTGAAGGTCCCGGGAGACCGTCGGCGGTGCTCACGTGGACGCCGAGCAAGTCACCCTTGGATCGCTGGGCCATGCGGGCAGCCCGCCGGATGAGATGTTCGCCGCTGGGGGCCCCGGTCACGGCGACGACGACTCGTTCTCGCGTCTCCCACACGTGGTCGATGTCGTGGGCGTCCATGTAGCCCTGGAGCGAGTCGTCGACCTTGTCGGCGACCCACAGCAGGGCGAGCTCCCGCAGCGCACTGAGGTTGCCGAGTCGGAAGTAGTTGCCGAGCGCGGCGTCGACCTTGTCCGGTGCGTAGATGTTGCCGTGGGCCATCCGGCGCTGCAGCGCCTCCGGCGACATGTCGACGAGCTCGACCTGATCTGCGGCGCGCACGATCGCATCCGGGACCGTTTCGCGCTGCTTCGCCCCGGTGATGCGCTCGACGACGTCGTTGAGCGATTCGAGGTGCTGCACGTTGACCGTGGTGATGACGTCGATGCCGGCGTCGAGGAGCTCCTCGACGTCGTTCCAACGCTTGTCGTTGCGTGATCCCGGGACGTTCGAGTGCGCCAGCTCGTCGACCAGGGCCACCTGTGGGCGACGAACGAGCACGGCACCGACATCCATCTCGTCGAGGGTCGCGTCGCGGTACGTGAGCGGCACCCGAGGCACCACCTCGAGGTCGCGCAGCTGCGCGAGCGTCTTGGGTCGACCGTGGGTCTCGACGACGGCGACGACGACATCGGCCCCGCGCTCACGCCGTCGGTGACCCTCGTCGAGCATGGCGAAGGTCTTGCCGACGCCAGGCGCAGCGCCCATGTAGATGCGCAGCTGGCCGCGTCGAACCGTCAAGGTCGCTGGTCCAGCGCGAGGTTGAGGGTGAGGACGTTGACACCCGGTTCACCGAAGACGCCCATCGACCGCTCGTCGACGTGGGCATCGACGAGCGCCGTCACCGTCTCGATGTCGAGGCCCCGCACCCGGGCGACACGCTCGGTCTGGATGCGGGCGTTGGCGACCGAGATGTGCGGGTCGACACCCGACGCCGACGCGGTGACCGCATCGACCGGCACGACCGCATCGGCATCGAGTCCGTGCGCTCGGCGATAGGTGTCGGCCCGTTCCTCGACGGTCTCGATGAGCACCTCGTCGTTCGGACCGAGGTTGGAGCCGCCGCTGCTCCAGAGCGACTGGTCGGTGGGGTCAGCGGGTTGCCCGTCCGCGTCGGTCGATCCGCTGGCCGCGATGGCGGCGGCCGACGGCCGGGTCCAGAAGTACCGGTCACCGGAGAAGGTCTGGCCGATCAGCTCGGAGCCCACGACGACGCCGCCGGATTCGACCAGCGAGCCATCGGCCTTGGCGCCGAAGGCGAGCTGGCCGATGCCGAGGACCAGGAGCGGGTAGGCGACGCCGACGAGCACGGTCATGACCGCGATCATGCGCACAGCGGGGAGCAGTTGTCGTCTCATGGGTTCCTCTTCACGGGAGCGGACCTCACCCGATGCCCAGCGCGGTGATGATCATGTCGATCGCCTTGATGCCGATGAACGGGGCGATCAGGCCGCCGAGTCCGTAGATCAGCAGGTTCCGGCGCAGCACGGCGGCCGCGCCCATCGCCCGGAACGTCACCCCTCGCAGCGCGAGCGGGATGAGCGCAACGATGACGAGCGCGTTGAAGATCACTGCGGCGAGGATCGCCGTGTTCGGCGTCGAGAGCTTCATGACGTTGAGGGTCTCGAGCGCCGGGAACACCCCGACGAACATCGCCGGGATGATGGCGAAGTACTTGGCCACGTCGTTGGCGATCGAGAACGTGGTGAGCGAGCCCCGGGTGATGAGCAGCTGCTTGCCGATCTCGACGATCTCGATCAACTTGGTCGGGTTCGAGTCCAGGTCGACCATGTTCCCGGCCTCCTTGGCCGCCTGGGTTCCCGTGTTCATGGCGACGCCGACATCGGCCTGGGCCAGCGCCGGTGCGTCGTTCGTGCCGTCCCCGGTCATGGCGACGAGGAACCCACCCGCCTGCTCGCGCTTGATCAGCGCCATCTTGTCCTCTGGTGTGGCTTCGGCCAGGAAGTCGTCGACGCCCGCCTCCGCGGCGATGGCGGCAGCGGTCATCGGGTTGTCGCCGGTGATCATCACCGTGCGGATGCCCATGGCCCGCAGCTCGTCGAACCGCTCGCGCATGCCCTCCTTGACCACGTCCTTGAGCTCGATGACCCCGAGGACGCGACCGTCGTCGACCACGGTCAGCGGGGTCCCGCCCTGACCGGCGATGGCATCGACCGCGGCGTCGAGCTCGAGCGGGATGTCGCCACCCTGCTCGACCACGTAGCGCTTCACCGAGTCGGCGGCGCCCTTGCGCACGCTCCGACCGCCGATGTCCACGCCGCTCATGCGGGTCTGAGCGGTGAACGCCACCCATTCGGCTCCGGCCATCTCCCGCTCGCGGAGGTCGAACCGCTCCTTGGCCAGGACCACGATCGATCGGCCCTCGGGGGTCTCGTCGGCCAGGCTGGACAGCTGTGCGGCATCAGCGAGCTCCGCCTCGGTGACGCCGGGCATCGGCACGAAGGTCGCCGCCTGGCGGTTGCCGAGGGTGATGGTGCCGGTCTTGTCGAGCAGGAGGGTCGAGCAGTCCCCCGCCGCCTCGACGGCTCGACCGCTGGTGGCCAGGACGTTGCGCTGGACCAGCCGGTCCATCCCGGCGATGCCGATGGCGCTCAGCAGCGCACCGATGGTGGTGGGGATGAGGCACACCAGCAACGCCACCAGCACGAGGACGGTCTGCTCGCCGCCGCTGTAGATGGCGAACGGCTGGAGCGTGACCACCGCCATCAGGAAGATGAGCGTGAGACCGCAGAGCAGGATGTTGAGCGCGATCTCGTTCGGTGTCTTCTGGCGACTCGCACCCTCGACCAGGGCGATCATCCGGTCCAGGAAGGTCTCACCCGGCCTCGCCGTGATGCGCACGAGGATCTGGTCGGAGAGCACCCGGGTCCCGCCCGTGACCGCGGAGCGGTCACCACCGGACTCGCGGATGACCGGGGCGGACTCGCCGGTGATGGCCGACTCGTCGACGCTGGCGATGCCTTCGATGATCTCCCCATCGCCGGGGATGATCTCGCCGGCGACGACGATGCACTCGTCACCCACCTCGAGCAACGGGCTCGGGACCTGCTCCACCACGCCGTCGGGGCGGCGGACGTTGGCGAGGGTGTCGGCGCGCGCCTGGCGCAGCGAGTCGGCCTGGGCCTTGCCCCGACCCTCGGCCATCGCCTCGGCGAAGTTGGCGAACAGCACGGTGAACCACAACCACACCGCGACGAGGCCGGCGAACACGTGGTCGGCGTCGGCACCGGTGGCCAGATCGCGGACGAAGATCATCGTGGTCAGGACGCTCCCGACCTCGACCACGAACATGACGGGGTTGCGGGCCATCAGGCGAGGATCGAGCTTGACGAAGCTCTCGACGGCCGCTCGCCGCACGATGGCCGGATCGCCCATCGAGACCTTCTTCTTCTTGCCGTCGGGCACCGGCACGCCGTCGTGGCCGAGAGGGTCCGGCCCGTTCGCCGGCATCTCGTGGGTCGCAGTCATGATGGGCATCGCTCCTAGGCGCCGAGGTGCTCGACGACCGGCCCGAGGGCCAGGACGGGGAAGTAGGTCAGGCCGACGACGATCACGACCACACCGAGGATCAAGCCGGCGAACAAGGGCGTGTCGGTGGGGAACGTCCCCGCCGACGCGGGCACCGGCTGCTTGCGGGCCAACGAACCGGCGATGGCGAGCACGGCGACGATCAGCACGAACCGGCCCACCAGCATCGAGATCCCGAGGGTGGTGTTGAACCAGTCGGTGTTGCCGGACAGTCCGGCGAACGCAGAGCCGTTGTTGTTGGCGGCGGACGTGAACGCGTACGTCATCTCGGTCAACCCGTGGGGGCCGCTGTTGAGCAGGGACGCCGACGCCTGAGGGATCATCAGCGACGCAGCCGTGAACCCGAGGACCGCCAGGGGAACGGCGAGGATGTAGATCACGACCAGCTTCATCTCGGCCGCCTGGATCTTCTTGCCGAGCAGCTCGGGCGTCCGTCCGACCATGAGTCCGGCGATGAACACCGCCAGGAGGACGAAGACCAACATGCCGTAGAGGCCGGCACCCACCCCTCCGGGGCTCACCTCCCCGAGCATCATGTTCAACAGGGGGGCCGAGCCGCCGAGCGCCGTGTAGCTGTCGTGCATGGAGTTGACCGCGCCGGTCGAGGTGCCGGTCGTGGTCGCCGCGAACAGCGCCGAGCCGGCGGGACCGAAGCGAACCTCCTTTCCCTCCGCGTTCCCGCCGCCCTGGTCGACGGTGATCTCCTGGTTCGCGCCGACCGCCGTGAGCCGGCCGTTGCCCGCCGATTCGAACCCGACCGCGACCACCACCGACCCGGCCCAGAGGATGAACATGGCGGCGAACACGACCCAGCCCATGCGTTGGTTCTTCGACAGGCGGCCGAAGGCGTAGGTGAGCGCGAAGGGGATCAGCAGGATGAGGAAGATCTCGAACCAGTTGGTGAAGCCCGTCGGGTTCTCGAACGGATGGCTCGAGTTGGCGTTCACGTAGCCGCCGCCGTTGGTCCCGAGCTCCTTGATCGCCTCCTGGCTGGCCATCATCCCGCCCGGGAGGACCTGGTTCGCACCCTCGACCGTCGTCGCCACCTGGGTGGCCGTGACGTTCTGCACGACGCCCTGGGACACCATGACGGTGGCGGCGGCGATGCCCAACGGCAGCAGCACCCGGATGGTGCCGCGCGTGAGGTCGACCCAGAAGTTGCCGATGGTGAGCGACCGGCGGCGGACCAACCCGCGGATGAGGGCAACGGCCACCGAGAGGCCGACGGCGGCAGACACGAAGTTCTGCACGGCCAGCGATCCCGCCTGGGTGAGGTAGCTCATGGTCGACTCGCCGCTGTAGTTCTGCCAGTTCGTGTTCGTGACGAAGCTGACCGCGGTGTTGAACGCCAACGGCGGCGCCACGTTGTCGACCCCGTTGGGGTTGAGCGGCAACATCGTCTGGAACCGAGCGATGGCGTAGACGGTCAGCACCGACACCGCGCTGAAGGCGAGGACCGAGACGGCATAGACGTTCCAACGCTGCTCACGATCGGGATCGACACCGCTCAGCCGGTAGATGACCCGTTCGACGGGAACGAACACCCGATCCCCGGGGGCGCGCTCGCCCGAGAACACCCTCGCCAGGTACGCGCCGAGGAACCTGGTGCTCACGACGATGGCGACGAGGAGCGCCGCGAGCTGACCCCATGCGGTCGCCGACATCAGAACCGCTCCGGGAACACGAGCGCCACCACGAGGTAGGCGGCGAGCAGCACCGCGAGCACCAGGGCCACGACGTTGTCGGCGCTCATGGCCGCACCTCGTCGCCCGCCGCGAACGAGCGGTCCACGGCGCCGCCCGGCGCTCGGTCCACCAGATCCGGACCATCGGGCCCGATCACGTGATCACACGCTCGGACGAGCAGGACCATCAACGCGAAGAAGGCGACGACGACACCGACGAAGAAGAGATCTCCCATGCCCACGGTGTACGACGGCGGCGGCCGAGCCGGGAGCATCTTGATGCGTTCTTGTCGCCGCCTCGGCGTCGGGCTCGACGTGGGTCAGCGCCGCGCCGGGCCCTCACCCGAGGCGTCGCACCCGCCGACGTCGGTGGACGGCGAACGGGTGGCGCCTGCGCGTGCGGGTCCAGCGGTTCGGGACGTGCCCGAACCGGAGATCAGTCGATGGGAAGGCGAGCCATGAGGCTCAGCTTCTCCTCCTCGAACTGGTCGAAATCGATCTTCTTGGCTTCGAAGCGGGCGTGGAGGTCCTCGATCTTGGTGAGGAGCTCCGTGGCCGACAACGGTTTGGTGTCGTCGACGGGAGCGGCTTCGGTGACGACCGAGCCTTCGGCTGGGTCGGGCTCGGCGGGATTCGCCTTGCCCATGCGGGCGGCTCGCTTGAGCGCCGCCTTCTCCTTCTTGGCCCGGTCGCGTTGCAACTTCTCGAATGTCGTTCGCTGCGCGCCCATGGAATTCTCCTTCTGTACGACTGTCTCTTCGGTTGTCGAACCCGGCTATGACCTCAGCGACAACGAACCGGGGACCGACATGGCAGAGCCGCCGGCACGTTGCCGGCGGCCCCGACAGAACTGCTTGTTGTCAGATGACGCGAACGTTCTGGGCTTCCTCGCCCTTGCGTCCCGGGGCCACGTCGAACTCGACGTGCTGACCCTCGTCGAGGGACTTGTAGCCGCTGCCCTGGATGTTGGAGTAGTGGACGAACACGTCGTCGCCCTGCTCGCGGGAGATGAAGCCGAAGCCCTTCTCGGAGTTGAAGAACTTCACGGTACCTGTAGTCACTTTTTTCTCTTTTTCTACGTCGGGACACATCCGACTGACGTGCCCGCTCGGACAATCCTAGGAGCAAACGACCCACGATCCACGCATCGCGGGCCGACCACCCTCGCAGCCGGACCGTCCCCGACCCCGATGACCTGCGGTTTCACGCCAGATCAGCCGGCAATTCTGGAGGTCTGCGAGACCGGCGATCGCGCCGTCGAACACGTCACCGGCCGCGGTCGCGCCCGAAACCGCCGGGGCCCTCGGGGAGCCTTCCGTTGCGCAGGGCATCGAGCCGCGCATCGGCCTGCTCCTGGGTGAGCTCACCGGACGCCACCCGCTCGGTCAAGCGGTCCTCGGCGACGCCGAGCCGCGCCGCGTCGAGGTCCTCCACGCTGATCCCGAGCGCTGCGGCGAAGCTGGACGTCTGGAGGTCGCGGCGCGTCTCGATCTGGGCCTTCCGCGCCGCTCGCTCCTCGTCGGTGGTCGGTCGGGACTCGGGCCGCTCGACCTCACCGAGCTGGGCGACCACCGCGTCGTGCGCGGTCTGGCGAGCGGCGACGACGTCGTCGGTGGTCTTGCCCAGCTTCGCTGCGAGCGCCTCGTCGGCCTCACCGAGGCGCTGGCTGTGACAGGTCGGTTGGTCCTGCGACGGCGTCGTGACCGGAGGCGTGGTGCCATCGGTCTGGGCCCAGGCGACCGCGCCGCCTCCGAGGCCCACCAGCGCAGTCGTCCCCAACGCGCCGCCGACCATCAGGGTTCGGATCTTCGAGGTCATCGCACCGCTCCTTGTCCGAACGTGACGTTCACGTTCTGCGCATCACCCTTGCGATCGTGCCTGAGGATGAGGTGAACCGTCCCTGAGAATCCCGTGAGAACGTGGAGCGGCGCCCCCCGAACCGGAGCGGACGCCCCCGCCGAGGACCACCGCCGGGCGCTCAGGACGCGCTCGTGACCTTCAGCCCCACGATCGCCACGACGAGGAGGGCCAAGAACGCGAATCGGGCGGGCGTGGCCGGATCACCGTGCAGGACGACCCCGACGATGACGGCGCCGGCCGCACCGATCCCCACCCACACCGCGTAGGCGGTGCCCAATGGGATCGACTCGCTCGCCTTCGCCAGCGCGAACATGCTGGCGGCGAGGAGGGCGACGAAGGCGGCGGTCGGCAGCGGTCGGGTGAGGCCCTCGGTCGAGGGCAGCACCGACGCCCACGCCACCTCGAGCAGCCCGGCGACGACGAGAACGAGCCACGGCATGGGAAGTGCTCCTGAGCCCGTCTTTGCGCCGGTCGGTACGGGACACCCTCGTCGACCTCGATCGGAACCCGTCGAGGACCGCGACGATACCGGGTGGTTCCGATCGTGAGGAACTCATGAGAACCCGATCGCGACCTCACGGTGCTCAATACAGTGCAGCGATGGCGCAGATCCTGGTGGTGGAGGACGACCCCAAGGTGCGCCACGCCCTGACCCGCGCCCTCGGGCTCGAGGGCCACCACGTCGCCGCGGCGGCCGACGGTCTCGCCGCGCTGGAGCACCTCGGTTCCGCTCCGGTCGATGCGATCGTCCTCGACATGATGATGCCGGACATGAACGGCCTCGACGTGTGCCGGCGTCTGCGCGACGGCGGCGACCGAACACCGATCCTCATGCTCACGGCTCGCCACGAGACCTCCGACCGCGTGGCCGGACTCGATGCCGGCGCCGACGACTACCTCGTCAAGCCGTTCGATCTCGCCGAGCTCTTCGCCCGGCTGCGGGCGTTGCTGCGGCGGGCGGCTCCCGACCAGCCCGACGTGATCGAGGTCGGCGACCTGCGCATCGAACCCGCATCGCGCTCGGTCCGACGAGCCGGGACCGAGATCACGCTCACCAAGACCGAGTACGAGCTCCTCGTGCTGCTCGCCGAGCATCCCGGTCAGGTGCTCGAGCGGGGGACGATCCTCGACCGGGTGTGGGGGTACTCGTTCGACACCACCTCGAACTCGCTCGATGTGTACATCGGGTACCTGCGGCGCAAGACCGAGCAGGGCGACCGACCTCGGATGATCCACACCGTTCGCGGGGTCGGGTTCGTGCTCCGAGACGACCGTCGGTGACCTTCCGCCGTCGGATCGCGCTGCTCGCCGGTCTGTCGTTCGTCGTCGCGGTGATCGCCTGCTCGGTGGTCGGGTTCGCGACGGTCCGACGTCAGATGCTCGCCCAGATCGACGGCGACCTGATCCGCCGGGTCGGGGACCAGCCGCTCGACCAACCCGAGCTCGCGGGGCGCGGTCCACGGCGCGTCCCCGGGCGTGCCGGCCCGCTCGACCGGGTCCGGGAACTGGCCGGGCCGACCGACGTGCTCTTCCAGACCGTGCCGGCCGCCGGCGAGATCGAGGCGTCGGCCCAGCAGGTCGCGGTGATCCCGGTGGCCGACACCGACCTCGCCATCGCGTCCGGGTCCCGTGACACCCCGCCGGTCCTGCGCACCGACGAGATCGACGGCCAACGGTTCCGGGTCGTCACCGCTGCGCTGCCGCGGGGCGACGCGGTGATGATCGCCCGTCCGCTCACCGAGGTCGACACGACGCTGCGCCAGTTCGCCGGAGCGCTGGTGCTCGTGTCGATCGCCGGCTCGGTGCTCGCCGCGGCGGTCGGTTGGTGGGTCGCCCGACGGTCGGCCCGGCCGGTCGAGGCGCTCACCGTGGCGGCTGAGCACGTGGCCGAGACCCTCGAGTTCGACGTCGGTCTCACGCCGAAGCACGACGACGAGATCGGCCGGCTCACGACGAGCATCGCCTCCATGCTGGCGGCCCTGCGATCATCGAGGGATCAGCAGCAGCGACTGGTGATGGACGCCAGCCACGAGTTCCGCACCCCGCTCACCAGCCTGCGGATGATCGTCTCCATGCTCGACCACCCCGACCTCGACGCCCGGGCGCGATCGGAGGTCATGGCCGACATCCGCAGCGAGCTCGAGGAGCTGAGCGACCTCAGCGCCGAACTGGTCGACCTGGCCACCGAATCGGCTCCGTCGGATCCGTCGGCGCCGGTGGACATGGTCGGGCTCGTGCAGCGCGTCGCCGACCGGACCGCACGCAGGACCGGGCACCGGTTCGTGGTCGACACCCAGCCATGGGTGGTGTGGGGCGTGGAGGTCCAGCTCGAACGAGCGGTCCAGAACCTGTTCGACAACGCCGCCAAGTGGAACGCCGACGGACGACCGATCGAGGTGGTCGCCAGCGCCGGGCGGCTCGTGGTGCGCGACCACGGTCCGGGGATCGCGGCGTCCGAGCGCGAGCTGGTGTTCGGGCGGTTCTACCGATCGGCCTCTGCCCGGGCGACGCCGGGTTCGGGTCTGGGGCTCGCCATCGTGCGCCAGATCGTGACCAACCACGGCGGGACCGTCACGGCGGGGGCGCCCGACGAGGGGTCCGGCGCGGTGCTCACCGTGGAGCTGGCGGCGTGGAGCGGGCCGCCGCACGCGCCCGCCGACGGGCCGCTGCCGCCGCCGCCCTGAGTCGACGGGTCGAACGTCCGGCCGTCGCGACTGCCGACTGTCGCGCCCGCCGCAGCCGTCGCGACCGCCCGACCCGCGCGACCGGCGCGACCGCCCGTCGGATCGCGGGTCAGACGGTGGGGAGCTGACCGTCGAGCCACGCGATGATGCCCGCGATCACCTCTGCCCGTTCGGGTTCGTTGAGGCACTCGTGACGAAGCCCGTCGTACACGACACGGGTGGCGTTGGGGAGCGCTTCGAAGGGCTCCGTCGCGGTGACCGGCACGAGCGGGTCGTCGCTTCCGTGCACCACGTAGGTGGGCACGGTGATGGCGTCGACCGATGCGCTCGTCGAGGCCATCGTGGTGAAGACGGCCGAACCCAAGCGCGCCGACGCCACCCGGGTGCGCAACGGATCGTCGCGGTAGGCGTCGCCCACCGCGGGGTCGCGCGACAGGCGCGACCCGTCGAAGTCGTTCTTGATCGACAGCGTGGGCACCACCCGGCTCATCGTGGCGGCGACCACCTTCTGCCAGCCGGGCACCTGGGCGTTCAGGGCCGGTGCGCTCAGGATCAGCAGATCCGGCTTCGTGCGCCCCTGCGCCACCGCGGTCGCCGCGATGAGACCACCCAGCGAGTGGCCCATGAGGACGACGGGGACGCCGAGCTCCTGACGCTCCACGAGCAGCTCCCCGACATCGTCGAGGAAGTCGTCGAAGGAGTCCACGTGCCCGCGCCGGCCGCCGCTCTCGCCGTGGCCGCGCAGATCGAACGACAGCGTGTCGATGCCGGCGGCGGCGAAGGCATCGCCGACGTGCTCGTAGCGACCCGAGTGCTCGGCGATCCCGTGCACGAGCAGGAGCGCCGCCCTCGGCTCGTCTGCCGCCCAACGCCGTTGGAAGCGCTCATGGCCCGATGCGGTCGTGATGCGTTCGACGGTGCTCGACATGTCAGCACCGTACCCACGCACCGTCGGGCGCGCGTCCGTGCCGTCGCCACCCGGTCAGGGCTCGATGATGGGGAACCAGAACGCGAAGGAGTCCAGGAGGTCGACGAGCCGGGCGAACGCGTCCGCATCGCCGTCGATGGTGAGCGAGCCGTCGGCGACGAGCTCGTCGAGCGCGCCCGACCCGCGGGCCAGCGCCGCCAGGGCGGCGTGGGTGCTGGTGACGGTGGCATCGACGTCGGCATCGCGATTCGCGACGGTCCGCACGTGGTGGAGCGCCCCGTGCTCCACGCCGAGCAGCCAGGATTCGTCGCGCTCGGGAACCACCACCGTGAAGCGCAGGGAGTGCGCCGACGCCTCGAGACCACGGAGCCGAACGCCCATGAGCTCGAAGAGCATCTCGACGGTCATGGCGGCGAGCACGTCGGCGCTGGCGAGCGCCGGCGTCGGCAGCCCGACCGGCGTCCCGTTGCGCAGCTCCTGGGCACCGGTCAGGTAGAAGGCGCGCCACGGTCCCGACTCGGCCTGGTACCCGAGCTGCTCGAGGGCGTCGGCCTGGAGCAACCGGGCGCCGTCGTTGGTGGGATCGGCGAAGACCACGTGGTTGACGACCTCGACGACCCAGCGGTAGTCGCCGTCGGTGAACGACGCCCGGGCGCGCTCGAGCACCGCGTCGGCCCCACCCATGTACTCGACGTAGCGTGCCGCCGCATCGGCGGGCGGGAGCGGATGGAGGTGCGCCGGGTTGGCGTCGAACCACCCCAGGTAGCGCTGGTAGACGGCCTTGGCGTTGTGGTTGAGCGTGCCGTAGTAGTCGCGGTTGAAGAACTCGTCGCGCAACGCCGGCGGGAGCGCGATCTCCTCGGCGATCTCCGTCATGGTCTGGCCGTGGTTCGCCAGCCGCATGGTCTGGTCGTGGATGAACCGGTAGAGGTCGCGCTGGCGGGTGAGGTACGAGACGATGTCGTCGCGCCCCCAGCGCGGCCAGTGGTGGCTGGCGAAGACGATGTCGGTGTGGGCGGCGAAGAGCTCGATGGACTCGTGGATGTACCGGCTCCAGGCCAGCGCGTCGCGGATCTGGGCGCCGCGGAGCGTGTAGAGGTTGTGGAGGTTGGCCGTGCAGTTCTCGGCCATGCACAGGATCCGGCGGTCCGGGAAGTGGAAGTTCATCTCCGCCGGGGCTTCGGTGCCGGGGGTCAGCTGGAAGGCGATGCGCACGCCATCGATGTCGAGCTCGGTGTTCTCGGTGATGAGCTCGGTGGGCGCGATGAGGCCCTGGGCGCCCATGAGCGGCACGCCCTTGCCCAGTCCGGCGTCCACGTGGCCGCGAGGACCCCGGGGCAGCAGCGCGCCGTACATGTACGACGCCCGCCTGGTCATGACCGTGCCGGCGATGACGTTCTCGCTGATGGCCTCCTCCAGGAAGCCCTCGGGGGCGATGATGCGCACCGATCCGGCGCGCACATCGGCCTCGTCGACGACACCGTGCACGCCGGCGAAGTGATCGACGTGGCTGTGGGTGTAGATGACGGTGTGCACGGGTCGCTCACCGAGGTGCTCGGTCACGAGCTGGTACGCGGCGCGAGCCGTGTCCGATGACGTGAGCGGATCGATCACGATCCAACCCGAGCGCGATTCGATGAACGTGATGTTCGAGAGGTCGAGGCCGCGCACCTGGTAGAAGCCGTCGGCGATCTCGAACAGGCCGGCGATCAGGTTGAGCTGGGCCTGGCGCCACAGGCTCGGGTTCACCGTGGCCGGCGCATCTCCGTCGAGGAACGCGAACGCGTCGAGGTCCCACACGGGGAACCCGTGGGCTCCGAGGACCTGTGGGCTGGTGGGCGGGGCGATCCGACCGCGCCGGGCTCGCTCGAAGTCCGCACGGTCCTCGAACGGGAGCGAACCGATCACCCGGTCGTTGGCGCGCCGGGTGTGCTCGGTGGCGTCCTTGGGTTGGCGCTGATCGCCGTCTGCCATGTCCTGCCTCCAGGTCGTCGGCTTCCGTTCCGGCGAGCCGGCCGTGATCGTCGGCACCCTACCGAACCAACCGCGGCGACCGGCTCAGGGGGATCGACGCCGCATCGCCCCGTCGGCGGGTCCCGATTCCGACGTCCGGCGTTTCGACGTTTCGACGTCCGGCGTTCGACGTTTCGACGTTTCGACGTGCGACGTTTCGACGTCCGACGTCCGACGCGACGCCTCCGGTCGACGCCGATTCGTCGTCGGTCGCTCAGGGCACCTCGATGTCGGGCACCTGGTGGGCAGCCTCGACCGCGTCGGGATCGACGGGGAGACGGGCCCGCGGGTCGATGCCGGCCCGGAGCAGGACGAGCGCGACCACCGAGGCCACCGCTCCGCCGATGAACGCGCCCCGGTAGCCAGCGACCGCGGCGACCCCGCCGAGCGCGACCGCGCCGACCCCCTGGGCACCGTCGAAGAAGCTGCTGATCGTGCCCACCGCTGAGCTGCGTTCGGTGTCGGGAACGTCGGTGAGGGCCAGGATCATCATCGCCGGGTAGAGCTGGGACATCCCGATCCCGAAGATGACCGTGCCGGCGTACAACCCGATCGGCGAGGCGACGACGCCGATGACGAGGAGACCGATCGCGCTGATGCCCGTGGCCAGGCTCCCGGCGACCATCGGACCGATCCGATCCGGGACCCGCGCGCCGAAGATGCGCACGATGAGCACGACGACGCCGTACACGAGCAGCACCATCCCGGCATCGTCGATGCCGATGTCGCGGACGTACAACGGCACGAACTCGGCGAACCCCGCCAGCCCGATCATGCCGAGGAAGAGCAGGAAGCCGGGGGCGATCGCCGCGCGGTAGAGGAACTTGGGGCGCACGGGCTCGCGCACCACGCCGTCCGCATCGGCGGGGCCCGCCCGGTCGACCGCGTCGGGCTGACGGGTCTCGCGGGTGAAGAGCCCGAGCACGGCCGCGGTGAGACCGAGCACGGCGCTCACCGACCACACGTTGGCGAACGCATCACCCTGCAGCACGATGACGCCGAGCCCGGGCCCCAGGGCGATCCCGCCGTACACCGCGACGGACCAGTAGCTCAGCGCCTCACCACGGCGGTGGACCGGCGCCAGGTCGGTGACCATCGTTCCGGCACCCACGAAGAACGCCGCCTCACCGATGCCGGCGAGCACCCGAGCGGCGACGAGCGTCGGCATGGACGTGACCACGTGCACGAGGGCGAACGCCACGGCAACGACCAGGGCACCACCGACGATGAGGATGCGGCGCCCGTAGCGGTCGCCGATGCGCCCGGCGAAGGGTCGCAGGAGGATGGCGCCCACGGCGAACGCGCCGACCGCGACACCGACGGCGACCTCCTCACCACCGAGGCGCTCCTTCACGAAGAGCGGGATGGTGGGCAACATCATCCCGATGGCGAGGAAGTAGGCGAGCCCGGTGGCGACGACCAGGACGAACCGCGAGGTCAGCAGTCGTTCGTCGGCGGCGTGCACGGCGGGAGTCTACGGACCGTCCGCCCGGTCGCCTCTCCTCCCCTCGGGGGACCACGGCTCAACGGCTCGACCGCCCGACATGCTCCAACGTGCGTGCCAACGCGGCGCCCGCCGACGCGATCACACGCACGAACGGAAGGAGGCGATCCCCCAGAACACGTTCATGCGTGTCCACGCGGCGCCCGCCGACGCGATCACACGCACGAACGGAAGGGTGGTGGTCGGGGACCTCGCCCGGGACACGGGGGGCTACATGAGGGTGGTCGTGTCGCTGACGCCGAACTGGGTGACCGACACCTCGGTGATCGCCATCTCGGCGCCGGCGGCCATGAAGGTGGCGAAGTGCGCCGACGCGTTGTGGGCATCGATGCCCTCCTGGTCCTCCCACTCCTCGTAGAGCTGGTAGCGGCCGGGCTGGTCGAGCGCGGCGTAGAAGCCATAGCTGATGTTGGCCGCTTCGTCGCGTGTTGCGCCCATGAGCTCGGTCATGAGCTCTTCGGCGCGCTCGCGCTTGGCAGGATCGATGACGATGTGTCCCGAGACGATGATCATGGAGGCGAACCTACTCCCGCAGTCCGGCCGGTCTCCGCGAGCTTCGCAGCTCAGCCGAGCACCACGAGCACCACGAGTCTCGGCGAGTTCGGCGAGACCGGCGAGACCGACAGGGCCGGGCGATCGGGGTCGAGTCAGAGCAGGGTGGCGAAGCGGTCGTGCGGTTCGGGGCGGCCGAGCAGGTAGCCCTGGGCGCGGTGGACGCCGAGCTCGAGGAGGCCGTCGCGCTGCTCGACCGTCTCCACGCCCTCCGCCGTGCAGGTGATCCCCAGGGCGGCGGCGAGCTGCATCGTGGCCTGGACGATGGCGCGGTCGCTCATCGAGTCGGGGAGATCCCTCACGAACGCCCGGTCGATCTTGACCGCCGTGACCGGAAGCCGTTTGAGGTACAGCAGCGATGCGTAGCCGGTTCCGAAGTCGTCGACGGCGAGGCCGACCCCGAGCTCCCGCAGGCGTTCGAGTCGGGTGAGCGATCCCTCGGGGTCGATGAGCAACGAGCTCTCGGTGAGCTCGAGGCAGAGCGTGGACGCCGGGATCCCGAAGTCGGCGAGGGCGTCGGAGACCTGGTCGGCGAGGTCGTCGTTGCGGAGCTGACGAGCGGAGATGTTCACGCGGAGGGTCAGGTCGAGCGCACGGCCCTGCCGACGCCACCGGCCGAAGGCGCCACAGGCGTCCCGCAGCACCCGGAGGCCGAGATCCCCGATGACCCGGGACTCCTCGGCGAGGGGGATGAACGACCCCGCCTCGAGCAACCCTTCGACCGGGTGTCGCCAGCGGGCCAGCGCCTCGGCCGCGACCAGGCGCCCGGTGCGCAGGTCCCATTCCGGCTGGAGGTGCGCCTCGATGCCGCCGCCGTCGATCGCCGCTCGCAGGTCGGCTTCGCGGTGCAGACGAGAGGCCACCCGCTCGCGGAGTTGCTCGTCGTCGACCTCGATCGTGTCCCCGCCGTGCTCCTTGGCCCGGCGCAGCGCCAGGTCGGCGCGTCGCAGCAGCTCCACGGCGTCCGCCGTCGCGTCGACCGCGTGCACCAATCCGGCACTGGCGGTGAGCATGACCGGGTCGCCCCCGACCTCGAACGGCGCTCGCAAGCCGTCGAGCAGGTCCTGCGTGCGGCCGATGGCACCGGACAGCGCCGGCTCGTCGTCGTGGAGGACCAGCAGCTTGTCGCCGCCGAGCCGAGCGAGTGTGGTGCGCGGCCCGGCGACACCCGACAGGCGGGACGCGACGTCGGCGAGCAGACGGTCGCCCGCGGTGTGGCCGAGCGCGTTGTTGATCAGGCGGAACCGGTCGATGTCCACCAGCGCGAAGGCGAAGCCCGGTGATCGGCTGCGTTCGACGCGGTCGAGCGACTCGACCAGGACCTCGTCGAACGCCCAGCGGGTGCCGAGGCCCGTGACGGGGTCGATGCGCACCTGCTCGGCCAGACGGGTCTCGGCCTCGTTCCGCACGAACGCCTCGGCCAGGATCGCAGCGGCCGAGCGAACCGCCGTGACGTGCACCGCGCCGAAGGTGGCGTCCACCGCGGTCGCCTCGAGCATGATGAAGCCGGCGAACTCCCCGGCGGCGGCCATGGGTACGACGAGCAGCGCACGGACCCCGGCTTCGTCCCGGAGGCGCCGGGCGGCGTCCGAGCCACCGGACGCCTCGACCGCGGACAGGACGGCGATCTCGTCGCCGCCGGCCAACCGAGAGACCTCGGGCCAGTCCTCGATGCGAACCCGGTCGTGGAGACGGAGGGGAGGGGCGTTCACCGACGCCTCCCAGCGGGCGCGGAGCACGGCGCGGGAGCCGTCGATGCGCCACACCGAGACGCGCGTGACCCAGTCGAGACCGGCGAGCTCCTCCACCGCGTCGTCGAGCCCGCGATCGAACTGGTCCACCGGGTAGTGGAGGAACGATGATGCCAGCCGCACGAGACGACGCTCGTTGACCTCCCGCTGGCGTTCGTCCTGCCACGAGGGGCGGAGGTCCTCAGCGGGGCGCAACGTGAGCACCATGGCGCCGAACGCGGCGATGGACGAACCCACCGCGTTGTCGTAGTACACCTCGCGCCACGTGCCGTCCGCAGCGAGGATCCGCTGCACCTGCCCCAGGGGCTCACCGTGGCGGTGCTCCCACCGTGCGAGGCTCTCGACGGACGCCTCGAGATCGTCGGGGTGCAGGAACCGCAGGAGCTCCTTGCCCACCAGCGAACCGGGGTCGTAGCCGAGGATCTGGCTGATGGCCGGACCGGCGAAGACGACGCGCAGCTGATCATCGAGGACGACCACGGCATCGGAGGTGTGGCCGAGCAGCGCCGCGAGATCCTGCGCCGAGACCTTGAAGGTCACATCCTTGCGCCCCGCTCCGTTCACGGCTGCTCCTTCCGCCGACGCCCGCGCTGCGTAGCCAGGCTACGCCGGACGGCGGCGTCATGATCGGCCGACGGGTGATCGGGTGGTGGCTCCTCCGCGCGTGATGGAGACGTGATCGAGAAGTACCCGGTACCGCTCGAGCGGCGCGACCTCGGCGCCCAGCACCTTGCCGGCGTCGTCCCACCGGCGCAGGGCGATGGCGACGTCCGATGCCGGATGGCGCTCGAAGGCCACGGCGTCCTCGGTCGGGAGGGGCCCACCCTGGGCCGCGAGGCTCGCCCTCGAACCGAGCGACAGACCTGCCGCGTAGGCCGGCTCCATGGCGCAGAGGTACCGCTTGGCCCGGACGTGGAGGGCGATCGGCGCAGTGACCGCCGGCGGGAAGATCCGGGTGAGGTAGCGCGCGCCGATGTCCTCGTGCGTTCGGGTCGTGCCGTCGCCCGACGGTGTCGACATGGACGACGACGCCGCCGCCGAACGATCCGCGAGATCGAGCAGGTGGCCGACATCGTGGAGCAGCGCCGCGGCGATGACCTCGTTGGAGCACCCTGCGGCCACCGCGTGGGCAGCGGTCTGGAGGGCGTGGTCGAGCTGGCTGAGGTCCTCGTCGTAGTGGTCGCCGCCCCATCGCTCGTACAGCGCGAGCACCTCGCTCACCGATCCGGCGATCGGTCCGTCGGTGGTCATCACACCGGCCTCCCCTGGAAGTCCCCGATCAACGAGACCGGCACGTGCCGGTCTCCCCCTCGCTCGGCGGCCGTGTCGAGCTCCGCCCGCTTCTGGCGGTAGTAGGCGTCGCGGAGGTCACCGAGGGAGCTGGCGTTGTAGGTGGGGTAGAGCGCACGGCGTGAGGCCGAGGAGCGATTCGGGCCGCTGCGGTGCGGCGTCCGCGAGTGGAACCACAGGGTCTGGCCGGCACGCACCTCGAGCGGCTCCCAGTCGAGCCCCGCGGCGACGTCGGACCGGATGCAGCCCGACGCGTCGACCGGAAGCAGTTCCCGATGGTGACCCTCGGCGACCTCGAGGCACCCGTTGTCGACGGTCGCGTCGTCGATGGCCACGAGGCACGAGACATGGATGTCGACGAACCGGTAGGCCGGCGCGTCCTGGTGGGCGGCGTACCCGGCGCCTCCCGGAAGCTTGTAGTTGACCTTCTCCTTGTAGAGCACCGCCGGCTCGCCGAGCAACGCGCCGGCGGTGGCCAGGAGCGTTCCGGCTGTGAGCAGCGAGCGGAGCCCGGCGTGGAACGGGACGAAGTTCTCGCTCCGGCACAGCACCGGACCCGAGTCGGTGAGCTCACGGTGGTGGAGCCAACCGCCACCGTCGTCGGGCCACGACGCGACGTCGTCGACCCACGATCGCAGCTCGTCCACACCGGCCGTGTCGAGGGTGTCGGTGAGCAACCACCCGGTCGCCTCGTAGTGGGCGACCGCCTCGATCGACACCGCAGCGCCCTGGTTCGAACCTCCGAGACCCGCCGCGCGGCCGTCGGGTGCGGGCACGGGTGCGTCGGACATCAGGCCGGACACCCGAGCGCCTCGAACCGGCGGGTGCACCGCACCGACGCGTCCGGTCGCGACACCCTGACCACCGCCCGCATCACCGTGGGTCCCGCGCTGCCCATCTGCTCGCACCATCCCTTCGCTCGATGGACCGGGGCTCCGAGCGCCGGTTCGAGCCGACATCATCGCCCACCCGTCGACGTCGCGGGTTCCTACCCCCGGCGCCGGGTCGCTGGAACGAGCTCGGCGATCCCGCCGCGGCGAGGATCGAGCGTCGACGACCGGGCAACGGGGCCATCATGGGTGGATGAGCGACGACGCCGTGACGATCGAGGCCGCCGGGCGGGAGGTGGCGATCACCCACCCGGACAAGGTGTTCTTCTCCAAGGGCGGGCAGACCAAGCTCGACCTCGTCCAGTACTACCTGCGCGTGCAGCACCCGATCATGGCCGCCGTGCAGGGCCGGCCGGTGCTGCTCGAGCGCTACCCGAACGGCGCGAGCGGAACGTCGTTCTTCCAGAAGCGGATCCCCGACTCGGCCCCGGAGTGGCTCGAGACCACCACCGTCGCCACGGTGAACGGAACCGAATCGAACGCGCTCGTCGCCGCCGACATCGCCCATCTGCTGTGGGCGGTCAACCAGGGGTGCCTCGGCTTCCACATCTGGCCGTACCGGGCGGATGATCCCGACCACGCCGACGAGTTGCGCATCGATCTCGATCCCCAGCCCGGCGTGGGCTTCGACGGCGTGTGCGAAGCCGCCCACGAGGTCCGGTCGCTGTGCCGGGAGCGGGGTGTCACCGCCTACGTGAAGACATCCGGTTCGCGCGGTCTGCACATCTACGTCCGGCTGCTGCCCCGTTGGGACTCCTACCAGGTCCGGGCCGCAGCCGTCGTGCTCGCCCGCGAGCTCGAGGAGCGCAGACCCGAGCTCCTCACCGCCAAGTGGTGGAAGGAGGAGCGGGGGCGGCGGGTCTTCGTCGACTTCAACCAGAACGCTCCGCACAAGACGATGTTCGGCGCGTGGTCCGCGCGCCCGCGGGTGGGCGCGCAGGTGTCGACCCCCATCTCCTGGGACGAGGTCGACACCGTCATGCCCGACGACCTCACCATCGATTCGGTGCCGAACCGCTACGACGACCTCGGCGACCCGTGGTCCGACAGCGACGCCGAGCCGCAGGACATCGGCCCGCTGGTCGACCAGTTCGACGCGGAGATCGCCGCCGGGGGCCTGGATGCGCCGTGGCCGCCCGTGTATCCCAAGCAGCCCCACGAGCCCGATCGCGTCGCGCCCAGTCGGGCCCGCAAGAAGGACTGATCCCACGCCGCCCACCCCTGCGCGCTCCCCCGCCTCCACCTCCCCCGCCTCCGCCCTCGATCCGGCGGTCATGGCGGCGTTGGCCGAGGTCGTCGGTGCCGCCCACGTCGTCACCGACCCGTTCGCCACCGCGGGTGCGTCGACGGATTGGACCGGCCGGTTCGTGGGCTCGACGCCAGCGGTCGTGCACCCGGGCAACGCCGCCGAGGTCGCCGAGGTGATCGCACGCTGCCGTCGGGCGGGCGTCGCCCTGGTGCCCCAGGGCGGCAACACGGGGTTGGTCGGCGGCAGCGTGGCGCTGGCGGGCGAGATCACCGTGAACCTCGGGCGGCTCGACGCGATCGGACCGGTCGACACGACCTCCCGGCAGGTGACCGCCGGCGCGGGCGCTCCGCTCGCGGCGGTGCAGCGCGCCGCCCACGATGCCGGACTCCGCTACCCGATCGATCTGGCCGCACGTGACACCGCGACCATCGGCGGCACGGTGGCCACCAACGCGGGCGGGATCAACCTGCTCCGCTTCGGCGGGACCCGTGAGCAGGTCGTCGGCGTGGAGGCGTCGCTGGGAACCGGCGACCGCGTCGACTGGATGAGCGGGCTGATCAAGGACAACACCGGCTACCACCTGCCGTCGTTGCTCTGCGGCAGCGAGGGCACGCTCGGCATCATCACCGCGGCACGGATCCGGCTGGTCGAGCGTCACGACGAGCGGGTGGTCGCGCTCATCGGCTTCGCGTCGGTGGCCTCGGCGGTCGCGGCGACCGATTCGCTCCTCGCGACGTGCCCGTCGATCGAGGCCGCCGAGCTCTTCCTCGCTCCGGGTCTCGAGCTGGTGTGCCGGGAGCTCGCCCTGGTGCCGCCGTTCGATCACCGTTGGGCGGCTTACGTGCTCATCGAGGCGGCCGGACGATCCGATCCCACCGACGACCTCGCCTCGGCCATCGCCTCGGTCGACGGGGTCGGCGATGTCGCGGTCGCGTCGGATTCGATCCGCCGGGCGGCGC
>JBBSTY010000023.1:0-33201 GCA_038235385.1 Acidimicrobiales bacterium | reverse complement strand
ATGTCCCGGTGACGGTGCTTCACGGGGGGCGGATCCGCCATCGGGTCGATCGCACCGGCCGGCGCCGATGCGCGATCCGGCTCGGGCGGCGACGAGCCGGCGCCGGGTTCATCACGCACGGACATGGCTTCGAGACTACCGGTGAGGCCGACGGACCGAGCCGACGCACCCGCGCCCGCTTCCTGCGCTCCGCACCCGCACCACCGCCCCCGTCGGAAGGGGTTCGGCGAGCGTCGGGCCGTATCCTGGGTCGGTGCCTCGCCCGGTTCCCGACACCCCCACTCGATACGACGCCGACCGTGGCGTGCTCGAAGCCACGCTCTCGGGCGAACCGCGGTATCGGATCGACCAGCTCTGGTCGGGCCTCTACGAGCAGACCCAGTCGCTCGACGAGCTCACGACGCTGCCCAAGGCGCTCCGCGCGCGCCTCGATGCCGAGCTGCCGCTGGCGTTGGAGCCGGTGCACCTGTCGGCCAGCTCGGATGGCGCGACCGTGAAGTGGCTGTGGGGTCTCCGCGGGGGTGCCCGCATCGAGACCGTGCTCATGCACTACGACGATCGGAGCACCGTGTGCGTGAGCACCCAAGCCGGGTGCGCCATGGCATGCGGCTTCTGCGCGACCGGCCAGGCCGGGTACGAGCGCCAGCTGAGCGTGGGCGAGATCGTCGAGCAGGTGGTGCGAGCCGCTCAGCACGCCCGCGGTCCGGACACCGGCGGCCCGCCTCGCCGGGTCTCGAACGTGGTGTTCATGGGCATGGGCGAACCGATGGCCAACTTCGATGCCGTGTGGGGGGCCGTCGAGCGCTTCCAGGGCGACATCGGCATCTCGGCCCGCCACCTCACGATCTCCACCGTCGGCATCGTTCCCGGCATCCGCCGGCTGGCCGACGCATCCCTACCGGTGAACCTCGCGGTGTCGCTCCATGCCGCCAACGACGCGCTGCGCAACGAGCTCGTGCCCATCAACCGGCGCTACGACCTCGACGCGCTCGCGGCGGCGTGCGACGACTACGTGCACCGGACGCACCGCCGGCTCTCGTTCGAGTGGGCACTGATCGACGGGGTCAACGACCGCCCGTCCGATGCGGTCGAGCTCGCCGCGTACGCCCGGGACCGCCGAGCGCACGTCAACCTGATCCCGCTCAACCCGACACCCGGCTACCCGACCCGGGGCACGCCACCCGACGGCGTCCGCCGGTTCCGAGATCACCTCGTCGCGCTGGGCACGAACGCCACCGTCCGCCGGAACCGCGGCACCGACATCGATGCCGCCTGCGGCCAACTGCGCGCCGAGCACGGGGTCGCGGTGGGCGCCCCGGCGCGTCGGACCTGACCCCGGTCCCCTCGTCGTCACCGAACGAGCACGGTCACGCGCTCGCTGGCCCGCACGGCATGATCGAGGAGCTCGGTCGGTCCGACCTCCTGGCCTGCCCAGATGACCGAACCGGTGACGATGCCGCCGATCACCGCACCGGACCCGACGACCGAACCGTCGACGACACCGTCGGGGTCGACGGTCGCACCGAGATCCACGATCGACGGTCGGGGCGCTGACGGCCCGTCCGTCGACGACGCCGACGAAGCCGACGCCGACGACCAGGCCCGGTCGACGCGTCCGTCGAGTGCCGCCGCCAGGAGGTTCGCCTCGAGGTAGCGGGCGGGCGTGCCGCAGTCGACGAAGGGCCCGTCGTACGAGGCGGTGTCGATGGCGTGGGTCCCGGCCAGCTCCCGCCAGCACGACTCCCACAAGCCGCTCGGCTCCGGTCGGAGCCCCGCCGCCTCCCGCCACGGCAGGATCGACGCCACGACGCGGCTCTGCGCGCCGAACGGCTCGTCACCGGCGACCAGCACACGCACCCGCTCACCGTCCCAGCCGCTGACGAACGCGGCGAGGTCGGGACGGGTCCACGCGTCGGCGTTGACGATGAGGGCGCCACGGCCGTCGAGCCACGGGCGCAGCGCGCCGATGGCACCGGCGGTGCCGAGCGCCTCCGGCTCCTCGATCGAGAGGTGGACGTCGCCCCGTGCAACCAGATGCGCCTCGAGCTGGTCCCGGGCGTGGTGCAGGTTCACGGCCACGTCGACCCCCGCGACGGCAACCGCCTGCAGGGCGAGATCGACGAGGGGCCGGTTGCCGACCGGGCACAACGCCTTCGGGAGCACGTCCGTGAGCGGGCGCAGGCGCACGCCCGCGCCTGCGGCCAGGACCACTCCTGCGATCGGGGGACGGTCGATGCCGGCGGCGACGGTCCCGACCGGGGCACGGTCGTCCGGCGCTGCCAGACTGTCAGCCATGGAGACCCGCCGGTTGGTGAACGACTCGCAGCCACGCTCGCTCCTGTGGGCGCAGCTGGCGCTGTACTTCTGGGCCGTCTACCCGTTCGTCCGCATGATCGTCGAGGGCGAGCCCTCGCCCTGGCCGGTGGTGTTCGGGCTGGCGAGCGCGTTCGCGGCCTACGGGATCTCCAACGAAGCGACCTGGGCCTACCTCCTGGCGATCGGCGTCGCCGCCACCAGCCTCGTTCCGATCATCGACGATGCCGTCCACCGCCCCTCGCTGTTGCTGACGCCAGATTTCCTGCTGCTGCTCGTCGTCCCGCCGGCGATCATCCTGTTCCTGCGCAACCCGTCAGCCCGAGACTACGTCCGAGTCTGGTTCACCTGAGCGCAACGCACCGCGTGGTGGGTCGAGCCGGCCGCGGACGGTGCCGATGGCGACCCGGTGGTCGGTCGCGCCGCCGTTAGCATGCCCCGATGCCCGTCGCGCCTCCGAGCCGGAACCGATCGGTTCGGACCCTCGCGGCGTTGGCCGCGGTGCTGGTGCTCGTCCTGTCGGCCGCATGTTCGGCGGCGCCGACCGTCGAGCGCACCGACCCGCCCGCGTCCTCCGCCGGCTCGAACCCTGCCGCATCCCCGGACGCTCCCGACACCGAGCCGGGCACCGCGCCGGGCACCGACACCGACCGGTCCGACGACCGCGACGTGGCCCCCATCGGGTGGGAGGCGTGCGGCACCGGCCAGGACTGCGCCACCTACGAGGTCCCCGCCGACTACGCCGACCCGGAGGGTCCGACGGTGGCGCTCTCGGTCATCCGACGACGGGCCACCGGTCCGGACCGGATCGGATCGCTCTTCGTGAACCCGGGCGGGCCGGGCGGATCCGGTGTCGACTACGTGCGGGCCACCCCCGTCGATCGAACGCTCAACCAGTACTTCGACATCGTGTCGTGGGACCCCCGGGGCGTCGGCGCCAGCGAGCCCATCTCGTGCAACGACCGGGTCGAGGAGCTGCGGTCGCTGGACTGGAGCCCCGACGACGACGCCGAACAGGGCGCGTTCGACGAGGTCGCCGAGGCGGTCGCCGACCGGTGCGCCGCCGACTCCGGCGATCGACTCGAGCAGGTGGCCACCGACGCCACCGCTCGCGACCTGGACCGGCTGCGCCGCGCGGTCGGCGACGAGACCTTGAGCTACCTCGGCTTCTCGTACGGCACGATCCTCGGTCTCCGCTACCTCGACCTGTTCCCCGAGCACGTCCGGGCCATGACCCTCGATGGGGTGGTCGATCCGACCCAGGACCTCGAGGAGCTGCTCACCGACCAGGCGGTGGGGTTCGAGCGCTCGATCACCGAGTCGTTCGATCGGTGCGTGGCGTCGGGGACCTGCCCCGTGACCGACCCGGCCGAGTCCTACGAGCACGTCGCCGCCATCGTCGAGTCCGCACCCCTCGTGGTGCCCGGTGGCGATGTCGTCGGGCCGACCGCGTTGGCCTACGCCGCGCTCAGCTCGGCGTACGACGAGGCGCGCGGCAGGACCTTCATCGCCGCGCTCGGGTCGGCGGAGCAGGGGGATGGAGCGCCGCTGCACCGGTTGGCCGAGCTCTACTTCGCCAGCACCAGCTACAGCGAGTACGCCGCGGTGGTGTGCACCGACAACCCGCACCCGACCGGGGCGTCGGAGTACCGGGCCATGACCGAACGCCTGGCGAAGGCCGCTCCTCGGTTCGGTGCGGCGGTCGCCGCCGAGATGGCGCCGTGCGCCTACTGGGCGGCGCCGGTCACGGGGGCGCCGACCGAGGTGACGGCAGTCGGGTCTCCGCCCATCCTCGTGGTCGGCAACACCGGCGACGCCGCCACGCCGTTCGAGGCGGCCCAGCGCGTCGCCGGGCAGCTCGACTCGGGCGTGCTGCTGACCTACCGCGGCACCGGCCACACGAGCTTCAACGCCGACGCGTGCGTCCGCGACGTCGTGCAGCGCTACCTCGTCGACCTGGTCGCTCCTGCGCCCGGAACCGAGTGCCCGGGCGCCTCCTGAGCCCTCGACACGCCGACCACCGGGTCGGTGCTGATATGCCGTCGGACACAGGAACTCCTACGATCCCGCCATGGAGTTCAACCTCGCCGAGATCAACGAAGCCGTGGCCGCCGCCATCCCGGACCGGGATGCGATCGTGCACGCCGATGGACGGGTGACCTACGCGCAGCTGGCGGCACGTACGCGGCGGCTGGCGAACTACCTGATCGACGCCGGGTGCACCGTTCGCGCCGAGCGTGATGCCCTCGCCGGCTGGCAGTCGGGTCAGGACCACCTGGCCCTCTACCTGCACAACGGCCCGGAGTACCTCGAAGGCATGGTGGGCTCGTACAAGGCCCGCGTGGCGCCCTTCAACGTCAACTACCGCTACGTGGAGGAGGAGCTGCGCTACCTGCTCGACGACTCCGACGCCCGGGCGATCATCTACCACTCGGCGTTCGCTCCCCGGCTCGAGGGTGTGCTCGCCGACCTCCCGAACCTCCGGATCCTCCTGCAGGTCCCGGACCGTTCCGGCAACGCACTGCTGGACGGCGCCACCTGGTACGAGGACGCGCTCGCGTCGGTGGACGACACCGCGCCCGTGCTCACCCGCAGCCCCGACGACCTCTACATCCTCTACACCGGCGGCACGACGGGGATGCCCAAGGGCGTGCTGTGGCGCCAGGCCGACATCTTCCCGGCGGCGCTCGGGGGTCGTCAGCTCGGCACCGGCGAGGAGTGGTCGAGCCTCGACGAGATCGTCGAGACCGCCCGCACCGGGGGGGCGAAGCTCATGCCGTCGGCACCGTTCATGCACGGTGCGGCCCATTGGTTGGCGTTCAACGCGCTCACCGGTGGGAACACGATCGTGCTGCCCGCCAACGTCGAGAGCCTCGACGCCGCCGATGTGTGGTCGACCTGCCAGTCCGAAGGCGTCAACATCGTGCTCATCGTCGGCGACGCGTTCGGTCGGCCGCTGCTCGACGAGCTCGACCGGGGCGAGTACGACCTGTCGCAGATGCTGATGCTCGTGTCCGGCGGCGCCGCGCTCAGCGCCGGCGTCAAGGAGCAGTTCCTCCGAGCGCTCCCGAGCATGGGCATCATGGACGGGCTCGGCGCCTCCGAGACGGGCCAGCAGGGCACCCAGATCAGCGGTGCAGGGTCCGAAGCGAGCACCGGCACGTTTACCCCCGGCGTGGGCATGTGCATCGTGAGCGACGACCTCTCGAGGGTGATCCCTCCCGGCGACGACGAGACCGGATGGTTGGCGCAACAGGGTCGGGTCCCGCTCGGCTACCTCGGCGACGAGGCCAAGACCACCAAGACGTTCCCGGTCATCGACGGGGTCCGCTACTCGGTGCCCGGCGACCGCGCCCGCATCACCACCGACGGGCTGCTCGAGCTCTACGGGCGTGACTCGGTCACCATCAACTCGGGCGGCGAGAAGATCTTCGCCGAGGAGGTCGAGGCCGCGCTCTCCCACCACCCCGCCGTGTACGACGTCGTCGTCGCCGGTCGGCCGAGCGAGCGTTGGGGCAGCGAGGTGGTCGCCGTCGTCCAGGTGCGCGAGGGCTTCGAGGTCTCCGACGAGGAGCTGATCGAGGAGTGCGAGAAGCACGTGGCCCGCTACAAGCTGCCCAAGGCGATCCGGTACGTGGATCGCGTGCTGCGCAGCCCGGCGGGCAAGGCCGACTACCGCTGGGCGCGCGAGCAGGTGATCGACGCCTGACCGGGGTACGACGCCGGCGATGGCCGGGCCGGCTCAGACCGGAGGTCGGGCGCCGGCGGTGAGGACGAGGTCGACACGGTGGGCGTCGCTGACGTGGCCGCAGTACGCCAGAAGATCCCGGAGGGCACCGGCGGCGGCGAGGCCGGGCTGGCCCATCAGGGCGAGCTCCCGAACGACCGCGTCGATCTGGCCGCCCTGGGCGACGGCGATCGCCGCCAGCGCCTTGGCCCCGACCACCGGATCGTGGACGAACGCCCAGGCGAGGGTGGCCACGCCCTCATCGGTCCGACCGGACGCCAGCGCGAGCGCACCCCGGATCGACGCGCTCGGCGCCCCACCCTCGGACATGGTGACCACGAGGTGCTGCGCGCTGGCGGGGTCGCCCTGGGCCAGGCGGGCCCAGGCGACGAGCTCGGTTCCCCACCCGGCCTGCTCGGCCCGCGGGTGGCTGGCGAGGGCGCGGCGGGCGAGGTGCTCGGCGTTCACGGGGTCGTAGTCGATCAACGACCGGAGAGCTTCGCTGTAGGCCCGATCGACCTCGACACCACGCGACTTGGAGAGGTCGGTGGCGTTGAGGCCGATGAGGAAGATCGCCATGATCGGTGCGAGGGCGTAGCCGAGCGACACCGCCCAGATCGATGCGATGACCGCGATCACGATCGAGATGATGTTGGCGATCCGTCGCCCCTTGTCGCGAGCGAAGATCTCGAAGACCGCCGCCACCACGTTGCCGCCGTCGAGCGGCAGGACCGGGAGCAGGTTGAGCAGCGACCACCCGACGTTGATGTAGATGATCTGGCCCAGGATGATCTCGGCCGGGGCGATCGATCGGCGCATGCTCAGCGACAACCACGGGTCGAACCCGTTGGCCTGCGCGACCAGCAGCGCCGGGAGCCCGAACAGCACCAACGCCGAGAGGGGTCCGGCCAGGCTCACGACGATGTGGCGTGCCGGCGTGAACTCCTCGGTGGATTCGGAGTCGTCGGCCGACGTGAGCCCACCGAACCCGACCAACGCCACGCTCGGGTTGAGTCCGAAGATCCGGAACGCGATGGCGTGGCCGAACTCGTGGAGCAGGATCGACGCGGTGGCGATCAGCACCCAGGTGACGAGGTACAAGGGTGTGGCCAGGTAGACCAGCCCGAGCACCAGGATGACGGCGAAGAAGGCGGGATGGATGCTCACCGGGATGCCTGCGACGCTGAAGAGGGGTCGCTTCGCCATCAGGTCAGGGTACCGCCCGCCTCCCCGCTCCGACCGATCGGACACGGACACCACGTGGTCCGCCTTGCCACCGGTACGGACCGCGACCGTATGGTTGACCCGTGACCATCCCCGCTGATCCCCCCGTGGCCGAGACGTTGCCCGAGGGCGAGGAGAAGGTCGCCGCGGTCCGCCAGCTGTTCGACACGATCGCGCCGCGCTACGACCTGGTGAACCGCATCATGACGTTCCGCATGGACGTCGGGTGGCGTCGACGCACGATCCGGGAGCTGCGCCTCGGCCGCGGATCGGTGGTGGCCGATCTGGCATCGGGAACCGGCGACTTCTGCCGTGAGCTCCAGGACCACGGCCTCGAACCGATCGGGTTCGACCTGTCGTTCGGCATGCTCGCCGCAGCCCGCACCGAGGCACCCCTGGCCCAGGCCGATGCGCTTCGCCTCCCGATCGCCGACGCCAGCATGGACGGGGTCACCTGCGGCTTCGCCCTCCGGAACTTCCGTGCGCTCGACCCGTTCTTCGACGAGGTCGCCCGGATCGTCCGACCGTTCGGGCGCATCGCCTTCCTCGAGGTCGCCGAACCGGCGAACCCGGCCCTGCGTTGGGGCCACGGCATCTACTTCGGCAAAGTCGTCCCGATCATCGGTGGCCTGCTGTCGGACGCCGCCTCCTACCGCTACCTGCCCAAGTCGGTCGCCTACCTCCCCCCACCGGACCAGATGCTCGAGTCGCTCCGTTCCGCGGGCTTCGAGTCGGTCGAGCGCACGTTGCTCTCCACCGGCATCGCCCAACTCATCACGGCCACCCGCTCCCCCGGCGATGCACCCGGGCCGGCGCACTGGCGATGACCGCGCGCCTCGCCGATCAGGGCGACGAGCGCACCGGGCTCCACGCCGACGACGCCGCCGCAGCGTTCGATCCCAGCCGTTGGTCGGCCCGCACCTCGCGCCTGGATGTCGACGTCGATCTCCTGACGCTGGCGGGTTCGGCCGGGACGATCTTCGAACGTGACCGCACCGGCCTCGCCGGCATCGATCCCTTCGCCGAGCGCCTCCCGCTTCGCCGCACGGCACCCGACGGCGCGTCGGGCGTCGTCTCGGCCCTCGCCGAGATCGAGACCGAGGACGAGGTTCGTCGGCCGGGCACGGGTCCGGTGGCGATCGGCGCGTTGCCCTTCGACCCCACCGCACCGGCATCGCTGATCGTGTCCCGCATCACCGTCGGACGAGCCGCCGACGGCACCCGCTGGGTCACCACCATCGTCGACCGCGACGCACCGGCGAGCCGACACGACGAGCTGCGCGACACCCTGCTGCAACGCGCCCTCGGCTCCCGCCCGCCGACCGCACCGACCATCGATGCCGTGTCGGCGATCACCGACATGCGCATCTCGTCGGCGCGACCACCGGTCGAGTGGTGTCGGGCCGTCGAGCAGGCCCGCAACGAGCTCCGTGACGGCGTGGCCGCCAAGGTGGTCCTGGCTCGTGAGGTCGTCGTGCAGGCCGACAGCGACCTGCCTCGGCTGGCCATCCTCGATCGGCTCCGACGGGCCTACCCGTCCTGCTACCTGTACGCGGTCGACGGGTTCGTCGGCGCCACGCCCGAGCTGCTGGTGTCGCGCCTCGGCGACAACGTGCGCTCCCACCCGATGGCGGGCACGACCCCTCGAAGCGCCGATCCCACCACCGACGCACGCCTGGCCGCCGCCCTGCTGGCGTCGGCGAAGGACCGCGAGGAGCACCGCATCACGATCGACATGGTCCACGACACGCTGCTCCGCTACTGCTCCTACATCGACGAGGAGGCCGAGCCCTCGATCGTGGCCATGGCCAACGTCTCGCACCTGGCCACCTTCGTCGAAGGCCGCCTCTCGTCCCCCCCGGCCACGGCGATCGAGCTCATGACCGCGCTGCACCCCACGCCGGCGGTGTGCGGTTCACCGCGGGAGGCGGCCTTGGCGCTCATCGACCGCTACGAGGACCTCGACCGGGGTCCCTACGCCGGCCCGGTCGGGTGGGTCGATGCGACCGGCGACGGCGAATGGGCCGTCGGCCTGCGTGGGGCGATCCTCGACGGCCCCACCGCCCGCCTGTTCGCCGGGGTGGGTGTGGTGCCCGACTCCGACCCCGCCGCCGAGCTGACCGAGACCCAGGCCAAGCTCCAAGCCGTGCTCGCGGCGATCATCCGTCCCTGATCCGCGCTCAGGCGTGGTCGGGCGTCGCCGCTGCCAGGGCGTCGGCGACCGCTCGGTGCAGTGCGTCGTGCACCTCGACGTTGGCGGTCCGATCGGTGCGGGCGACCAGCACCTGCACCCCGCCTCCTGCCGCCGACGCCGCAACCGCCCTCGCGACGTCGTCGGTATCGGTGAGGCGGGCGACGTCGAGGCCGTGCGCCGCGGCGATGGCGCCGGGGTCGACGCCGTGCGGTGTGCCGAAGAGCTGCTCGAAGCGGCTTGCCGGGAGCGAACCCGCCTGCGGGAGGAACGAGAAGATGCCACCGCCGTCGTTGTCGATCACGACGATGGTGAGGTCGACGCCGCGGGCGCCGATGCCCAGGAGGGCGTTGGTGTCGTGCAGGAAGGCGATGTCGCCGACGATCACCGCCGTCGGACGTCCCGAGGCGAGGGCGACGCCCACCGCGGTGGAGACCACCCCGTCGATGCCGTTCGCGCCCCGGTTGGCGTGCACCACGACGCCCCCGCGGGGGGACGCGAACCACTCCAGATCACGGATCGGCATCGACGACGACACCACGAGGTGAGCGCCCGCGGGCAACGCGGCGAACACCTCGCGCACGACGCCAGGTTCGGACACGCCCTCGAACGCAGCCAGCACACGGGCCAGAGCGGCGGCCGCCTCGGCATCGGCCGCGACCCAGCCCCGGTAGAGGTGCCCCGGCGAACCCGGGGGGTCGAGCTCGGAGACGAGGCCGCGACAGAACGCACCGGGCTCGGCGCGCAGGACCGCGCCGAGGTTCCGATCGGGATCGAAGCGGGTGCCATCGCGCTCGATGCCGACCTGCCACGCATCGAGGGACACCAACCACCTGCTCAGCACCTTCGAGGCCGGGAGGGTCCCCAGGCGCAGGACGATCTCGGGTCGCAGCTGCGCGCGGTCACCAGCGCTTCGGAGCACGGCATCGAAGTGGCTGATGGTGGCCTCGAGGGGGACGCGGCAACCGCTCCGCGGATCGGCCAGCACCGGCCACCCCAGATGTGCCGCCAACGTGTGCACACCATCGGGATCGGCGATCCCGCCCCCGGCCACGATGACGCCCGACCGTCCCGCCACGGCATCGCCGAGCGATCCCAGGTCGACCTCGTTCGGATCGGCGTTCGGCTCCACCGCGCCGTGCCACGACGCGCCGCCCGGACGCCCGGGTGGGAGCGGACCGGCGTCACCGACCAATGGGTCCCGGAACGCGAGGTTGAGGTGCACGGGACCGGGCGGTGCGTCGATCGTGTGGCGCACCGCCTCGGCGCCGATGGAGCGCCACTGCCCATGCATGGCGTCGTCGGGAACGCCCGGTTGCGCGAACCAGCGGACGGCGGACCCGAAGAGGTGGGTCTGGTCGATCGTCTGCGGTGCGCCGACGTCCTGGAGCTCCGGAGGGCGGTCGGCGGTGACGGCGAGGAGCGGGACCTTGGCGTGGTGCGCCTCGACGATCGCCGGGTGGAGCTCGACCGCTGCGGTGCCGCTGGTGGTGAGGACCACGACGGGCCGGTCGGCCGCGATGGCCATCCCGAGCGCCATGAACGCCCCCGATCGCTCGTCGTGGTGCACGTGCACCCGGACCCGGTCGTCCTGGGCGAGCGCCAGGGCCATCGGCGTGGAACGTGACCCCGGCGACACCACGGCGTCGGTGACCCCCCCGCGCACCCATTCGTCCACCAACGTCGCACAGAACGTCGCAGCCGCCGTGGTGGTCATGCCCGCAGCCTACGATCCGGCGCGCTCGACGCCGCCACCCACGATGATCACCGGCGCCACGACCGCAGGGTGGCGGGTAGGGTCTGGCGCCGTGGGGTCCCGGTCGGGTGCATCGACGAGGCAGCGGGTGGCGGTCGAGCGCAGCGGGACCGGCCCGCCCATCGTGCTGTTGCACGGATTCACCCAGACCGGTCGGTGCTGGGGCCCGCTGGCCCGTGATCTCGGGACGGAGCACGAGGTCGTCCGCGTCGACCTCCCCGGACACGGCGCGTCGGCAGGCGTGTACGCCGGGATCGAGGCCAGCGTCGGGCTCATCGCCGACGGGTGCGGGCCGAGCACCTACCTCGGCTACTCGATGGGCGGCCGCTTCGCCCTGCGACTCGCGCTCGACCGGCCCGACGTCGTCGAGCGGCTGATCCTCGTGGCGGCATCGCCGGGGCTCGGCGACCGGAACGAGCGGGCGGCGCGACGCACCGCCGATGACCAACTCGCCGACCACCTCGAGCAGGTGGGGGTCGAGGTCTTCGTGCACGAGTGGTTGGACCTGCCCCTCTTCGCAGGTATCCACCAGGCGATGCGGTACGAGGTCGAGCGGTGCACCAACACCCGCGCCGGGTTGGCATCGAGCCTGCGCCTCGCCGGCACCGGCGCCATGGAACCGCTGTGGGACCGGCTCGGTGAGGTGACGGTGCCCGTGCTGCTGATCACGGGTGGGGACGACCTCAAGTTCACCCGGATCAACGAGGCCATGGCCCAGCGCATGCCGTGCGCCGACCACGTCGTGGTGCCCGATGCCGGCCACACGGTGCACCTCGAGCGGCCCGCCGCCACGGCGGCGGTCCTCCACGATTGGCTGGGAAGAACCGGCGTTCAGGCCGCGGACAGGTAGAGGCCAGCCGCCAGCAGCAGCCCGAAGATGAGCTGCACGCGGCCGGTCAGGCCGAGGACCGGGATCAGGTCGCGACCGGTCGCGCCCGAGATCACCGCCTTCATGGGCTTCACCACGGTGACCACGGCGAACAGCGACGCGGCGCCGAGCGGGCGCCCGCCGAGCCCGCACGCGACGGGCACCAGGAAGAACGGGGTGTACATGAGCACGATGTAGAGGATCCGGGTGCGCCGATCACCGAGCTTCACCGCCAGGGTGCGCTTGCCCGACGCCGCGTCGGTGGGGATGTCGCGGAGGTTGTTGATCACGAGCAGGGCGGTGGCGAGCATCCCGAGCGCCACCGCCGAACCCCACAGCACGATCGGGTACCCCGTGATCGAACGCGGGAGCGCCCCGGTGAGCAACCCGCCATCGGGCACGACGCCGAGCAGACCGGTCTGGACGTACGCCGAACCGACGGTCGCGACCAGTCCGAAGAACACGAAGACGAACACCTCGCCCAGGCCGGCGTAGCCGTAGGGCCTCGGACCGCCGGTGTAGAACCACCCGGCGAGGAAGCACACGATCCCGACGGGGATGAGCCACCACGTGGTGGCGGCCGCGAGGGCGAGACCGGCCAGTCCGGCGACGCCGAACGCGGTGAAGGCGGCCGCCTTCACGTGGGCGGCGGGTGCCAGCCCCCACCCGACGAGCCGTGGAGGACCGACGCGCAGGCCTGGATCGTCGGTGCCCCGCTTGCCGTCGGAGTAGTCGTTGGCGTAGTTCATCCCGATCTGGATGGCGAGGGCCACGACCATGGCGGCGATCATCCGCCACACGACGATCCCCTTCGCCAGACCGGGGTCGACCGACCAGATGATGCCCTCGGTCGGCGCGACGAGGGTCCAACCCCCGGCCGGACCGTTGAGCCCCGCAGCCACGGCGGTCCCCACCAGCACGGGCACGATGGCAGCCGGCAGCGTGCGCGGACGGGCACCCGCCAGCCACATGCGCCAGCCGCGGAGCCTCGGTGCGGAGGTCTCGTCTGCGCTCACGCCCGGGTCCCGATCACCCCGGCAGGGTAGGCGCCCGACCTGCGAGCGACCGAACCCACGAGCGCGGCAACCGCCGCTCGGGTCCGTACGCTGTCGGCCGTGCCCGACCTGATCGCCGTCGCCCTGCCCGCCGGGCCCGAGTTCGTCGCCACCATGCGCCGGATCGAGGCCGACGGTGATGCGTTGCTGCCGATCGACCCCCGCCTCCCGCCGCCGGCGGTCGCTCACCTGCTCGACTCGCTGCGGCCGGCCGCGGTGATCGACGAGCACGGCGAACGTCACGAACGCCTCGACGGCGGCATCCCCACCCTCGACGGTGATGCGGTCGTGATCGCCACGAGCGGGAGCACGGGATCTCCGAAGGGGGTCGTGCACACCCACGACTCGGTCGCGGCGATGTCCCTCGCCACCAGCACGGGGCTCGGGGTCGACCCCGAGCGGGATCGCTGGCTCTGCTGCCTCCCGGTGTCCCACGTCGCCGGCCTGTCGGTGGTCCAACGGGCGCGGCACCTCGACGTCGAGCTCGAGATCCACCCCTCCTTCGACGCCGGCGCGGCGACCGATGCCGCCCGTCGCGGCGCCACCCTCACCACGCTGGTGCCGACCGCGCTCGCCCGGATCGATCCGGCGGTGGTCCGGCGCATCGTCGTCGGCGGCGCCGCGCCGCCAGCCGTCATCCCACCCAACACCGTCGTGAGCTACGGCATGACCGAGACGGGCAGCGCGTTCGTGTACGACGGTCATGCGCTCGACGGGGTCGAGCTCCGCATCGTCGACGGCGAGATCCAGGTCCGGGGCCCGATGCTGCTGCGGGCGTACCGCGGCGACGCGTACCCCCCGGAGGGTTTCGACCCGAAGGACGACGACGGTTGGTTCGGGACCGACGATGCCGGCGAGCTGGCCGCCGACGGCACCCTCACCGTGCACGGCCGTCGCGGCGACCTCGTGATCACCGGAGGCGAGAACGTCTGGCCGACCGAGGTCGAGCGGGTCCTCGCCCACCACCCAGCGGTCGCCGAGGTCGCGGTGGTCGGGCGCCCCGACCCCGAGTGGGGGGCCCGGGTCGTGGCCGTCGTCGTGCCGAGCGAACCCGAGAACCCGCCGACGCTCGACGAGTTGCGGGCCCACGCCAAGACCGAGCTGCCGGCGTTCGCCGCGCCCCGCCAGCTCGAGGTGGTCGACGCGCTCCCCCGCACGCTCCTCGGCAAGGTCGAGCGCAGGTCCCTCTGACCCGCCGGCGGCCCCAGCGGCGAAAGACGGACCCGAGGGCGCAGTCGTGTTGGACCTGACGAACCGTCAGGTCCTCCGACTACCGTGGCCCGCACGTCGAGCGCAGGGGGAACCATGCCCTACCGAGTGATCCAGTGGGCCACGGGCACCGTGGGCATCCACGCCGTGCCGGCCATCGTCGAGCACCCGGACCTGGAGCTCGCTGGCCTGTGGGTGCACAGCGACGGCAAGGCGGGCCGTGACGCCGGCGAGATCGTCGGCATCGACCCCACGGGCGTCCTCGCCACCCAGGACATGGACGCCCTCCTGTACGACACCGACGCGGACGTCATCTGCTACACGGCGAACTCCGACGTCCGCCCCGATGGGGTCATCGACGACATCGCCACCATGCTCACCGCCGGGAAGAACGTCGTGAACACGTCCTACGTCCCGCTGCTCTACCCCAGGGCGGCGGGGATCGGGGTGCACGACCGGTTGCAGGCAGCGTGCCTCGAGGGTGGTACCTCCTTCTACAGCTCGGGCATCGATCCGGGGTTCGGCAACGCCGGCATCACCATCGGAGCGCTGGCGCTGTGCAAGGAGGTGCAGACCGTGCGGATGATGGAGATCGTCAACTACGCCACGTGGGACAACCCCTTCACCATGTTCGAGATCATGGGCTTCGGGAAGCCCGACACCACCAACTCGCTCCTGTTGGCCGCCGGTTCCACCGCGCTCGCGTGGGGGCCGGTCATCGAACTGGTCGCGGCGTCGCTCGACGTCGAGCTGGACGCCATCACCGAGGAGCACGAGATCATCCGGGCCGACGAAGACATCGAGATCGCCTCGGGAACGGTCTCCAAGGGCACGATCTCGGGGATGCGATTCGAGATCCGGGGCATGGTCGGCGACCACGCGCGGATCGTCGTCGAGCACGTCACCCGGCTCCGCGACGGCGACGCACCGGCGTGGCCGCAGGGGCACGGCTACCGCATCGACATCGCCGGCGAGCCCAACGTCCACCTCGAGCTCTCGCTCTCCTCGGACCGCGGCGACCACAACCACGCGGGTTGCCTGGCCACGGCCATGCACGTCATCAACGCCATCCCGCATGTGGTCGAGGCCGACCCGGGGGTGCTCACGTTCCTCGACCTGCCCGTGTACGGCGCCCGCCACCTGATGCGCTGAGCCGATCCGTGCCACGGCGGGAGGACCGGACGCCCCGACCCCCGACCCCCGACGACCGTCGGTACTAGGACGTCACCGAAATGGTCAGGGATGGAGGGTGGCACCAGATCCGGCCGACCGCGCCGCTTCGGTGCTGCACGAGCACAGGAGGCCCGCATGAGCACCAGTCAGTTGCCGCCCGACCAGCCGACGCGCCAAGAGGTGATCGATGCCACCGCGGACACCGAACGGACGATGCGCCCACAGCACGTCCCCGTGAACATCTACGAAGCTTCCAGCGCCATCGTGGTGGTGGCGCCGCTGCCCGCGGTCACCCCGGAGGACGTCACCATCGAGCTCGACGGCCGTCACCTCCGCTTCTGGGCGCACCTGCGCAGCGCCGGGCCACGCGACTACCTCGTGCACGAGTGGAACTACGGCGGCTTCGAACGCATGCTCGAGCTGCCCGAGGGCTACAGCGCTGGTCTGGAGGCGACGCTCACCAACGGCCAGTTGGCGATCCGTGCCCTGCGTGGCGAACCGAGCGGGGCGCTGCGGATCTCGCCCTCGCCGGCCTGACGGTCAGCCCCGCTTGAGCGCACCGCCGTCGACGACGAGGGCCTCACCCGTGATCCAGCTCGCCGCGTCGCTGCACAGGAACAGCACGGCGTTGGCGATGTCGGTCGGCTCGCCCAGGCGGCCGAGCGGCGTGCGGCGCGCCATGACCTCTTCGTTGGGCTCCCACAGCGCCCGGGCCATGTCGGTCTTGACCAATCCCGGAGCGACGGCGTTCACCCGCACGCCGGGCGCGAGCTCGGCCGACAGCGTGCGCGTGAGGTGCAACAGGGCGGCCTTGGTGCCGTTGTAGATGCCGATGGTGGGTTCGACCGACAACCCGCCGATGGACGCGACGTTCACGATGACGCCGCCGTTGTCGGCCATCCACGCCCGCCAGGCGCACTGCGACCAGACGAGCGGACCGCGCCAGTTCACCTGGACGGTCTTGTCGAACGCGGCGAGGTCGATGTCGATCGACGGGCCCATGTACGGGTTGGTGGCCGCGTTGTTCACGAGGATGTCGACCGAACCGAACCGGTCGACGGTGGCCTCGGTGCAGGCTCGCGCCGCGTCCGGATCGCCGGCGTTCGCCGCGAACCGACCCAGGCGCTCAGCGATGTCGGGACACGTGCCGGCGTAGCGGTCCACGATCTCGGAGACGGCGGCATCGAGGGCCTCGGGTTTCCGGGACGACAACATGACGTTGGCGCCGCTCGCCGCGAGCTCGGCGGCGATCGCCTTGCCGATCCCCCGCGACGCCCCCGTCACCAAGGCGGTCCTGCCATCCACGCGGATCTCCATGAGCCGGAAGGTAGCCGACGACGCCTCCGCTCGACCGGCCCACCCCCCCGTCGTTCCCGGCCGGACGACGCGACCTGCGCGTGCTCGCGGAGGCGGCGGAGCATGAGGTTGCGGGTGAGGGCGAGCTCGTGGGGGTCGCCCTCGCGTTGGTAGCGGCCGGGTCGCGACGGCGACGGCGACGGCGACGGCGACATCGACGCGTAGCCCGTCCGCGAGGTCCCACGCCCATGACGCTGGGCCGTCAGGTCCGGCAAGTCGAACGAAGTCCACCTTCGCCGGTGGCGCTGAAGGTGGTGCCAGGGGCGTCGGCGTCAGGCGCGGAGGGCGTCGATGGCAGTGGCGGCCGCAGCGAGCTCGGCGCCGTACTGGAGCACGGAAACCCAACGGTCGGGGATGGTGGTGGCGCCGTCGCGGGCGCCGACGAGACCGCCGGCGATCGCCGCGTTGGTGTCGGTGTCGCCGCCCAAGTGGACGACGTCGCAGATGACCGCTTCGAACGACCGGGGATCGGCCAGCGCAGCGACGGCGAGGGAGAGCGAGTGCAGGACGTACCCCGATCCGCCATACGGGTTGCCGTGGTTCTGGGCCAGGTCGGCCAGGTCGAGGCGGAGACCGGCACGGATCGCGTCGGCGACACCGGGGCTGGCACCGGTGAGCCCGTGAGCGATGGAGTCAGCGGCGGGGGCGCCGGCCAGGAGGTTGGCCACGATGGTGGTGTAGGCCACACAGGCGTCCTGGCAGATCGGGTCGTCGTGGGTGATCGCGGAGATCTCCCGGGATTCGACGGCCCGGACGGCCGGGTCGGCGCGCAGCAGCCCGGTGGGGATGCAGCGCATGAGCGAGCCGTTGCCGCATGAGCCGACGCCTGCCCCGGCATCGCGTGGGTCGCCGGATTCGGCGTACGCGGAGAGCCCGGCACGGGTGGCATGGCCGATGTCCGGGGGCAAGGCGTCCATCCATCCCCGCATCGCGTCCGCGATGCCGGTCAGGTCGTACTCGCCGTCGGGCAGGTACGAGTCGAGGACGCAGCGGGTGAGGTCGGTGTCGTCGGTGGCGGCGCCGGGCGACCACGAGAACGCGCCGCCTCCGATGATGTCGCGCAGACGCCACGACGGGTCATCGTGGCGGAGCTCCTCCCAGGGTCGGAACTCGTGGGTGGCTCCGAGGGAGTCGCCGGCGTGCACGCCGAGCAGCCCGCCGGCGATCCGGTCGGCGGTGGAAACCGTGGCGGTACCCAAGGTGGCTCCTTCGGGGTCGGTGTCGGTCACCGTGGCCGTCCGATGGGGCACACGGAACCCAATTCTGTCCGACGATCGGATGCGGCCCAGCGGAGATGGGTGGGCTCGTCGGTGACGTCGTGCGTCGACGCCGTCCGATGACCGCGCCGACGGTCGAGGTCGAGGGCACCGCTGCACGCGGGCGCCGATAGGTTGAGGCCATGTCCGGACCGAACCGCCTTGCCCAGGAGACCAGCCCCTACCTGCGCCAGCACCAGGACAACCCGGTCGACTGGTACCCGTGGGGCGACGAGGCGTTCGCCGCCGCCAAGGAGCGCGACGTCCCGATCCTGCTGTCGGTCGGGTACAGCGCCTGCCACTGGTGCCATGTTATGGCACACGAGTCGTTCGAGGACCCGGACACGGCTGCGGTGATGAACGAGCTGTACGTGAACGTCAAGGTCGACCGCGAGGAGCGACCGGACGTCGACGCCATCTACATGGATGCGGTGCAGGCGATGACCGGTCAGGGCGGGTGGCCGATGACGGTCTTCCTGACCCCCGACCGTCGGCCCTTCTTCGGTGGCACCTACTACCCCAAGGTGTCCCGCGGCAACATGATGAGCTTCACCGATCTGCTGCGCCGGATCGACGACGTGTGGACCAACCGCCGCCAGGATCTCGAGGATCAGGCCGCCGAGCTCACCACCGCCATCGGCCGGACCGCCGACCTCGGTCCGGGGACCGACCTCCCCGGCGAGGAGACCCTCTCCACCGCCCTGGAGAACCTGAAGTCCCAGCACGACCGCGAGTTCGGCGGCTTCGGTTCGGCGCCGAAGTTCCCGCAGACGATGAGCCTCGATCTCCTCCTCCGCGCCCACGCCTCCAGCGGCTCCACCGAAGCTCTCGACATCGTGATCCGGTCGCTCGACGCCATGGCCGCCGGCGGCATCTACGACCACCTCGGCGGCGGGTTCGCCCGGTACTCGACCGACCGCACCTGGCTGGCCCCGCACTTCGAGAAGATGCTCTACGACCAGGCCCTGCTCGTGCGCGTCTACCTGCACGCGTGGCAGGTCACCGGGAGCACGCAGTACCGCCAGGTGCTCGACGAGACCATCGAGTACGTGCTGCGCGACCTCCGACAGCCCGATGGCGGGTTCTCGTCCGCCGAGGACGCGGACTCGCTCGACGAACACGGCCACTCGACCGAGGGCGCGTTCTACGTCTGGGACCTCGATGAGGTGCGCGCGCTGCTGGAGGACCTCCCCAACGGTCCCGACGCCGCCGTCGAGTGGTGGGGCGTCACCGCCGGAGGCAACTGGGAGGGCCACACCATCCTGCGGCGCCCCCTCGGCGAGGATCTCCACCGGTCGCCGGCGATCGAGCACGCTCGGCGCGTGCTCTTCGAGGCTCGGGAGCGGCGCCCCCGCCCCGGCCTCGACGACAAGGTGCTCACCGAGTGGAACGGCCTCATGCTCAGCTCGCTCGCCGAGGCGGCGGCTGCGACGGGCAAGGTCGAGTGGCTGCAGGCTGCCGTCGAGAACGCCGAGTTCCTCCTGGAGAACCTCCGCGACGAGGACGGTCGCTGGTTGCGGTCGTGGCAGTCGGTCACCCACGCCGACGGATCGTCCACCGCCCGGGCGCAGCACCTGGCCTACGCCGCCGACCACGGCGCCTTGCTCGACGGGTTCACCCGGTTGGCCGAGGCCACCGGGTCGGCCCGATGGATCGACGAGGCCCGGACGGTGGCGGACGATCTCATCTCGCTGTTCTGGGACGACGAGCGTGGCGGTGTGTTCACCACGGGCAGCGACGCCGAGGCGCTGGTCACCCGACCGAAGGACATCATGGACAACGCCCTGCCGTCGGCGAACAGCCTCGCCGCCGTCGGCCTCCTGCGTCTCGCCGCACTCACCGGCGAGACCGAGCTCCAGGACCGCGCCGACGCCATCCTGCGCCTCCTCGGCGGTCCGGCCGGCCAGCACCCGACGGCCTTCGCCCACCTGCTGGCCGCCGTCGACCTGGCGACGTCGGGCACCACCGAGATCGCCATCGTCGGCGATCGCGACGACCTCGTGCACGCCGTCAACGAGCGCTACCTCCCGAACAGCGTCATCACCTGGGGCGAGCCGTTCCCCTCACCGCTGTGGGAGGGCCGTGATGCCGGCTCCGACGGCTCGGGTCGCGCCTACGTCTGTCGCAACCATGCGTGCCAGGCACCGGTCGCCGACGTCGAGTCGCTGCTCCAGCAGCTCGATCGCTGACCTCGCCGCCGAGCGTCGCAGAGCCGACGCCCCGATCGTGCCGTGGCGCCCGGGTACCCTTCGCACCCGTGCTCCTGGGTCGACCTCGCCGTTCGGCGCCGCCGTGACCTCGACGGTCCCCACCGGCCCGCCGCGGGCAGGACGATCGACTGCTGGTCCCGCGCCCGTCGGCGCGCCGACCTCGATCGGACACCTCCCCGGACTCGATGGGCTCCGAGGCGTCGCGGTCGCAGCGGTGTTCCTGTTCCACGGCGGTGTGAGCTGGATGGCGGGCGGCTACCTCGGGGTGTCGACGTTCTTCACCCTGAGCGGGTTCCTGATCACCATCCTGCTCCTCGACGAACGCGCCCACGCCGGCCGCATCGCCGTCGGACGGTTCTGGGAACGCCGGGTGCGTCGCCTGCTCCCGGCGGCCGCGGCCGGTGTGGTGCTCGCCGCCGTGGTGACCGTCGCGGTCGGCAGCTCGAACCAGCGACGCTCCTTCGTCGGCGACGCGACGGCCACCCTGCTCGACGTCGCCAACTGGCGCTTCGTCGTGGTCGAGCAGTCCTACAGCGCGCTCTTCGACGCGCCGAGCGCCCTCCAGCACGCGTGGAGCCTGGCCGTGGAGGCCCAGTTCTACTGGTTGTACCCGCTCATCGTCATCGTCATCATGCGCATCGTCCGCGGGAACCACCGGTGGTTCGGTGCGGTGCTCGTCGTGCTCATGGCCGCCTCGGTCCTGCTCACGCGCGTCCTCGCCGGCGATCCCGACCGCGTGTACTACGGCACCGACACGCGCGGCGCCGAGCTGCGCGCCGGCGCGCTGCTCGCCGTCGTCTACCGCCAGATCTGGACGGCTGGTCCGGCTCGGATCACCTCCCGCCGGCAGCGGCTGGTGATCGATGGGGCGGGCATCGCCGCCGGCGTCGCCATGGTCGTCTCCTGGATCGTCGCTCCCGCGTCCGACGTGTGGGTCGGCAGTGGCGCCCTCGCCCTGTACGCCGCCCTCGGCGCCCTCGTCGTGCTGGCCGCCGCCACGCCCGGCTCGTCGATCGAGCGGCTGCTCAGCATCCTGGCCCTGCAACGCCTCGGCCGGATCTCCTACGGGGTCTACCTCTACCACTGGCCGATCCTGCTCCTGCTCACCCCCGATCGGGTTCCCGGTCCACCGGTGGCGCGGCTCGCGCTGGCCGCCGCGGTCACGATCGCGCTCGCGGCGGCCTCCTCGTCGGTGCTGGAGCTGCCCATCCGCACCCATCGGCGCCGGATCGGACAGGTCCCCGTGGTGGCGATGGCAGGCCTGTGCCTCGTCGTCGCACTCGCCGCCAGCGTCGTCGTGTCGGTCGGTGAGCCCGAGCGGGGCGCGGCACTCGACGCGGCATCCGGCTCGCTCGTCTCCGATCTCGACCGGCTGGGCGATCCCCCATCGGCGGGCGCATCGGCCCCCGGGACCATCGCACCTCGACCCGATCAGGACCCGGCGCGTCCCGAACCGGCGGCCACCGGTCTGCAGCCGGGTCCGATCACCCGGCCCGACCGGCCGTTGAAGGTCGTGGTGGTGGGCGACTCCGTCGCATGGGAGCTCGGCGAGCTCCTCGCCACCTGGGGTACCGACCACCAGGTCTGGGACCTCGCCCGCCACGCCCGCATCGGTTGCGGGGTCCTGCGAGGCGGCGACGGGCGAGGCCCGCTGGCCGAGGCACCGTTCGGGCCCGAGTGCAGCACGTGGCCCGACGAGTGGAGCCACGTCATCGACGTCGTGCAGCCCGATCTGGTGATCCTCGCCGGGGGGTTCTGGGATGCGACCGACCGACGGTGGCCCGACGACCCGGCGTGGCGCGCTCCCGGCGACCCGATCGAGGACGAGCGCATCCGCTCCGAGTACACCGAGGCGGTCGAGCTGCTGACGCGCACGGGCATCCCCCTCGTCTGGCTCGACCACCCGCCGGTCTTCGCCAACGACCCGGCCGTCGGTCAGGTGGTGTTCCCGCAGCTCTTCGACCCCGCCCGCATGGAGCGGCTCGACGAGATCCAGGACGAGATCGTCGCCGACCGCGCCGGCGTGCGGACCGTGCGGGTGCAGCCGTTCCTCGATGCCTGGCCCGGTGGCGTCGAGGACCCGACGCTGCGGCCCGACGGCATGCACATCAGAGGTGAGGGTGCGCTGCCGCTGATCGACTGGCTGGGCCCACAGATCCTCGATGCCTACTGGGAGATGGCGCCGGCGGGGTGAACCGGTCGAGGGTCACCACCGGCCGAGGTGCACGACGTCGTCGAGCTCGCGACGCAAACGTCCGGCGGACCGGCCGGGCTGGTCGGGCGCGGGGTGACCAATCGCGATCGTGCCGAGCACCTCGACCTCGGCCGGGATGCCGAGAAGGTCGCGCACAGCGGGCGCGTGACCGAACTGGCCGAACAGCAGTGCACCCAACCCCTCGTCGGCCGCCGCCAGCAGCATCGCCATCACCGCGGCCCCGCCGTCGACGAACCAGTACGGCACCGACCACGCATCGGTGCCCGAACCCAGACCGGTGGCCTCCTTGTCGGGCTCGGTGTACCGCTCGACGTAGGCCCCCGGCCGCACGCACGGCACCACGAGGATCGGCGCGTCCAGCAGGGTCGGCCACCGGAAACCGGCGCGTCGCGGGACCGGGAGGGTGAGGTCCCAGTACCGGGACGTCTCGGTCCGCCCCTCGAGCACGACGAGGTCGAGTGCCTGGCTGTTGCCGGCGGACGGCGCCCGTCGGGCGGCGTCCAGCACACGGTCGCGGACTGCGGGAAGGACCGCCTCGCGGGTGTACGCACGGACCATCCGCCGACCGCGCAGCACGTCGGACAGCTCCACGACCGCGGCCTCGGCTGCTCCGGGATCGGACGACGGCGCGCCCGATCAGCTGAGCTTGGCCAGGTCCTCGGCCATGGCCCACCCGAACGCGATCAGCGAGTCGCCGCGATCGGCGTTCACGTCGTCGAAGAGCGCGACGACCTCGGGCTTCACCTTGTCGGGGTTGAGCGACTCGTGGTCGAGCGAGAGCGGGAAGGACCCGTCCCCGGTGGCGACGAACAACCGGTCGCGGTACGCGCTGGTCTCGATGCCGAAGCGCTTGGCCAACCGCCGGCCCCACGCCCGCTCCTCGCCGCTGGCCTTGTGGTCGGGCCGGGGGATGATGTCGTCGAGGTTCTTGAACGCCTCGAACCCATCGGCCGACACCAACCGCGTGCCGACGAGGACGTCCTCGTCGGGGAACGCCAGGACCGCCCGCCGGAACTGATCGGTCATCATCGCCCGGAGCGCCACATCGCGACGGCTCGTGCGCTTGACCGACGCGCAGCCGATCAGCACGCACGGCGTGCCGCCGATGCGTTCGAGCGTGCAGAAGGAGAACGAGCGCAGGTTGCGCCCGTCACGGGCCATCGTGATCAGCACCCAGGCCTCGACCTGCTTCGACAGGAGACCGACCTCGAACGAGCTCGGTCCGTCGACGCAGATGTCGGCCATCTCGACCAACTCAGCATCGCTGAGCTGGGTGCAATCCTTGGTCTCGATCGCGATCGCCATACGTGCGTTGCCCCCATTTGGTGCCGGACAGACTCACCTAGTTCAGTAGGATCGCCGCAAAACTGCAACTCGACCGTCCCCCCACCGACACCACCATCTGTGCTACCGCATCCGGTGAGGCCGGTGAGGCCGCCTCGATCGGGGGTCTCGGCGGGCCACGACGAGCGGTCAGAGCATGATGGCGTCGGGTCCGAGGAGGACCCGCAGCTCCCCCACCAGACCGGCGGTGGCATCGACGCAGAAGTCGTCGGTGAGCCGCAGGACCTGGCGTTCGCCGAGGTGCAGGAACACCTGGGACTCGCCGGGGTGCTCGCCCAGCAACCCCTTGAGGTCGTCCAGCATGGCCTCGCTCAGCGCGTTCGGCGACAGGTTGATGCGGACCGGCGGGGCGCCGTCGTTGACCGGCTCGAACCGCTCGATGTCCATGGCCATGAGCTTGGGTTGGTCGTCCCGGCCGTCGATCCGTGCCTTCACGATCACCACGGCGTCGTCCTCGAGCACGTGGCCGTAGAGCTGCATGGTCTTGGGGAACACCATGACCTCGATCGAGCTCTGGAGATCCTCGAGGATGAAGACGGCCATGAGGTCGCCCTTCTTGGTCCACTTCCGCTGCAGGTTGGTGACGAGCCCCCCGACCACGCGCAACGAACCGTCCTCGACGCCTTCGAGCTCGCTGATGGTGCTCTCGGTCCGTCGCCGCAGCGAGGCCTCGGCTCCCATGAGCGGGTGATCGCTCACGTACAGGCCGAGCATCTCCTTCTCGAAGGCGAGTCGCTGGCGCTTGTCGAACTCGATCTCGGGGATGGCGATGCGGGCCTCGACCGGTTCGAGGACCGTGTCGGTCATCGCCGAGAAGAGGTCGAACTGGCCCTCGGCCTCCTTGCGTCGCCGGGCGACGGTGCGATCGATGATCTGCTCGTGCACCGCGAGCAGGCCCTGGCGGGGATGGCCCACCGAGTCGAACCCGCCGGCCTTGATGAGCGACTCGATGGTGCGCTTGTTGAGCACGGCGATGTCCACCCGCTCGCAGAAGTCGAAGAAGTCGGCGAACGGCCCGTTCGCATCGCGCTCGGCGACGATCAGGTCGACCAGGGCCTCGCCGACGTTGCGCACCGCCGACAGCCCGAAGGGAATCACCTCCTGGACCTTCTCCGGGATCACCTCGAGCTCGACGATGCCGTCGCGGCCGACCTCGGGACCGGACCCGACCGACGCGGGCTCCTCGGCGACGGCGGCGACGAAGTCGGCCTTGGAACGGTTGATGTCGGGCACCAGGACGGGGATGCCCATCTGGCGGCACTCGTTGAGGTAGATCGCCGCCTTGTCGAGGTTGGTCTTGACCGACGTGAGCAGCGCGGCGAAGTACTCGACCGGGTAGTTCGCCTTGAGGTAGGCGGTTTGGTAGGCGACGTAGCCGTAGCCGTAGGAGTGGCTCTTGTTGAACGCGTAGTCGGCGAACGGCTCGATGATGTCGAACCAGGCCGTTCCCAGCGCGGCCCCGTACCCCGTGGTCTCGCAGCCGGCGACGAACTTCTCGCGCTCCTTCTGGATCAGCGCCCGATCCTTCTTGCCGCAGGCCTTCCGGAGGTTGTCCGCGTCGGCGAGGGAGAAGCCGGCGAACTTCTGGGCGATGCGCATCATCGACTCTTGGTAGATCATCAGGCCCTGCGTGCTGCCGAGGATCTCCTCGGCGTCGGGGTGCAGGTACTCGATGCTCTTGCGCCCGTTCTTTCGATCGGCGTAGTCGTTGTGCATGTTGGCGGCCATCGGACCCGGCCGGTACAGCGCCACGAGCGCGGCGACGTCCTCGAAGGAATCCGGCGCCAGCGCTCGCATGAGGGCGCGCATGGCGCCGCCCTCGAGCTGGAACACGCCGATGGAGTCGCCCTTCTGCAACAGGTCGTAGGTCCTGAGGTCCTCGAGGTCCACGTTGTCGATGTCGAGGTCCACCCCCTTGGTGGCCTTGATCATCGCCACCGAGTCGGTGATGACGTCGAGGTTGCGCAGTCCGAGGAAGTCCATCTTGAGCAGGCCGAGGTCCTCCACGCCGTGCATCTCGTACTGCGTGACGACCGGGGCGTCCTCGGGCGGCCCGCCGGCGACCGGCTTGCGCTGGATGGGGAGGTACTCGGTGAGCGACTCCTTGGTGATCACCACCGCGGCGGCGTGGATGCCGTCCTGGCGGCGCAGCCCCTCGAGGCCCCGGGCGACGTCGATGACGGACTTGGCGTCGGGGTCGGTCTCGTACATGCCGCGCAGGTCGGCGGCCATCTTGTAGCCGTCCTCGTACTTGGGCTGGGGTTCGAGGCAGGCGGCGAGCGGCGTGTCGCGGCCCATGATGAGCGGCGGCATGGCCTTGGCGACCTTGTCGCCGACGGCGTAGGGGTACCCCAGCACCCGGGCCGCGTCACGGACCGCGGCGCGCGCCTTGATGGTGGAGAAGGTCACGATCTGGGCGACGTGGTCCCGCCCGTACATCTCGGCCGCGTAGCGGATCATCTCGTCCCGGTAGCGGGAGTCGAAGTCCATGTCGATGTCGGGCATCGAGATGCGCGACGGGTTGAGGAACCGTTCGAACAGCAGGTCGTACTTGATGGGATCGAGGTCGGTGATCCACAGCGTGTAGGCCACCGCGCAGCCCGCGGCCGAACCGCGGCCGGGTCCCACCCGGATGCCGGTGTCGCGGGCGTGCTTGATGAGGTCCCAGGTGATGAGGAAGTACGACGAGAACCCCATGTCGCCGATGACCTTGAGCTCGAACGCGAGGCGCTCGACCACCGCGTCGGGCAGATCGTTGCCCCACCGTCGGCGGGCACCCTCGAACGTGAGGTGCTCGAGGTAGGCGGCGGCGTCGGTGAAGCCCTCGGGCAGCGGGAAGTTGGGCAGCTGCGGCTTGCCGAACTCGATCTCGACGTCGGCCCGCTCGGCCACCCACAACGTGTTGTCGCACGCCTCGGGGACATCGCTGAACAGGTAGCGCATCTCCTCGGCGCTCTTGAGGAAGTGCTGGTCGCCGCTGAACTTGAAGCGATCCGGATCGCTCATGAGCGAACCGGTCTGCACGCAGAGCAGCGCGTCGTGGGACACCGCGTCGCCCTGGTGGGTGTAGTGGCTGTCGTTGGTGGCGAGCAGCGGCGCCTTGATCTGCTTGGCGATCTTCAACAGCTGGGGGTTGGTGCGGTGCTGCTCGGGGATGCCGTGATCCTGGATCTCGACGAAGAGGTTGTCGCGCCCGAAGATGTCCTGGAGCCGGGCGGCCTTGGCCACGGCCTCGTCGTAGTTGTCGCGCAGCAGCTCCTGCAGGACCTGCCCGCCGAGGCAACCCGTGGTGGCGATGATGCCCTCGTGGTGGTCCTCGAGCAGCTCCCAGTCGACTTTGGGCTTCATGTAGTAGCCCTCCAGGTACGCGCGGCTGGAGAGCTGGATGAGATTCTTGTAGCCGACGTTGTTCTCGGCCAGCGCGGTGAGGTGGTAGTAGGCCTTGCGACCGCCTTCGGTGTCGCCACCGGAGTCGTCGACCTTGCCCCGGCGCGGCGGGCGCTCGGTGCGGCTGTCGTAGGCCATGTACAGCTCGGAACCGATGACGCAGTTGATCTCGTGCTTCTTGCAGGCCTGGTAGAAGTCCAAGATCCCGTACATGTTGCCGTGATCGGTGATGCCGATCGCCGGCTGACCGTCGGCCGCCGCCTTGGCCACCACGTCGTCCACCCGGGCGGCACCGTCGAGCATCGAGAACTCGGTGTGCACGTGCAAGTGGGTGAACGAATCAGCCACTTCGACAGCTCCTTCCGAGTCGGCGGACCGACCCACGACCCCTTTGTCCACACGTGGTCCACAGGACTTGTCCCCATGTGGGGACAAGAATTGCACCGATGTGATTTCCGCTGCCGGCGAGACTAGCGCGACCGTTCCCGCGGTCCAACGGCCACCGAGGACCTGCTGGTCAGGGCCTCGGACGATCGCCGACGCCGAACCTGCCGCGACGCGGGCGACGCGGCGACGGTCAGAGGTAGGTGCCCGGACGCTCCTCCTGGGGGCCCCGCGGCAGCTCGCCGCGCATGTTCTCGAGCTGCTGACGGGCGGCCATCTGCTGGGCGAACAGCGTGGCCTGGATGCCGTGGAAGAGACCCTCGAGCCACCCCACCAGCTGCGCCTGGGCGATGCGCAGCTCGATCTCGGTCGGCGGCTCGTCGCCGACGAACGGGGAGGCGAGACGATCGAGCTCCTCGCGCAGGTCGGTGGAGAGGGCGGAACCGAGCTCGACGATCGAGGTGTCGTAGATCTCGCGCAAGCGGACCCGGCTCGGCTCGTCGAGCGTCGTGGAGCGAACCTCGTCGAGGAGCTGCTTGATCATGGACCCGACGCGCATGACCTTCGCCGGTTCGGACACGAACTCGGTGGCCTCGGCGTCGGCGGTGCCGTCGGACGCATCGACACCATCCCCGTCGTCGCTCGCGCCGACGCCGGCGCGTGGATCTGCGGGGATCAGCTCGCCGTGCTCCACCACCGCGCCGTCGAGGGATCCGACCGTGTTGTTCTCGTCGACCATGAGCGCAGTCTGCCACGCCACACCGCGACGACGTCCGCTCGGGCGGAGGGATGCTCAGCCGTTGGTCGAGGTGAAGAGGGGCACGAGCATCTCGGCGCTCGTGAGCGAGCCGTGGCGCCCGATGAGCACGTAGGGCCCCGTGTCGTCCTTGTCGATGTAGGAGACGGGCTCCCGCGCGACGAGCGCGACATCGCCGAGGCGCGATCGCGCGGCGTCGGTGACCACCGGGCCGAACCACCCCTCGTCGACGGTCTGATCCTGGGACACGACCCAACCCGTGTCGCTGTGGTGCTCGGTGGCGGCGTCGAGGAGCTCGCGGGTGCGACCCGGTCGGGCGTGGAGCCAGCGGAACCGGCCCTCACCGGACTGCGACGCGACCTGCGACAGCACCTCGGGTGCGAGGTGCACCTGGTTGTCGCCGACGTCGACCTGACCGTGGTCGGCGGTCACGACCAACGCCGCGCCCGTGGGCAGCTCGTCCATGATGTCGGCCACGAGACGGTCGACGAACCGGAGCTCCGCGTCGTAGATGTCGCCCAGCCCGTACTCGTGGGCGACCTTGTCGATGCCGTCGTAGTACGCGTACACGAACGGCTCGTTGCGTCGCAGCGCCTTGCCGACCTCGGCGACGAGCGTCGAGGTCGTGCGGTACCCGACGAAGCGGACCCCGTCGAGGTGGGCCTGCGTGAAGCCCGAGCTCTTGAACTCGGCCCGGGTGACCGACGCCGGGCGGTGGCCGAAGAAGGCCTCGTGCGGTTGCACCTTCTCGGGCGGGATCGACGAGCGGGAGTCACGCCCGACGATCGACCAGCGCAGGACGTTCAGCACCTCACCGGCACCCATGTCCATCCGGTACCCGATCACCCCGTGCTCGCCGGGGGTCAGGCCGGTGCAGATCGAGGTCATCGCCGTCGCGGTCGTGGACGGGGCCACCGTGGTGATCGGCGAGGCTCCCATGGCCGCGAACGTCGGCGTGATCGCCTTGCGCTGCTGCCACTGCTCCCACCCGAGCCCGTCGATGACCAGGAAGACGACCTGGTCGGCTTCGACGACATCGCTCGGCATCCAGGTCGGACGCTCGTCGGACGGCTCGAGGAGGCAGGCCGCGACGTTGGACACGCAGGCGCCTCCGTAATCCGGGAGGAGGGGTACGTCGGCCAATGGAGTCCTTTCACCGCCAGTCGTTCGTGGTCGTGCCTCGGGCCGACCCGCTCGCCTGTGCTCAGCTGTCTCGGCCCGAGGGTACTGCCGCGGCGCCGAGATGCGAATCCGGACGGCGACGTTCGGGGCCTCGACGCCAGGAGGCCCACCCCGTCGGGCTGTCGGGCTCGCCGTCGGACCGCCGACCGGAGCCGGTTCGCCACCGTAGGGGACGTCGCGCCGGACGTGGATCGTCGACCGCTCACCTACCATGGCGGTCGTGAAGGTCTCGACACGCGGTGACTACGCCAGCCGTGCACTGCTCTCGCTCGCGCTCCATGCCGAGACCGAGGGACCGACCTCGGTCCGTGACATCGCCGAGCGCACCGCCCTCCCCCAGCCCTACCTGGAGCAGATCCTCCTGGCGCTCAAGGGCGCCGGCCTCGTGCGCTCCAAGCGCGGCGTCGGTGGCGGCTACGTGCTCGCTCGTCCGCCGAGCGAGATCACGCTCTCGGAGATCGTGAGCGCCGTCGACGGACCCATCGTCGCCGGCGACTTCGGCGAGCCGCACCAGGACGGCGCCTGCGACCACGAGGGCCAGTGCGTGCTGCTGGCGGTCTGGGCCGATGTCGGCGAGCACATGCGCAAGGTCCTGGGAGCGGTCACCCTCGCCAACATCGCCGAGATCGCACGCGGCGAGGCGCCGTGGCCCGAGGTCACGCCGGTCGAGCGCATCTGAGCTCCGGTCAGCGGCGCCCGAGACCGTCCAGCACACCGGTCAGGTCCGCCGGGAGCGCGACGGCGTAGGTCATGGGCTCCCCCGATGTCGGGTGGGCGAACCCGAGTCGGCCCGCGTGCAGGAACAGGCGAGGCACGACGAGCGACTCCCGTCTTCCGCCGTAGCGGTCGTCGCCCACGACGGGATGGCCCAGCGCCATCAGGTGGACGCGGATCTGGTGGGTCCTCCCGGTCTCCAACGTGCAGGTGAGCCGGGCGACGTCGACGGGTTGGTCGTAGCGCTCGAGGACCTCGTAGCGGGTGACGGCGTCGCGGCCCTGCTCGGAGACCGCCATGCGCGTGGGGTCGCGCACCGATCGGCCGATCGGGGCGTCGACCTTGCCCTGCGGGACCTCGGGGTGACCCCAGACCAGCGACTCGTAGCGACGCTCGACCGCACGCGCGGTGAGCTGCGCGACGAGCGCGTCGTAGGCCGCCGGTGAACGGGCGACCATCATCAGCCCCGAGGTGTCCTTGTCGAGGCGGTGCACGATGCCCGGACGTGCCGGATCACCCACGTCGGCGATCTCCGGGTACCGCGCCAGCAACCCGTTGACGAGGGTGCCGGAGAGGTTGCCACCGCCGGGATGGACGACGAGCCCGGCCGGTTTGTCGATCACGATCACGTCGTCGTCCTCGTCCAGGACCTCGAAGCGGACCGACTCGTCGCCGACCGGCAGCGCCGGGCCGTCGGGAGCCGTCCAGGTGATCTCGATGGCGTCGTTGTCGCCGACTCGGCGGGACTTCGAGGCGACGGCCTCGCCGTTCAACCGGACGACGCCGGACGCGACCAGATCGGATGCCTCGGCGCGCGTGCACCCGGTGATCAGGGCCACGACGCGATCGACCCGTTGTCCGGCGAGCGCGGGCGGGATCACCTCTCGGTAGACGGTCATCGGTCACCCTCGAGCTCGTCCGAGGCGCTGGCCCGGGGATCGCCGGCGCCGGCATCGCTCGGCTCCGCCGGTTCGGCAGGAAGGCGGAGGCTCACGAACACCAGCAGGAAGCCGCCGACGACCACGCAGGAATCGGCCACGTTGAAGATGGGGAACCACTGCGGGTCGATGAAGTCGACGACCGCCCCCGAGAAGAACCCGCCCGACCCGGCCCGGAACGCACGGTCGATGAGGTTCCCGACGGCGCCACCCAGGATGAGCCCGAGCGCCAGCGAGCCCAGGCGCGACCCGATGGTGCGCCCCTGCCAGATGACCACGGCGACCACGGCGAGCGCGGCGAAGGGGATGAATCGGCCGAACGCGTTCTCGGCGCCGATGCTGAACGCGGCGCCGCGATTGAACGCGAGCCGGAGCTGGAGGGTCCACACCAGCTGGATCGTGTCGTTGCGCAGGTTCTCGAGTGCCCACCACTTGGTGAGTTGGTCGACGACGACCACGACGATCGCGACGAGACCGATGAGGCCGAACCGGCGCCCGGGGAGCGGCGTACCCGTGTCAGCGCCGATGGAAACCGCCGACCTTGTACTCGACCCGCTCGCGTGCCTGGGGAATCGCCTGCAGCCGAGCCCGGGGGATCGGGTCTCCCGAGACCTCACAGATCCCGTAGGTGCCGGCTTCGAGCTTCGCCAGCGCTCGGTCGATCTCGTCGACCTGCTCACGGGCCCGTGCGCTGAGCGCGAGGTCGCGCTCGCGCTCGACCGCGAGGGTGTCACCTTCGCCCGACTCCTCGTCGAACTGCACGTCGCCGGGCTCGCGCAACTCGGCGAGCGAATCGGCCTCGGCCTGGAGGCTGTCGGCCTGACGCGTGTAGGTGGCCCGCTCCTCGAGCAGCAGCCGGCGCTGCTCGGCGAGGAAGACCGCATCGAACGGCGCCTCGGTCGTGGCCTTCTTCGTCGCCGCAACGTTCTTCTTCGTCGCCGCCGTGGTCACCGACGCCGTGGCCGTCGCCGCCCTCTTGACGGTCGCCTTCTTCGCGATGGCCTTCTTCGCCGTGGCCTTCTTCGCCGTGGCCTTCTTCGCCGTGGCCTTCTTCGCCGTGGCCTTCTTCGCCGTGGCCTTCTTCACGGCCGACGTGGTCGCCTTCCTGGCGGTCGCCCTCTTCGCCGACGCCTTCTTCGCCGTGGCCTTCTTCGCCGTGGCCTTCTTCGCCGGGGCCTTCTTCACGGCCGACGTGGTTGCCTTCCTGGCGGTCGCCTTCTTCGCCGACGCCTTCGTCGGGGTCGCCTTCCTGGCAGTCACCTTCGTCGTCGTCGCCTTCGTCGCGGTCGACTTGTTGGCTTGGGCCATCTGTCACAACTCCTAACCGAAGGGGCTGGCGCGTTCCTCCCCCGAGGAACTGCAGAAAAGGTGCCGGATAGTACGCCCGCAACGCACGTCTGTCAACCTTGTCGCGGGAGCGCAACCGTTCCGGAGCTTCGAGGCGGTCCCGATAGGATTGACCATCCCATCGGTCCGGGTCGAGCGCTGCGATCCGGCCCGCCGGGCCCGGCCTCGGGTCCGTTGCCATCGACCGAGCGAGATCCCTGATGAGCGAGCATCCTCGCGCTTTTGACGAAGCCCCCTATCCCGCCGTCGCCGGCCGAGCCGACTTCCCGGCCATCGAACGCCGGGTGCTCGCGGCGTGGGACGAGCACGACACGTTCGCCAAGTCGATCGAGAACCGCCCGGCCGACGGCACCGGCGCGCCCGGCGAGCCCCCCGAGTACGTGTTCTACGACGGCCCTCCCTTCGCCAACGGCCTGCCGCACTACGGCCACCTGCTCACCGGGTACGTCAAGGACGCCGTGCCGCGCTACCAGACGCAGCGCGGCAAGCGGGTGGAGCGCCGGTTCGGCTGGGACACGCACGGCCTGCCCGCGGAGCTGGAGGCGATGAAGCAGCTGGGCATGACGGACAAAAAGCAGATCGAGACGATGGGCAT
>JBBSTY010000022.1:0-36015 GCA_038235385.1 Acidimicrobiales bacterium | reverse complement strand
TCCCGACCGCCAGCGGCGCCAGTGCCCTTTGTCTTCGCCCGCTCATCGAACGCCGAGCCGTTGTTCGTGTAGCGGGACCCGGCGACGACACGGGGAGTGCGCACCTCGAGAACGCCGCACGCCTCCGAATCATCCGGGTCCTCCGGCAAGAGGATCTGCTCGACGGTGAGCCCAGCGACCTCCGATGGGCGAAGCCCGGCCAGCCAGACGACGGCCATCGGTGCGACCAGCTGGCGGGCAGCCGGCGACACGAGGGCGACCGCTTGGAGGAGCACCCTCGCTGTCCGACCGTCCGGAACGACGCCAGGATCGATGGCCTTCGCTTTCGCCGTCGAGGCAGCCTTGACCTCGGTGCCCTCGAGCGGGTTCGTATCGAGACGAGCGAGACGGACCTGCGCCCGGACGAACTTGGAGAACACCGACCGCTGCCGCTTGAAGGATGCGACCGCCTTCGGCTGGCCATCGACGGTCAGCGCCAGACGGCGCAGGACCTCGTCCGCCTTCGCCGGCGTCAGCCCGGCGAGCGGTAGGGAGTGCTCGCCGATCCACGCCGCAGCCTCCGCCTGCTCGAACCCGGACGGTTCCGGGTCCGCCGGGATGGCCACGCCGGCGGTGACGGTCGGGGCGGACAGGCAGGCCCGCAACCACGGGCGCAGCCCAGCTGCCACAACCGGCGGGACGGGTGCGGTCACGGTCGCCTCGATCACCTGGACAAGGCCGTCGTAGGCGCCACGACGCGACGAGGCAGACCAGGCCACCCACTCGGCGGCGAGGTACTGGCGGGCAGCGGTGTAGATGGTGACGCCGCCCTCGGTCACCGGCTCATGCCAGGACTCAGGCTCGCCGTCGTCGGTGCGGAAACGGACACCAGCTCGGACGGCGTCCCGGAGGGCGTCCCGGTAGGCGCCGGCCTCCTCACGGGTGCGACGGCCACGTTGATGCGGCGCACCATCGACGGTCCAGCGGACCTGGAACTTCGACGCCCGACCCTTGCGGAGCTGGACGTCCTGGATGATGACCTTCTGCGGACGAAGGGCGCTCATGCGGCGGCCAGCTTCGAGAGGTACGTCTCGACCTGATCGGCCCGGTACCGGACCTGGGCGTTCGGAAGCTTGGCGAAGCGGGGTCCAACGCCCTTGCGGCGCCAGCCACGAAGCGTCTCAGCGGGGACGGAGATGGCGTCGGACACCTCGTCGGCGGTCAGCCAGACGTAGCCCGACGGGAGGACGGTGCGGTCACTTGCGGTCGTTGTCATGGGTAGACCGGTGCCGGGCGGTCACCGCCGTGCAGTCGTTTCGCGGGGTCGTGCGGCTTTTCTTTTCGCGTTGCCCGCGGGCAGCTCGCGGGCAGATTCGGGGGCACACGCCGCCCGCCCAGGGCGAAACCCCAGCACCCAGGCCGATCCGCGAACGGGTGACGTGGTCCCTCGTAATGAGCAGGTCAGGAGTTCAATTCTCCTCCCGGGCTCCACAAACCCCGTCCCGGAACGCGTAGCCCCGAACACCAGAGCCACCCTCGCCCAGATCGATGGTTCGAGGGCACGTTCTACGCATCTGGTGACGAAGCCGGTCGCGGGCGCCTCGGGAGGTTCGGCCGATTCTCCTCAGTCGACCGAGCCGGCTGGCACGACCCACTGGCAGGGTTGACCGGTGATCTTCGCGATCTTGTCGAAGTCCTGGTCGTAGTGGAGCACGGTCAGGCGTGCGTCGTGGCTCGAGCGTCGTCCTCGACTTCGGCCTCTGGGCACGGATCGAACGTGACGAGATGCGGTCCGTGGCTCGCGGCCTTGGTGTCGGTGTCGAACTGCACTACCTCGACCTGCCGGTCGACGAACTCTGGCGGCGCATCGATGCACGGAACTCGGAGCCACCCTGGGACCGTCACCCGATCCGCCGAGCTGACCTCGACGGATGGCGACCGCTCGTCCAAGCACCCGACGCTGCCGAGCTGGCGTTGTTCGACCCTCCACCAGGATCGAGCTGAGCAACCACCCCGCGCCGCTCGAGGCGATCTCGCCCCATCCCTGGATCGTGCGTGCCATCGGCGAAACACGCTCCGTCGGCGCGCTCGGCGGTCGAGACTCCTGGGCTCGGGCGAACGCCGCAGGGTGCTCGTTGTCCGTGCCCCCGAGCTCGCGGGCCAGGGTTCGAACGGAACGCTCAGGCGCCGACGTACGCAGCGAGGTGCTCGCTGGTGAGGGTGGAGCGGTCGGCGACCAGGTCGGCGGGGGTGCCCTCGAACACGACCCGGCCGCCGTCGTGGCCGGCACCGGGTCCGAGGTCGATGATCCAGTCGGCATGGGCCATGACTGCCTGGTGGTGCTCGATGACGACGACCGATCGGCCGGCCTCGACGAGCCGATCGAGCAGGCCGAGGAGCTGGTCGATGTCGGCGAGGTGCAGGCCGGTGGTGGGCTCGTCGAGGATGAAGAGGTCGCCCTTGTCCGCCAGGTGGGTGGCCAGCTTGAGCCGCTGACGCTCGCCGCCGGACAGCGACGGCAGCGGTTGGCCCAGGCGGAGGTACCCCAGGCCGACGTCGTCGAGCCGTCCGAGGATCTTGTGGGCGGCCGGGGTCTTGGCGGGCCCGTCGCCGAAGAGCTCCTGGGCATCGGTCACCGACATGGCGAGCACCTCGGCGATGTTGCGACCACCGAAGGTGTACTCGAGCACCCTCGCATCGAAGCGCTTGCCGTCGCAGACGTCGCAGGTGGTGGCGACGCCGGCCATCATGGCGAGGTCCGTGTAGATCACCCCGGCGCCGTTGCAGTTCGGGCAGGCGCCCTCGGAGTTGGCGCTGAACAACGCCGGTTTCACGTCGTTGGCCTTGGCGAACGCCTTGCGGATCGGGTCGAGCAGCCCGGTGTAGGTCGCCGGGTTGCTCCGGCGCGAGCCACGGATCGGGGTCTGGTCGACCGTCACCGCTCCCGCATCGGCGGGGATCGATCCGTGCACGAGTGAGCTCTTGCCCGACCCGGAGACACCGGTGATGACGACGAGCACGCCGAGGGGGATGTCGACGTCCACGTCGCGCAGGTTGTTCGTGCTGGCCCCGCGGATGGCCAACGTGCCGGTGGGGGCCCGCAGCGTCTCCTTGAGCGTGGTGCGGTCGTCGAGGTGGCGCCCGGTGATGGTGCCACTGGCCCGAACGCCCTCGACGGTGCCTTCGAAGCAGACGGTCCCGCCCGCCGAGCCGGCGCCCGGCCCGAGGTCGACGACGTGGTCGGCGATGTCGATCACCTCGGGCTTGTGCTCGACGACGAGCACGGTGTTGCCCTTGTCGCGCAGCTGCAGCAACAGGTCGTTCATCCGGGCGATGTCGTGGGGGTGCATCCCGATGGTGGGCTCGTCGAACACGTAGGTGACGTCGGTGAGCGACGAGCCGAGGTGGCGGATCATCTTGGTGCGCTGCGCCTCGCCCCCCGACAACGTGCCCGATGGTCGGTCGAGCGAGAGGTAGCCGAGCCCGATCGCCACGAACGAGTCGAGGGTCGCCGTCAGGGCTTCGGTCAGCGGAGCGACCGACGGATCGTCGACCCCCTTCACCCACTCGGCGAGATCGGTGATCTGCATGGCGCTCGCGTCGGCGATGTTGACCGAGCCGATCTTGGACGAGCGGGCCTCGGCGCCGAGGCGGGTGCCGTCGCAGTCCGGGCAGGTGGTGAAGGTGACCGCCCGTTCCACGAAGGCCCGGATGTGGGGCTGCAGCGAGTCGACGTCCTTGGAGAGCATCGACTTCTTGAGGTTCGGGATGAGCCCCGAGTAGGTGAGGTTGATGTCGTCGACCTTGATCTTGGTCGGCCCCTTGTGGAGCAGGTCGTCGAGCTGCTTCTTGGTGAACTTCCTGATCGGCTTGTCCGGGTCGAAGAAGCCGCACCCTCGGAAGATCCGGCCGTACCAACCGTCCATGCTGTAACCGGGGATGGTGATCGCACCCTCGTTGAGGGACTTGGTGTCGTCGTACAGCTGGGCGAGGTCGATGTCATTGATCGAGCCCCGCCCCTCACACCTCGGGCACATGCCCCCGAGGATCTTGAAGCTTCGCTTCTCCGTCGTCGACCGCCCGCCGCGCTCGATCGACACCGCCCCCGCACCGCTGATCGACGCGACGTTGAACGAGAACGCCTGGGGAGAACCGATGGCCGGCTTGCCGAGCCGGCTGAACAGGATGCGCAGCATCGCGTTCGCATCGGTGGCGGTGCCCACCGTCGATCGCGGGTCCGAGCCGATCCGCTCCTGATCGACGAGGATCGCCGTGGTCAGGCCGTCGAGCACGTCGACGTCCGGCCGGGCCATCGTCGGCATGAAGCCCTGCACGAACGCGCTGTAGGTCTCGTTGATCAGCCGCTGCGATTCGGCGGCGATCGTGCCGAACACGAGTGAGCTCTTCCCCGAGCCGGAGACACCGGTGAACACGGTGAGCCGCCGCTTCGGGAGCTCGACGCTGACGTCTCGCAGGTTGTTCACCCGAGCGCCCTGCACCCGGATCAGGTCATGGCGGTCGGCGAGGTGCAGGTCGGGGGGAGGGGTTGTCGTGCGGGCCCTGGGCATCGCGTGTCTCCATCGGTCGAGAAGCCGAGTCGTGGTCGCGCGGATCGATCCGAGACCTCGCCGGGACGGTGGCCGTGTCGTCGCAGGCGATCGCCGGCGACAACCGCTTTCTACCGGATCCTCGCCGATGGCGGGACCCGGCGACCGGAGGAGGACCTCAGGCCTGCGCGATGCGAACGAGGTTGCCCGACGGGTCCCGGAAGGCGCAGTCCCGCGCGCCCCACGGCTGCGAGGTGGGCTCCTGGAGCACCTCGGCCCCGGACGCTCGCACCTGCTCGAACGTGGCGTCGAGGTCGTCGGCCCGGAAGATGGCTGCCTGGAGCGCGCCCTTGGTCACGAGCGACAGCAACGCATCGCCTTCGACGGGGGATCGACCGCCGTGCGGCTGGGACAGGACGATGTCGACGTCCTGGCCCGGAGCCCCGACGGTGACCCAGCGGAACCCGTCCGACGCGACGTCGTTGCGGACCTCGAGGCCGAGCGCGTCGCGGTAGAAGCCGAGGGCGGCATCGGGGTCGTGGACGGAGATGAACATGGTCGAGGCGGTGACGGTCATGTCGTCGACGATACGAGCGTCGTCCGGTTGGTTGCTTCTCCGTTCCTGCTCGGGTGTCGACGCCACCGAGCCTCGGGTCAGCGGCGAGCGACGGCCATCACGCGGAGATGCGGATCGGCGAGCGACGAGGCCGAGTCGCCATCTTGCTCACGCACGACGGCACGCCGTGGAGCGCTCGGTGATCGTGGGCCCGGTACCGCGACGGGGTCTCCCCGACGATCTCGGTGAAGCGTGCGCTGAACGAGCCGAGCGAGGTGCACCCCACCGCGACGCAGGTGTCGGTGACCGAGTTGCCCTGACGCAGGAGGGCCTTCGCCCGTTCGATCCTCCTCGTCATGAGGTAGCTGTACGGCGTCTCGCCGTAGGCAGCTCGGAACCGACGCGAGAAGTGCGCGGGCGACATGAGCGCGGCGCGTGCCATGGCCGGGACATCGAGCGGTTCCGCGTACGCCCGGTCGATGAGATCTCGGGCCCGGCGCAGGTGGGCGAGATCGGCGAACTCCTGCGGGGTCATCATCACGACGCTATCGCGATCGTGTGCGGGCCCGACGTGGCGAACGGACCGCCCCGGCCCGGTTCAGCCGCGGCCGAGGAGACCGTTGACGGACCGGGCGAACTGACGGCACGTCTCGGTGATGGCGCCTTCGTCGTGGCTCGAGATGGCGATGACCACGCGGTTCCACGAGTTGGACCAGTCCGGGTGGTGGTTCATCGACTCGGCGATCATGGCCACCCGGGTCATGAAGGCGAAGGCCTCGGAGAAGTCGGCGAACTCGAGCTCGATGTGCAGCGCCCCGTCCACCTCGGTCCAACCGGGAACCTGATCGTCGGCCATCTTGTGCCTCCTCGGCGTCGTGGTGCCAGCGGTCGCCGCGCCGCGAGGGCGCGAAGGTCCTCGTTCGTCGCGCAGCCGTTCCCAGTGTGGCGGGGCCGGGCTCGACGCGCTCGTTGCCGTGGTCTGCTAACACCGCGCCATGCGCGGCAACGTCCTGTTCATCACCGTTGACCAGTGGCGGGGCGATTGCCTCGGGATCGACGGTCACCCCGTCCTGCGGACCCCGGCGCTCGACCGCCTCGCCGGCGACGCCACCCGGTTCCGCCGTCACCACGCCAACGCCGCGCCCTGCGGTCCGAGCCGGGCGTGCCTGTACACCGGCACCTACCTGATGACGAACCGCGCGGTCCTCAACGGCACGCCGCTCGACCGCCGGTTCACCAACCTGGCGCTCGAGGCGCGTGCGCTCGGCTTCGATCCGAAGTTGTTCGGGTACACCGACAGCACGGTGGACCCACGTGGTCTGGCTCCGGACGACCCCCGCCTGTTCAGCTACGAGGAGGTGCTCCCTGGGTTCGACCCCGTCGTCGACCTCCGCGGCGAGCGCCTCGACGTGTGGGCGCGGTGGCTGGCCTCGAAAGGGGTGGAGGTCCCCGATCGGTTGTCGGACCTGTACGCACCGGCCGACGTCCCCGGCGCGGCCGACCACGAGGCGACCTGGGCACCGGCGAGGTACGCGGCCGAGCACTCCGAGACCGCCTTCCTCACCGAGTCGCTCATGGCGTGGATCGACGGTCATCGGGCATCGAGCGACGAACCCTGGTTCGTGCACGCCAGCTACATCCGTCCCCACCCGCCGTACCTGGCTCCTGCCCCGTACCACGACCAGTACGACCCCTCCGAGGTGCCCCTGCCGGTCCGGTCGCCGGGGTTGGTTGCCGAGCGCGCCCAGCACCTGTTCGCCGCCGCGGTGCTCGACCTCGGGCTGGTGAACGCCCCGGAGACCGAGGCGGCGGTGCGCCAGCTCCGAGCGACCTACTACGGGATGATGAGCGAGGTCGACCACCAGCTCGGCATCTTGTTCGACTGGCTCTCCTCGACCGGCGAGCTCGACGACACGCTCGTCGTCGTCACGTCCGACCACGGCGACCAGATGGGCGATCACGGCCTGATCCAGAAGCTCGGCTACTGGGATGCCAGCTACCACGTCCCGCTCATCATCCGGGATCCCACCGCGCCGCCGACATCTCGAGGATCGGTCGTCGAGCGCTTCACCGAGCACGTGGATGTGATGCCCACCATCCTCGAGTGGCTCGGCGGCGACGTGCCGCTCCAGTGCGACGGACGTTCGCTGCTCGGCTTCGTGCACGGGGTCGAACCCGACCGACCGTGGCGCGACGAGGTGCACTGGCAGTGGGACTTCCGCACCCCCGCCGATCATGTCATCGAGGACCTGCTCGGCTTCACGATGGAGCAGTGCAGCCTCGACGTGATCCGCGACGACCGCTTCAAGTACGTCCACTTCGGCGCGATGGAACCGATCCTCTTCGATCTCGAGCACGACCCCGACCAGTTCACCAACGTCGCGTCGGACCCGGCCTACGCGTCGGTGCGCGCCGACTACGCGGGTCGCCTGCTCTCGTGGCGCATGCGCCACGACGAGCGCACCCTCACCGGCCACTACATCGACCCGCGTGGCCTGTCGGTCCGCCGCGACCCGCGGGTCTGACGTGCCCCGTCGACCGACCGGTCGATCACGATCGTGGCGATCGGACCGGTAGCCTGGCTGAGATGTCGGATCAGGCCACCTTCGCGGATCAAGCGATGCAGTACATGAGCTCGCTGTACGCCGCCGCGCTGCGCATGACCCGCAACCCCGCCGACGCCGAGGATCTCGTCCAGGAGACCTACCTCAAGGCGTACCGGGGCTTCGGGGGCTTCCAGGAGGGCACCAACCTCAAGGCGTGGCTCTATCGGATCCTCACCAACACGTACATCAACACCTACCGGGCCAAGAAGCGCCGCTTCGACGAGACCGCGCTCGACGAGACCGAGGACCTCTACCTCTACCGCCGCCTCGGCGGGCTCGAGGCCGCCCGGGCCGGGCGCAGCGCCGAGGACGAGCTCATGGACTGGTTCACCGACATCGAGGTGAAGGAGGCCATCGAATCACTGCCCGACCAGTTCCGCGTCGCGGTCCTGCTCGCCGATGTCGAGGGGTTCTCCTACAAGGAGATCGCCGAGATCCTCGACATCCCGATCGGCACGGTGATGAGCCGCTTGCACCGGGGAAGAAAGGCGCTGCAGAAGGCGTTGTACGAGTTCGCCGACTCGCGAGGGCTCACCGAGCGGGTGGCGGCAACCCCCGCAGCGAACGATTCCGAGCCGGTGACCGTGGGAGCACCTCGGTCGCCGGACAAGCGTGGTGACGACGCTGCCGACTCCGATGTCGGTGCGGGCGACTGAGGTGACGACCGACCGATGGACAGCACCATGAACGACCACGACGACCACGATCACGGCAACTGCGACGACGCGTTGCACGAGCTGTACACGTTCCTCGACGGCGAGCTGACCGATGACCGCCGCAGCCAGATCCGCACCCACCTCGACGACTGCAGCCCCTGTCTCGAGGTGTTCGACTTCGAGGCCGAACTGCGCATCGTGATCAAGCACAAGTGCGTCGAGCAGGTGCCCGATGCGCTGCGCCAGCGCATCTTCGACTCACTGGGCGCGGCTGAGACCTCCACGTCGGCGGGCCTCCGCACCGATGCCGTCGGTAGCGCCGAGTGAGGCTCCGGCCGAACTGTCGCCGATGATCGGTCGCCGCCTAGAGTGTCCTCATGCACGTGTTCGGAGTCGTCTGGCACTACTGGCTCGGGGTCGTTCTCTTCCTCAGCGTCGTCCTGATCTGCATCGGCATCCTCATCGGGTACCTCGTCAAGGTCGTCGCGCCGCGCTATCCCAAGCACTAGGCCCCTTCCCCGGTTCCCACGGCGGGCAACCATGAGCGCCGGAGCGGTGGACTGGGCGCTCGCCGAGCGCGTCGCGGTCAAGGTGTCGGGTCGTGAGCCGTTCGCCGAGTCGTACCACTACGACTCGCTCGAGCCCGACTTCGCCGAGTTCACCAGCCAGGCCGAGGAGCTCGTCGCCGCCACCACCGGCCTGCGATCGCTGGCCGGTCCGGCACGGGCTCGGGTCACCGATCGCTCCGGCTGGGTACGGGCCAACATCGCCTCCTTCCAGCGACTGCTGCGACCGCTCATCGACAAGTTCGAGCAGCGGATGTCCTCGTCGTCGTTCTCGCCCATCACGCAGAAGGCCGCCGGGGCGGAGATGGGGGCGATGCTCGGGTGGATGTCCACACGGGTGCTCGGTCAGTACGACCTGCTCATCATCGAGGACGAGAACCCGGCTGAGCAGGACCTCGTCTACTACGTCGGGCCCAACGTGTTGGCCCTCGAGAAGCTCTTCGCCTTCCCCCCACGCGAGTTCCGGCTGTGGCTGGCGCTGCACGAGGTCACCCACCGGGCGCAGTTCACCGGCGTGCCGTGGATGCGCGAGCACGTCCTCTCGCTGGTCAGCCAGTCGATGGACGCCGTCGATCCCGACCCGGCCCGCTTCCTCGCGGCGCTCGACCGGGTGGTCGCGGCGGTGCGCCAGGGGACCAACCCCCTCGACGACGGCGGCATCATGGCGCTCATCGCCACCGACGACCAACGCGAGGTCCTCAACCAGATCGGCGGGCTCATGAGCCTGCTCGAGGGCCACGGCGACATCACCATGGACCGCGCCGGTGAGGGTCTGGTCCCCGGCGCCGAGCGGTTCGGCCGGGTGCTCCACCAGCGCCGGCAGAGCACCCGGGGGCTCACCCGCCTCTTCCAGCAGCTCATCGGGCTCGAGGCGAAGATGAACCAGTACGAGCAGGGCGAACGCTTCATCACCGCGGTCGAATCGGCCGGTGGCACCGAACTGCTCGATCACGTCTGGCAGGACCCGTCGAACCTGCCCTCGATCCTCGAGATCCGTGAGCCCGAGCTCTGGGTCGCTCGGCTCCAGCCCGCGTTGGCATGAGCCCGGCGGGGCCGCCCGGTACCCGAGCGACTCCGAGCGCGAAGGTGGCGCCGGGACCGCGGCCGGTGCCGGACCAACCGGGGGGGCCGACGCTCGGCGACCGGATCGAGACGTTGCTCGAACGCTGCTCGTTCGCACCCTCCGGCGAACCCCTCGTGTGCGCCGTGTCCGGCGGCGCGGACTCGCTCGCCCTGCTGCTGCTGGCCGTGGCGCGCCACCACGACGTCACCGCCGTGCACGTCGACCATGGCCTGCGCGACCGCAGCGACGCCGAGGCGGAGGTCGTCCGTTCGGCCGCCGAGCGGTTCGGCGCGTCGTTCCGGAGCGTGCGGGTCGTGGTGGGCGAGGGTCCGAACCTGGAGGCGCGTGCCCGCGCCGCCCGCTACCAGGCGCTCCCCGGCGGAGCCTGCACCGGCCACACCGCCGACGATCAGGCCGAGACCGTGCTGTTGCAGATGGTGCGGGGAGCAGGTCTCGAGGGCATCGCCGCCATGCGTGCCGACGAGCGCCGACCGATCCTGCGCCTGCGCCGCACCGAGACCCGAGCGCTGTGCGCCGCCGCCGGGCTGGTCCCGGTCGAGGACCCGTCCAACGACGATCCGAGGTTCCGGCGCAACCGGGTGCGTCACGAGGTGATCCCGCTGCTCGACGACGTCGCTGGCCGTGACGTCGTGCCGCTCCTCGCCCGCCTCGCCGACCACGCACGCGACGCCGCCGAGCACCTGGCCGTCGAGGCGGACGCGTTGGACCCCACCGATGCAGCGGCGCTGGCCGCGGCGCCGGTCACCCTCGCGCGCGTGGCCGTGCGGACGTGGTTGCGCTCCTGTTCGCCCGATCGGCACCCGCCCGACACCGCCACCGTCGAGCGTGTCCTGGCGGTCGCTCGTCTCGAGGCGGTCGGCGCCGACGTCGGGCGAGGGTGGCGGGTCGCACGGACCGTCGGGAGGTTGCGACTCGAGCCTCCGAGCGACGGAGCCGACACCCTCGGACCTGCGTGACCGAACCGGCGGGGTCCGCCGCCCGACGAGGTGTTCGGGGGGTCCGGGCTCATCGGTCGGGTCGTCGAGGTCGCGGCGATCCGACCCGTCCGCAGAATCGCTAGTGTGCGGGTCGCATGGACGAACCCGCGCCGCCGACCCCTGTCGAGTTGAGCTCGGATCCCCATCTCGGCGACACCGTCGTGGACGAGGCGGATCTCCAGGCTCGCATCGCCGAGATGGGGTCCCAGATCACCGCGGACTACGCCGGACGCTCGCCGTTGCTCGTCGGCGTGCTCAAAGGTGCGTTCATGTTCATGGCCGACCTCTCCCGAGCGATCGAGCTGCCGGTCGAGTTCGACTTCATGGCGGTCTCGTCCTACGGGTCGGCCACCAAGACGAGCGGGATCGTCCGCATCGTCAAGGACCTCGACCTCGACCTCAACGGCCGCGATGTGCTCGTGGTCGAGGACGTCGTCGACAGCGGGCTGACCCTCAAGTACCTGTTGAAGAACCTGTGGGCCCGCCAGCCGGCGTCTCTCGAGGTGTGCGCGCTCCTGAAGAAGGCGAGCGCCCGTCCCATGGAGCGGCCGCTCCGCTACGTCGGCTTCGAGATCCCCGATGACTTCGTCGTGGGCTACGGGCTCGACGCCGTCGAGCGGTACCGGAACCTCAAGAGCATCTGCCGGTTCGTCGAACACCCCGATGGAGCCACGCCGACGGCGTGAGCCGGTCGATCGTTCCCGCGATCGGTCCTCGACATCACGGGCGTCACGCCCCGCCGATACCCTGAGCCGCCATGAAGCCGCTCGTTCGCAACCTGCTCATCGGCGGCGCCGCAGCGCTCGTCGTGCTGCTCGCGACGACGCTGCTGTGGCGCCCCGACCCGCCACGGGAGATCCCGCTCGGCCAGTTCGAGCGCACGTTGACGGGTGGCGAGGTCCGGACCGCCGAGATCCACAGCCACGACGACGTCGTGGCCGGTGACCTCACCGACGGCACGCCGTACGTCGTGACCTACCCCGGCGACTACACCGAGTCGATCACCCGTCAGCTCCTCGACGCCGACGTCGACCTCAACGTGAACTCCCAGGGCGAGAGCATCTGGTTGATCCTGTTCTACCAGTGGGTGCCGATCCTGTTGCTCATCGGGGTCTTCGTGTACTTCATGGGCGGCATGATGGGTGGTGCCGGGGGTGGCCGTCGGGGGTTCGGCAAGGCCAAGACCCGCAAGTTCTCCAAGGACCAACCGCAGGTCACCTTCGCCGACGTCGCCGGTGCCGACGAGGCCGTCGAGGAGCTCGAGGAGATCAAGGAGTTCCTCGCCAACCCCGACAAGTTCCAGGCCATGGGGGCCAAGATCCCCAAGGGCGTGCTCCTCTTCGGGCCGCCGGGCACGGGCAAGACGCTGCTCGCCCGGGCGGTCGCCGGCGAGGCCGGTGCACCCTTCTTCTCCATCTCCGGATCGGACTTCGTCGAGATGTTCGTCGGGGTCGGGGCCAGTCGGGTCCGCGACCTCTTCGAGCAGGCCAAGGCGAGCGCCCCGGCCATCATCTTCGTCGACGAGATCGACGCCGTCGGCCGCCATCGCGGTGCCGGGTTCGGGGGCGGTCACGACGAGCGGGAGCAGACCCTCAACCAACTCCTCGTCGAGATGGACGGCTTCGACGTCTCCACCGGCGTCATCCTCATCGCCGCCACCAACCGTCCCGACATCTTGGATCCCGCCCTCCTGCGACCGGGCCGCTTCGACCGCCAGATCGTCGTGGACCAGCCCGATCTCGTCGGACGCCGGGCGATCCTCGACGTGCACGCCAAGGGCAAGCCGCTCGGACCCGACGTCGACCTCGGTGTCATCGCCCGCCGCACGCCGGGTTTCACCGGTGCCGATCTGGCCAACACCATCAACGAGGCGGCGCTCCTCGCCGCCCGTCGTGCGCATGCCGCCATCTCCATGGCCGAGGTCGAGGATGCGATCGATCGGGTGATGGCGGGTCCCGAACGCAAGAGCCGGGTCATGTCCGACAAGGAGAAGCGGGTCATCGCCTACCACGAGGCCGGTCACGCGCTGGTCGGCCACGTGCTCCCCAACACCGATCCGATCCACAAGGTCTCCATCGTCGCCCGCGGGCGAGCCCTCGGATGGACGCTGGCGCTGCCGTCGGAGGATCGCAACATGCGGTCACGATCGGAGCTGCTCGACGAGATGGCGATGCTCATGGGCGGACGCACGGCCGAGGAGCTGATCTTCGGCGATCCCACGACCGGCGCCCAGAACGACATCGAACGTGCCACCCAGATCGCCCGGGCCATGGTCACCCAGTTCGGGATGAGCGACCACATCGGACCGCTCCAACTCGGGGCGAAGCACGGCGAGGTCTTCCTCGGCAAGGAGGTGGGCCACGAGGTCAACTACTCCGATCACGTCGCGGCGGCGATCGATGCGGAGGTGCGACGCCTGGTCGACGAGGCGCACGCCGAAGCCCGCGAGGTGCTCTCGCTCCACCGGGCGACGCTCGATCAGCTCGCCGATGCGCTGGTGGCCCGAGAGACCCTCGGCGACGACGAGCTGATGGCCATCTTCGGCCACCTCGACTCGTGGGAGACCACGCCGTCGAGCATCGGAACCGAGCGCCGCGACCGCTCCGCAGGTGTCGTCGAGGCGCCATCGTCGGCGGCCACCGTCGGCCCGCTCACCCGAGCGGAGAACCTCCGCACCACCGAGATCGATCCCGGTGCCTGACCCCGGCGTGGGCGCGGGCGCGATCCGCCCTGATCCACCGACCCGTCGTCATCGTCGACGACCGCTCCGACCGCGAACGAGGACCGAACCGTGACCGATGCAGTGGACGAACGCGACCTCCCGATCGAGCTCGACGACGACCTGGACCGAACCGGCTCCGACGGGGCGGAGCCGACCGAACGGTCGGCTGGGCACCGCCCCCGCCAACGGCCCGTCGCGCTCACCGAGCCGGTCGATCTGGACCGCATCTCCCGTGCCGTGCGCGAGATCCTGCTCGCCATCGGCGAGGACCCCGACCGCGACGGTCTGCGGAACACGCCCGATCGGGTGGCGCGCATGTACGCCGAGGTGTTCTGCGGCCTCCGTGAGGAACCCGACCAGCACCTGCAGGTGATGTTCGAGGCCGACCACGACGAGATGGTGATGGTCCGCGACATCTCGATGACCAGCATGTGCGAGCACCACCTGGTGCCCTTCATCGGCTCGGCGCACGTGGCCTACATCCCCAACCGCGACGGACGGGTCACGGGTCTCTCCAAGCTCGCTCGGCTCGTCGACGCCTACGCCCGACGTCCGCAGGTCCAGGAGCGTCTCACGTCGCAGATCGCCGACGAGATCGAGCGCGTCCTCCAGCCCCGGGGCGTGCTGGTCGTGATCGAGGCCGAGCACCTGTGCATGTCGATGCGCGGCGTGCGAAAGCCCGGTGCCTCGACGGTCACGTCGGCGGTCCGCGGGCTGTTCCGCGACAACAGCGCCACGCGCTCGGAGGCCATGCGCCTCATCGACGGCTCGCGCCGCTGATCGGTCCGGCCGCGGCGGCCACCGCCAGGAGCTGCGGAGCTACCGCGTGATCGTGTCGATCTCGGCCAGCAGCTCGGGAGTGAGCGCGGCCAGGACCCGTTTGGCGCCCATGTTCTCGCGGACCTGCTCGACGCTGCTGGCACCGGTGATCACCGACGACACGTGGGGGTCGGCTGCGCACCAGGCGATGGCCAACTGGGAGAGCGTGCAGTCGAGGCGATCGGCCACGGCCGCGAGATCCTTGACCTTCGCGTTGCGGGCCGGATCGGTGAGCGCGTCGCGCAGCCACTCGTAGCCGGGCAGCGATGCCCGGCTGCCGTCGGGGACCCCGTCGATGTACTTGCCGCTCAGCAGCCCCGACGCCAACGGGCTCCAGGTGGTGAGCCCGAGGCCGATGTCGTCGTACAGGCGTCGGTACTCGCGGCGCACCCGGCGGCGTTCGAAGAGGTTGTACTGCGGCTGCTCGACCACCGGCTTGTGGAGGTGGTGGCGCTCGGCGATGTTCCACGCGGCGCGGATCTCGTCGGCGCTCCACTCCGAGGTTCCCCAGTACCGGGCCTTGCCCGAGGCCACGATGTCGGACATGGCCCACACCGTCTCCTCGATGGGCGTGTCGGGATCGGGGCGGTGGCAGTAGACGAGGTCGACGAAGTCGAGCCCGAACCGCTCGAGCGATCCATCGATGGCGTGCAGCAGGTACTTGCGGTTGAGGGTGTTGGACATGTTGACCAGGTCGCCGTCGATGCCCCAGAAGAGCTTGGTGGACACGACGTAGCTCTGGCGGGACCAGCCGAGCTCGGCGATGGCGGCACCCATGATCCGCTCGGACTCGCCACCCGCGTAGGCCTCGGCGTTGTCGAAGAAGTTGACGCCTTCCTCCCGGGCGACGGCGAAGCAATCGCGCGCCAGCCCGGTGTCGACCTGGTTGCCGAACGTGACCCAGGAACCGAACGAGAACACGCTGACCTGGAGCCCCGATCGTCCGAGTCGCCGGTGCTCCATGGCCGTCTTGTCGTCCATCTGGGTCGTCCTCCTGGTGGGATCGCTGCTGCTCCGCGCAGGCTAACGCCAACCCGTTCGAACCCGTGGGCCGGACGACGGGTCTGGTCCACCGGGCAGACCCGATCGACGCCGGCGAGCGCTCGGGTCCGTGCCCTCGCCCTGCCGTGGATTTGACAGCCCGAAGTACCCTGGCTTCCCGTGCCCGCTGTTGCCGCTCTCGGTGCTGTGCCCCTCGTGATCGGGGTCCTGAACGTCACGCCGGATTCCTTCTCCGACGGAGGCTGCTACCTCGACCCGATCTCGGCGGTCGATCGCGGCCGCACGATGGTTGCCGAAGGAGCGACGATCATCGACGTCGGCGGCGAGTCATCGCGCCCCGGTGCCGAACCCGTTTCCGAGGTCGAGGAGCTGGCCCGGGTGATCCCCGTGATCGAGGTGCTGGCAGCGGAGGTGCGCGTCTCGATCGACACGACCAAGGCCGCCGTCGCTCGGGCTGCGGTCGCCGCTGGCGCCACGTTGATCAACGACATCTCGGCCTCGCTCCACCACGTCGCCGCCGAGAGCGGGGTCGGGTGGGTGGCCATGCACATGCAGGGGTCGCCGCACACGATGCAGGACCACCCGCACTACGACGACGTCGTCACCGATGTGCGGCGCTTCCTCCGCGACCGGGTGGAGGCGGGCCGATCGGCGGGCATCGAGGAGATCTGGGTCGATCCCGGCATCGGGTTCGGCAAGACCGACGCCCACAACCTGGCGCTGCTCGCCAACCTCGACCAGATCGTCGACCTCGGCCAGCCGGTCGTCGTCGGCACCAGTCGGAAGGGGCTCCTGGGCCGCCTGCTCGCCGACGTGGACGGGTCCGAGTCGTCGCCGATCCCCGCCCCGGTCGATGACCGACTCGAAGGGTCGTTGGCCACCGCCACATGGGCGATGCTCCAGGGGGTGCGTGCGATACGCGCCCACGACGTGCTCGCCACCGTCCAGGCCGCGAGGGTCGTGGCCGCATGAGACGCACGGCCCTGCCGAGCTCCGAACGCGCCGGCACGACCCCAGCAGATCTGTCCGATCCGTCCGCGAGATCACCCCGGTGGCTCGCACCTCTACCGCAACGAAGCGTGGCACCATGAAGAGCGTGGCAGCGAAGGGCAAGTGGGCTCAGGGGATCCGTCCCCGGAACTTCTCGTGGATCATCAAGGATCAGCTCGCCATCTGCGAGCGGCCGGGCGGGTACGGCGCGAACCACCGCAAGGTCCGCCGGCAGGAGGAGATCATCTGGATCCGGGAGCAGGAGTTCACCTGCGTGATCTCGGTGATCCCTGCGCCGCACAACCTCCACAACTACGACGAGCTCAACCTGCCCTACCGGCACTGGCCGTTCCCCGCCGACGAGCCGGCCACGTTCCTCGCCACGGTGTTCCCCGAGATCGCCGAGCTGCTCGGTGCAGGGTCGAAGCTGCTGATCCACGGTGAGGAGCTCGGCGACCGCATCTGCGGCGCGATGGCCGGCTACCTGCTGTGGGACGGACTCATCGACACGGGTCCCCGCGCGATCACCGTGGTCGAGCAGATGACCGGACGCCAGATGGGTCCCGTTGGCCGCGAGCTCGTGGCGGCGGCTCGAAGCATCCCGCCGTCCCCCCGCTGAGCGATGGCTGATCCCCCCACGACGTCCGCCCCGGCGGACCGCATCGAGCTCCGCGGCCTGCGCGCCCTCGGCATCTGCGGCGCGCTGCCCGAGGAGCGCGAGCGGGTGCAGCCGCTCGAGGTCGATCTCGATGTCGTCGCCGACCTGTCGATCGCCGGCCGCACCGACACGCTCGGCGACACCGTGAACTACGGCGTGCTCGCCGCCGAGGTGGAGCGGATCGTCACGACGGAGCACTTCGTGCTGCTCGAACGCCTGGCCGAGCGCATCTCGGAGGTGGTCCTCGGGGTCCACGGGGTCGTGGAGGTCACCGTCGCGGTGCGCAAGCTCCGTCCCCCGGTTCCGCAGCAGCTCTCGACGTCGGGCGTGCGCATCACGCGTGGCAGGTGACGGATCGATGCGGGCGTTCCTGAGCCTGGGCTCGAACCTCGGCGACCGGCGCGCCATCCTCCGCGAGGCGATCGGCTCGCTCGGCGGCGTCGTGGCGGTCTCACCGGTGTACGAGACCGAGCCGATGGGCGGGCCGAGCGGCCAGGGACCCTTCCTGAACCTGGTCGTCGAGATCGACACCGACCTCACCGGGCGCCAGCTCCTCGGGGTCTGCCACCGGCTCGAATCGGCGGCCGACCGCGTTCGTTCGGAGCGATGGGGCCCCCGCACCCTCGACGTGGACATCATCTGGATGGAGGCGGGGAGCATCGACGAGCCCGATCTGTGCGTGCCCCACGCCCGCATGGCCGAGCGACGGTTCGTGATGGCGCCGTTCGCCGACATCGCACCCGGGCTGGTGCCCGACGACTGGCCCGAGCGGGCGGAGGGCCACGTCCGCCGGGTCGATCCGCTCTGAACCGGGTCGCCCCGGTCACGGCGGCTCGCCACGATCGTGTGCAAGGGTGATCGGATGGCACTCGGGGTGCGGATCATCGGCGCAGGCCGGGCGGGTCGATCGCTGCACCGGGCGCTCGAGGGGGCGGGGTGGCCGGCCCATCCCATCGTGGGTCGCGGGGACGACCTCTCCTCCGTCGCTCGGGACCCGCAGATCGACGTCGTGGTCGTCGCCACCCCGGACGCGGTGATCGGTGACGTGGCGCGGGCGCTTCCCGCGTCGGACCGAACCGTCGTCATGCACCTCTCGGGATCGTTGGGCCTCGACGCCCTCGCGCCCCACCCGCGCCGGGCGGCCATGCATCCGTTGGTGTCGATGCCCGACCCGGTGATCGGCGCCGAGCGTCTCGGTGCCGGAGCGTGGTTCGCGGTCGCCGGCGACGAGGTGGCGGTGCAGATGGTCGACGCCCTCCGCGGGCGGTCCATCGAGATCGACGACGCCGACCGGGCGCGCTACCACGCGGCTGCGTGCGTGGCGTCGAACCACGTCGTCACGCTCCTCGCCCAGGTCGAGCGGCTGGCATCGTCGGTGGGCGTGCCGTTGGAGGCGTTCCTGGACCTGGCGCGAGGGTCGGTCGACAACGTCGCCGAGGTGGGTCCCCGACGGGCGCTCACCGGACCCGCGGTCCGGGGCGACCGGGAGACGATCGAACGCCACCGTCGGGCGATTCCGACAGACGAGCTCGCGCTCTACGACGCGCTCGTCGTCGCAGCACGCCACCTCGCGACCGACGCGGTGCCCGGGTCCGAGCGCTCCTGATGGAGGTCTCGTTCCTGCTCTGGGTGTTCTTCCTGGGAGTCGCCCCGCTCCTGCTCGCCGTCGAGTTCTTCGTCATCCCCCGCGGCAACCCGCTGCCGTTGCGCACGGCTGCGATCTCGTCGGCGGTGTGCCTCGTCACGGGGCTGGCGTTCGGCGTGATCGTCGGCCTCGAGGCCGGCGAGACGTACGCCATCAAGTACGAGACCGGGTTCCTGATCGAGAAGGGGCTCACCGTCGATCAGGTCCTGGTGTTCGCCCTCTTCCTGCACGCCTTCGCTCCGCCCAGGACGATCGGCCGGCGCCTGGTGTACGTCTCGCTGCTCTTCGGGTTGTTGATGCGGATCCCCTTCATCGTGGTGGGCTCGGCGCTCGGCGAGAGCTCGAGCTGGGTCGCCGCCGTCGCCGTCTCGCTGGCCTTCTTCGCCATGGCCACGTTGCTCCTGCGCACCCGCCACCACGAACCCGACCCCAGTCACGGCTGGTTCGTCCGCCACCTCGAGCTCGCCGACCGCATCGAACCCGTCTACCGCGAACGCTCGCTCCACATCCGACGCCCCGACGGCGCCTGGGCCCTGACGCTCGGCGGCGTGCTCCTCGTCGCGCTGCTCACCGCCGACCTGTTCTTCGCCGGCGCGGTTCCCATCGGGTTCTCCTACGGGAAGCCCGGGATCCTGGTCTTCGCGTCGAGCGTCTTCGCCCTCCTGGGGTTCCGGAGCATGTTCTACGTCGTGGCCAACCTCGACCTGGATCTCGGCAAGCTCAAGGTGGGCCTGGCCACCGTCTTCGTCCTCGTCGGGATCGACGTGCTGGTCCACCCGGCGTTCGAGCAGCACAAGCCCACCTGGTTCCTCCCGCTGGTCTCGTTCGTCGCCGTGGCCCTGCCGCTGGGCCTGTCGGTGCGGGGCACGCGCGCAGGACCGCCGGCGGGGTTCGGCGACGGCCTCGGTGGCGACGGCCCGCCCGACCCGTCAGGCAGCGACGGTGAACGTTCCGACTGGTCGTTCCTCGGTCGAGCGTCTCGATCGAGATCTGCGGGTGGTGGCGAGCAGCCGGGAGGTGGGCGCTCGAGAGGTTGAGGTCGCACCGCCGGTCATGAGAACCTTCGCCGCGTGGCTGGCATCGAGGTCGTCGACACCATCACCGCGTTCCGTGCGCGCCTCGACCAGGTGCGTCGGGACGCAGGGACGGTCGGGCTCGTGCCCACCATGGGCTTCCTGCACGAGGGGCACGGATCGCTGATGGAGCGGGCGGCGCTCGAGTGCGATCTCGCCGCCGCCACCATCTTCGTGAACCCGCTCCAGTTCGCCGCCGGCGAGGACCTGGCGGCCTACCCGCGCGACCTGCCCCGCGATCTCGAGCGGTGCGAGGAGGCCGGGGTGGGGATCGTCCTGGTCCCCGAGGTCACCGAGATGTACCCGCAGCCGGTGATCACCACGGTGTCGGTGCCCGCGTTGGCGGCCGGCATGGAAGGCGCGTCGCGGCCGACCCACTTCGACGGTGTGGCCACGGTCGTCGCCAAGCTCTTCGCCATCGCGGGGCCGTGTCGCGCCTACTTCGGCGAGAAGGACTTCCAGCAGCTGGCGATCGTTCGGCGGATGGCCAGCGATCTCTCCTTCCCGGTCGAGGTCGTCGGGTGCCCGATCGTCCGGGAGGCGGACGGTCTGGCGATGTCGAGCCGCAACGTCTACCTCTCGCCCGAGGAGCGGGTGGCCGCGTTGGTCATCCACCGCGCCCTGCAGGCCGGGGCCGACGCGGTGACCGCAGGCGAGCGCGACCCCGGCGCGGTCATCGCTCTGGTGTCCTCGATGATCGACGCGGAACCCCTCGCCGACCTCGATTACGTGGAGCTCATCGACCCGTCGACGATGGTGCGCGCCACCGTCGTCGACCGTGAGCTGCGCCTGCTCGCGGCGGCGCGCGTGGGTACGCCCCGGCTGCTCGACAACGTCGCGGTCAGCGGCCCCGAGCGTGACGTCGATCCTTCCGCGGCCGACGGCCCCGGCCGAGCGAGATGACATCCGGTGTCGAGATGGCATGTCGCGTGGCGTTGTCGCCGGCGCCGCTGGTAGCGTGAAAATGTCACCTCCCGCAAGGCGACCCCCGAGGCGCCAAGCAGAACGGAGCAGCTCTTGCGTCGTCGCATGATGAAGTCCAAGATCCACCGGGCAACCGTGTCGGATGCCAACCTCCACTACGTCGGATCGATCACCCTCGACACCGAACTGATGGAGCTGGCCGACATCCGCGAATGGGAGCAGGTCACGATCGTCGACATCGACAACGGCGCGCGCTTCGAGACCTACGCCATCACCGGTGGTCCGGGCGATGTGTGCCTCAACGGTGCCGCGGCCCGTCTCGTCCATCCCGGCGATCGCATCATCGTGATCACCTACGGGGACTACGAGGACGCCGAGATCGACGAGTACGCCCCGCTGATCGTCCACGTCGACACCGCCAACCGCCCGATCGACGAGGCGACAGCTGCTGCGCTCGCCAAGGCGTCGTCGCCGGGTCCGCTGCGCTACGTCGAGATCCAGGCCGAGGTGCACCGCGAGATGGCGACCCTCGACGTCGAGCTCGGCGGGCTCTGACCGGGCCGGTTCCGACGACCTCGACCCCGAACGACCCACGCGTCCCCACCGTCTCGCACCCACCGAAGCCGGCGATCGTCCGGCGTCATAGTTTGCGGGTGCGGGCCCCTGCGAGCCCGCTCGTCCCGTCGCCACCTCGGACCTGCGCATCGGGGGATCCGTGACCGACGACCTCGACCTGCTCGTGCTGGGCAGCGGCGTGGCGGGTCTCTCGGCCGCGGTCCGCGCCGCGGACGCGCACGGGCTCCGCGTCGGTGTCCTCACCAAGGGCGAGTTGCACCAGGCCACCACCCGTTGGGCTCAGGGCGGCGTCGCCGCCGTGCTCGGCGAGGACCCCGACTCGACCGACCTCCACCTGGCCGACACGCTCCAGGCGGGTGCCGGCCTGTGCGACCTCGAGGCCGTCCGGGTGCTCGTCGACGAGGGTCCCGGACGGGTGAACGGGCTCATCGCCCTCGGGGCCATGTTCGACCGTGACGAGAACGGCCGGCTCGAGCTCGCCCGCGAGGGCGGACACAGCATGGCGCGCATCGTCCACGCCGGGGGGGCCGCCACGGGCGCGGAGATCGAGCGAGCACTCGTCGATGCGGTGCGCCTCACCGCCGTCGCGCTGCACGAGAACACGTTCGCCTGCGATCTCATCGTCGAGGACGGCCGGTGTCGCGGGGTCGTCGCGCTCGATGCCACCGGACGGCGACGCGAGATCCGCGCCCACCACGTCCTCCTCGCGACCGGCGGCGCCGGCCAGATGTTCGCGGTGACGACCAACCCGCTGGAGGCGACGGGCGACGGCGTCGCCATGGCGTTGCGGGCCGGCGTCGCGGTCGCCGACATCGAGTTCGTGCAGTTCCACCCGACCGCGCTCCACCACCCTCGGATGCCGCGACCGCTCCTGTCGGAGGCGCTGCGCGGACACGGGGCGTTGTTGCGCGACATCGACGGCGAGCGCTTCGTGGACGAGCTCCTGCCTCGCGACGCCGTGTCCCGGGCGATGACCCGCCGCATGCTCGATCTGGGGGTCGATCACTGCTGGCTCGACGCCACCGATCTCGACCACTTCGACACGCGCTTCCCGACCATCGCCGATGCGCTCCACGAGGCCGGGCTCGACCCGGCGGTCGATTGGCTCCCGATCGCTCCCGCCGCGCACTACCTGTGCGGCGGCGTGATCGCCGATCTCGACGGCGCCTCGTCGCTCCCGAACCTCTGGACCGCGGGCGAGGTGGCCTGCTCGGGGGTGCACGGTGCCAACCGGTTGGCGTCGAACTCGCTGCTCGAGGGGATGGTGTTCGGGTTCCGGGTGATCGACGCGATCGACCGCGGGAGGTCGGGACCCGAGGCGACGGGTGCCATGCGTGCGCTGCTCGGCGGCGACACCCCGTCGGCGACGTCCATCGGCGGTCGGTTCCCGTCGTGGGCGCCACCGGTGTGGTCGCCGGTGGTCGCCGCCCCTGTCGAAGCAGGTCCGTCGGCCGGATGCACCGGGGAGGACGGTGCCCGAACCGACGACATCCGCACGGAGCTGCAGCGCTCGATGACCGGTGGCGCGGGCGTGCTGCGTTCCGACGCGTCGTTGCACGACACCGCCACCGTGATCGAGCGCCTCGCCGGATCCATCGACGACGGCACCGACACCCGCTCGCACTGGGAGGTGCGCAACCTGATCGATGTCTCCCGCGGCGTGCTCACCTCGGCCACCGAACGGGAAGAGAGCCGGGGCGCGCACACCCGGAGCGACTTCGAGCGGGCCGATCCTGATCAGCGGGTCCGGCTCGTCCTCGGCGTCACCGGCTGATCGTTCTCGCCGATCGGCGCGGCCCCGTGGGGGAGCGTCGGGTCAGCGGTGCCGGGACGGCCGGACAGCCCGTCGGCCGGGCCGGTGAGGACGCGCGCCGAGCAGGCTCACGGGGAGATGGCGATGTCGGACGCAGCCGTGTCGTCGGTCGAACGGCCGAGCACGGTGACCGCCGCCTCGTAGGCGACGAACGCGACGAGGATCAGGGCCAGCTTCACCCAGGTGATGTCGGTCACGATCAGCCAGAGCATCGTTGCGATCACCCCGCCGGCCCGGAAGGCGCTGAGGTGGCGAGCCACCACCGGGAGCGGTGTCACCGAGATCGATCGATCGCCGGTGGCGACCACCGACGATCCGGTGTCGCGGGCTCGCCTCGCCCCGCCGACGACCGCCCGGCGCACCCCGCGAGCCGTTCGGCTGTCGCCGGCGAGGAACGCCACGGACACGACGATGAGACCGATCCAGGTCAGCGCCGTGGTGCTGACCTCCAGGCTGTTCACCAGACGCGTCACCGTGGTGGCGGCGGCCTTCCGCGAGACCTCGCTCCCCATGAGGCCCAGCACCTGGTCCTGGAACGCGGACACGATCGCGTTGGCGGTCACCATCGCCAACGCGATCCCGAACCCGAGCAGGATGACCGTGCGGCGTCGGTTGAGCGAGAGCACGATCGTGGCGACGAGCAGGATGATCGTGAGCCCGATGAGCACGTAGACGAGCTTGTCGAACAGCACCACGCCGCGCTGTGCGGCCGCCAACTGGTCGCTCTGGACGAGGACGAACACGCCGAAGCCCTCGGGAAGGGTGCGCCCGAGCGCCGCCGACAGCTCGGCCCGGGCCTGATCGATCGGCATGTCGACGGTGATCTGGGGGATCGGCCGGTCGCCGAAGAGCCGCGGCGCCTTCTCGTCGAGGAACGCCATGGCCCGAGCCAGGAGCGGGAGGAGGTTGAGGCTCACGGTCCCGTCCGCCGTCGTCAGCGCGCGTACGGGCTCACCCCGGAGGACGTTCACCGCCGCGTCGTGGGCAAGGCGGTTGGCCCGGTCCCAGATCTGTCGGAACTGGTCGGTTCGGAGCAGCTGCTGCACACCGGTGGTCACGTAGCCCTCCACCGCGTTCGTGAGCGGCGCGGCGAGGAAGGCCGCCTGCTCGGGCAGTGCGTCGGTGGCGAGCTGCTGGGCGTCGATGACCTGGAAGAGCTGGTCGCTGATGGCCACGCCGACGGCATCGGTGACCGCCGGATCCTCGGCGAGCGGGCCGACGATCTCCATCCACGAGTCGGTGTCGAAGAGGGTTTCGTGGGTCCACACGGCGACCACGCTGGCGAGCGTCGCGACGCACGTGAGCACCGCGAGCACGCTGACGAGGACGTTGCGGAGCCGGCGTGAGGACCGAGCGTGCTCGACGAGCGCCGTGGCGTCGGCCGCAGGATCGTCGTGGTCCCCGGTGGGGGAGGTGGAGGCCATGAACCCGTTCCTTCGTGCCAGCCGGCGGGGACCGAGGCTACAACCGAGGGGGGAGCGGTCGCCGGGCACCGCACCTGCCGTTGCGGTGGCCCGGGTCGGCGCGACCCGCGGGTCGCGCTGCGGATTGCGCGACGCTTCTCGTGCTCGGCAAGGCTGGCGGCCATGCCCGCCGCACTCGAACCGCCCCCCACCGCCGTGTCCGAAGCCGTCGGCCGAGCCCTCGCCGAGGACCTGACCCCGCTCGGCGACCTCACCTCGATGCTGTTGCCCGACGACCTGGCCGCGTCCGCATCCTTCGTGGTGCGCGGCGACGGTGTCCTGGCCGGCACGGCGTGCGTGACGGAGACCTTCGCTCGGGTCGACCCGAGCGTGGAGCTCGTGTGGACCGCGCACGACGGCGACCGTGTGGTCCCCGGCGCGACGATCGCCACCGCGTCGGGTCGGCTCTCGTCGATCCTCACCGCCGAACGCACGGCGCTCAACTTCCTGTGCCACCTCTCGGGCGTGGCGACGCTCACCAACCGCTACGTCACGGCGGCGGCGACGACCGGGTCGGCGCGCATCTGGGACACCCGCAAGACCACCCCGGGGCTCCGGAGCCTCGAGAAGGCGGCGGTCCGAGCCGGTGGCGGGGCGAACCACCGCGGCAACCTCTCGGACTGGATCCTGCTCAAGGACAACCACCTCGCGCTGATGGGGATCGCCGGCGCGGTCGGCCAGGCGCGAGCGCGGTGGCCCGGTCGGACGGTGCACGTCGAGTGCGACCGGCGCGACCAGGTCATCGAGGCGGTCCAGGCGGGCGCCGACGCGCTGCTGCTCGACAACATGTCGCCGGACCAGGTGCGCGACTGCGTCGCGGCGGCACGAGGCGCGTGCGCCGACCTGGGTCGCACCCCGCCGCTGCTCGAGGTCAGTGGCGAGGTCGACCTCGCCACGGTCGCCTCCTTCGCCGACACCGGGGTCGACCTCATCTCGGTGGGTGCGATCACCAAGTCGGCACCGGTCCTCGACATCGGTCTCGACATCACGACCTGACCGCACCAGGCGCTCGATCGACCACTCGAGGTCGGTCCACGACCGCTCGACCCGGCGCCACCGAGGTCGCCGGCGCCGTCGGCCGGTTCGGGTAGCGTGAGCGCCGCGCACGCCGAGCACCCGATGACGGCACGCGCATCCGGTCGGCTCGACCGGTCGTGGCTGAACCCGGCCGAAGGAGGACACTCGTGCTGCTCGCCATCGATGCCGGCAACACCCAGACGGTGGTGGGTCTCTACGAGCTCGATGGCGCCGCCACCAAGGCGTTCGACCGGCGACCCGAAGACGGGTTGCTCGACCATTGGCGCCTGGCCACCGAGGCCTCGCGGACAGCCGATGAGCTCGCCGTCATGTTGCAGGGCCTGTTGTCGTTCCGCTCGTTCGACTTCGACGACATCGACGGCATCGCCGTGTCCTCCGGGGTCCCGCGGGTCACCTCCGGCCTCCGCGAGCTCGCCGACCACTACCTCGACTTCGACCCCGTGGTGATCGAGCCGGGCGTCAAGACCGGCATCGCCATCCTCGTCGAGAACCCCAAGGAGGTGGGCTCGGATCGGATCGCCAACGCCGTGGCGGCGTTCGACGTGTACGGGGGTCCGACGGTCGTGGTCGACTTCGGCACGGCCACCACCTGCGACGCGGTGTCGGCGAACGGCGAGTACCTCGGCGGCGCGATCGCCCCCGGCATCGAGATCAGCATGGATGCACTCGTCGGACGCGCCTCGGCCCTCCGGGCGGTCGAGATGAAGGAGCCGCGACACGTTCTGGGCAAGAGCACCGTCGAGTCGGTCCAGTCGGGCGCGGTCTACGGGTTCACGGCCCAGGTCGACGGCCTGTGCACCCGCATCCAGGACGAGCTGGGGCCGTGCACCGTCGTGTCCACCGGCGGGCTGGCGGACCTCATCACGCCCCTTTCCTCGCAGATCCAGCACACCGAACCGTGGCTGACCCTCCACGGACTGCGGCTGGTGTACGAGAAGAACGACTGATGCCGACCCCGCGGCCATGCGGCGGGTCGAGGTCGGACCGCCGGCCGACCAGTACGATCGGGGTGTGGCCGTGCGAGTGCTGATCACCGGTATGGGGGGCGAGCTCGGTACCCGGGTCGCCACCCTGCTCGAGGCCGATCGCGCCATCGACGCCATCGCAGGGATGGACATCGATCCACCCCGGCGGCGCCTGGCCCGCGCCGAGTTCTGGCGGATCGATCCGCGTGATCGCGATCGGGTCGCCGGCGCGGTGCGGTCGTTCACCCCCACCGTCGTCGTGCACCTCGGCACCTACGAACCGTTCGCCCGGTGCACCCCGTCCTCGGCCATCGCCCGAACCGCCTCCGGTTCCATCGCCACGCTCGGTGCGGCGGCGTCGACCGGCGCGCTCGAGCACATCGTCGTCCGGTCGGGCATCGAGGTCTACGGCCGCCGGCGTGGCGCTCCGGCACGGCCCACCGAGGATGATCCGACCGATCCGACGACCCCGTGGGGGCACTCGCTGCACCACGCCGAACGGGTCGCCCGCGAGGCGGCCGCCGACGCCGGTGCGTCGGTGACCTTCGTGCGCAGCGCACCGTTCGTCGGGCCCCACTTCCCCAGCCCGCTCGGCCGGTTGCTGCGTCTCCCGGTGGTGCCGGTGGCGGCGGTCTGCGACCCGCCCTTCTCGGTGTTGCACCAGGAGGACGCCGCGGCCGCGTTCGTGGCGGCGGTCCACCGTCGGTTCGACGGCCCGGTCAACGTCGTCGGCGAGGGAACGGTGCGGGCCACCCAGGCGGCGCTCATGGGTCGGCGGGTCCCGCTTCCCGTCCTCGGCCCCGGTTGGCGGCCGGCCCGGCTCGGTGCCCGGATGGCCGGTGCCCCCATCCCACCACACGTCCACGAACTGCTCACACGCGGTCGAACGGCCGATGGCTCGCGCTGCGCCGAGGCGCTGGGGGTCAAGCCACAGCGCGCCACGATCGACGTGATCCGCCAGCTCCACGCCTGGACCGAGGTCACCTACCTCCGGATCGCGGAGCCGGCCGCGTGAGCGGCGCCGTCGCCGTCGCCGTCGTCGAGGGAGCTCCCGATGCCGATCGTTGAAGCGTCCGACGGAACCAGGCTGCACTACTCGGTCTCGGGTCGCCGCGACGGCGAGCCGCTCCTGATGATCCAGGGTCTGGGCGCCGACAGCCGGGGATGGGTCCGCCAACGGCTCGCCCTGGCGGCGCGCCACCGCGTCATCGTGTTCGACAACCGGGGGGTCGGCCGTTCCGACCGTCCTCCCGGGCCGTACGACCTCGAGGTCATGGCCACCGACGCCCTCACGGTCCTCGACGCCGCGGGGTACGCCGACGCTCACATCATGGGTGCCTCGATGGGCGGGGTCATCAGCCAGATCATCGCGGTGCGCCACCCCGAGCGCGTGCGATCGCTGGTGCTGGCGTGCACAGCGTGTCGTCAGCTCCCGTGGCGTCGCGAGCTCCTGGAGGAGTGGGCCGAGGTCGCCGAGCGCGACGGCATGGGCGGGTTCACCACCTACGCCGTCCGGTGGGTGATCGGTCCCCGGTCGCTCCGACGGTTCTGGCCCGCGCTCGGGTTGCTCGGCTCCCTGGCCGACAACCTGACCCCGGATTCGTTCCTCGCTCAGGTGCAGGCGATCCTCGCGGCCGACGACGACATCCGGTTCGCGCTCCGGACGGTCCGGGCACCGACCTTGGTCCTCGTGGGTTCCCAGGACATCCTCACCCCACTCGGCGACTCCGAGGAGATCGCCGATCTCATCCCCGGCGCCGAGCTCGCGATCATCGGTGGCGGTGCCCACGGCTTCATGTTCGAGCACGGTGCCGCGTTCAACCGCACGGTCGCGGACTTCCTGCGGCGGGTCGTGGCGGAGCGGTCGGTGGCGGCACCGCTGGCGTCCTGAGCCCGGTCAGCTGAACCGGGTTCCCACGACATCGACGAGCCGCCTGCCCGTCTCGAGGGGCGACGTGTCCCGTCGTTCCATGACGATGCCCGCCGCGACGAGCAGCGAGCCGCCGAGGGCCAGCCAACCCCAGGTCGGGACCTGGCGGGTGACCGCCAGCGACTCGTGCACCGTGAGGGCCACCACCAGCATCGTTCCGAGCATCAGCGGAGAAGCCAGGCGCCGGGCACCACCGAGGATCAGCGCGCGCGCAGCGACGGCGCCGGCGACGAGGGCGTGCACGCCGCTGCCACCATCGATCCGTTCGACCAGGGCGCTCCCCCCGAGCGCGAGGATGGCGGGTGCGTACGCCACCCACGAGCTCACCGTGCTCGACCGCCGTGCCGACGCGCCGCCGACGACGAGCAGGAGGGCGACGGGTGCCAGGTAGGCGTCCGATGCGTCGACGCCTCCGTCGGCCAGCAGCCCCCAGGTGGCGACGACCGCGGCGACCCCGCTGATCCACGCAGCCGGTGCGCTGTGGTGCACGACGGCGTAGGCGAGGCCGATCCCGGCCAGGACCAGGACCGCCGACCAACCGGTTGCAGCCGTGCCGGCGGCGAGCACGAGACCCGACGCGGCGCTCGCGGCGACGACTCCGACCGCCGGCCAACCCCGTCGGCCGCCGATCAGCAGGTGCATGCCGGCCGCCACCGCCGCGAGCATGGTGAGCGCGAGCCCGGTCTGAGGTCCCGACAGGCCGGCATCGGCGCAGATCGTCCCGACGAGCACCGGAACGGTGACGGCAAGGCCGACGAGCGGGACCTCGGACCGCCGCCGGGCGGCGTCGGTGAGCTGCAGCCCGACCAGGACCCCGGCCAGCACCACGGTGCCCCGGACGCCGATCAGGTCCGAGCCGAGGAGCGTGGCGAGCATGCCGAGCTGCGCCGCCCATCCGAGGCCGGCGATGCCGCTCCCGTGAGCGACGCGACCGCCCCGATCCAGCACCACGGCCACGGCCCACAGGGTGACAGCTGCGCCGATGAGCAGCGCCAGGTTCGGCAGGTGCCCCGCGAGCACCACCACCGCCATCGCGACCGGGCCGATCGAGGCGACGGCGAGGAGCCACGCCAGGGGTGCGTTCGTCGACGCGTCGGGAAGGTGCGCTCGGATGCTGGCTGCACCCGCGAGAACCAGCGCGCCCGCGATGGCGAGGACACTGACCCCGATCACGGCGAGGTGGTGCTCGGAGGCGGTGATCGTCGACCAGGCGAAGGCTCCCGGTCCACGCCATCCGCGGTTGACGACGAGATCGAAGCTGGCGACGAGTGGTGCGGTGATGGTGAGGGCGGCGGCCACCGCGTGACCGCCGGGCCGTCCGGTCAGCACGACTGCGGCGGACACCGCTGCCATGGCGATGGCCACCGCCATCGACGACCCGGTGCCGAGGGCGACCGCGACCAGTCCCATGGAGACGATCCCGGGCGTGGCCGGCCACCATCCGCTTCCGAGGGCGATCGAACGCACCGCGCCGGTCCTCCGGGGCTCGCCGGCGATGCGCCCGACGTCGCCGGCCAACCACGCGAGCGCGCCCAGGACGGCAGCCGCCGTCAGGGTGGTCCGCCTCGGGTCGAGGATCGATTCGTCGAGGGTCCACCAGGTCGTGGCCACCACGAGACCCGGGATGGTCGCCGCCGTCAGGGCCTCGACCACCCACGACGCGACCCGCGCCGGACGGGCCCAGAACGGATCGCGGCGCACCAGGGCGGCCACCACCTCGATCAGGAGGAACGTGGCGGAGACACCCAGCAGACCGGCTTCGACACCGGGGTCGAGGATGGTCCACGTGGCGGTGACGCCGATCGCCAGCGAGGCCGTCGCCGGCACCAGCAGGATGACCTCGCCTCGCCGGCGGGCCACCCAACCCATCACGAGCGCGGCGATCGTTCCGCTGAGCGCCCAGGAGCCGCTCGGGACCGACGTGCTCGAACCGATGGCGCCGGTGATCGATGTGGTCGACGTCGAGCCGATCCACGGGCTCGTCCACACGCGCTCGGCGAACACGATGACCGGACCGGCGCCCGCCACCGCCGCCCAGCCGAGCGCGAGGTTCGGTGATCGCCAGATCGCGGCGACGAGCGCGGCGACGGCGAGGACGAGCGGCGCCGGGAGGCCGACGACGGCCGCTCCGCCCGCGAGGGCGACGATCGATGCCGTCGCTGCCGCCCATCGCATGACGACCGACGGGTCCGCCCGGTCGAGGAGGAACCAACTGCCGGCGGCCGTCGAGCCCGTGAGGAGGAGGAGCTGCGACACGGGCAGTCCGACGTTCACGGCGAACGCGGCGATGTCGACGGGGACGAGCAGGGCACCCAGGTGGAAGAGCACGCCGGCGGTCGCCGGGATGGCACGGCGGAACCTCCGACCGGCGAGGAGGAACCCGCCGGTCAGCGCGACCAGGATGGCCAGCTTCACCTGGTCGTCGAGGTGCTCCCACCGCACGGCGACGAAGACGGCGGCTGATGCGAGGAGCAGGAACGCGCCGGTTCCCGTGACCCAGATCGCCCCGGCCCGGGACCGGTCGGGATCGTCACCGTCGTCCGGGGACGGCCGCAGCCGGTCATCGCGAGGCGGGAGCGGCGGCGAGGACGGTCGCTCCGGTGGGGCGGCGACGCGAACCGAGCGAGTGCGGTCCGATCCGGTGGTCGTCCGGATCTCGGGGTCGGGCGGGAGGCGACGAGGGGCCGGGGGCAGGGTGGGGTCCATGCTCCCACCGTGGGCCAGATGTCCCGCACGGCCCATCGGGCGGTTCCCTCAGAACGCCGTGGGCGACGCCCGATCGCGATGGGCCCCACGGTCGATGCCCGGGGAGCGTCGAGACGCTCCCCGGGTCCGGTTCCCCCGCGGGTTCCGACCGGTCTGATCAGGTGGCGGGCTTGATCCAGACGTCGGACCAGTACGGCTTGGGCAGGTAGTTGCCGAACGGTCGGGTTCGGAACTCGTTCAGTCCCCGCACCTGGTTGTTGGCGATGATTGCGTAGGGCGTGTCGAACAGCCAGATGTTCAACGCGTTCTCGTTGACCTCCTTGATCACCGCGTCGTTCGCGGCCTTCCGCTCGGCGAAGTCGTTCGTCGAGCGGCCCTTCAGGAGGTTCGCCTGCATCTCTGGGCTCGTGTACTGGGTGAAGTTGATGTGCACCCCGCCCTGGGCGGTCTCCTCGGCGTTGTACACGTAGTTGGCATCGGGGTCGGGGTAGCCGTACCAGCGGAACCACGCAGCCTGGAAGCCGCCGAGCGCGATGGTCGAGATGTACTTCACCTGGTCGATCTGCTCGATCTGGGCGTCGATGCCGACCTCGCGCCACTGCTGTTGGAGCGCCTGCATGAGCGTGGCGTCCTCGAGCGCCGGGAGGCCGCTCAGCTTGAACGAGAGGCTGTCGGCCCCGGTCGCGGCCTTGTACGCCTCGATCTCTTCCTTGGCCTTGGCCGGGTCGTACGGGTAGTAGCCGGCATCAGCGTCGTCGACGTGCCACTGGGAGTCGGGGCGGTAGCCCTGGGTGGTGATCTGCACGCCGGTTCCCACGAGATCGGCGATCTGCTGGCGGTTGGTGGCGTAGGCCACCGCCTTGCGGGCGTGCTCGTCGGTGAACGGGTTGCCCGCGTTGAGCTCACCGTCCTGCGTGTTGAGCATCACGAACGTTCGCTCGCTCGTGTAGTCCCGGATGACGGTGAAGTCGTCGTTCTCGCTCATGCGCTCGGCCACCTGGGCAGAGGTGGTGTACGCCATGTCGATGTCGTTGTTGCCGAGCGCACGCTCCTTGGCGTCGTCGTCGACGACGGGCCGGAACACGATCTCGTCGAGGTAGGGCAGCGTGTCCCCGTTGGCGGCCTTGCGCCAGTACTTGTCGAACTTGGTGACCCGGAACGTGTCGTTCTGCTTCCACTGCTGGAACACGAACGGTCCCGTTCCGATGGGATCCAGGACGCCGCCGTCGACCTCGCCGTTGGCGTTCTCGTGGCTGAGCATCGCCGGGGCGAGCATCCAGCCGGCGCTGGCGAGGGCCTGGGGGTACTGCGCCCAGGTCTGCTTGAGGAACACATGGACGCTGAGCGGACCGGCCGGCTCGACCCGGTCGTACATGGGGGCCATGGCGATCTGGGTGAGGCCGGTCGTGAAGGTCGCCTCGAGGTTGAGCTGCACCGCGTTGGCGTCGAGCTTCTCGCCGTTGTGGAACTCGATGCCCGGCTTGACGGTGACGGTCCACTCCTTGAAGTCGGTGCCGTCGACCGGCGTGATCGACTCGGCCAGGTACATCTCCGGGTTGCCCTCCTTGTCGAGGATGACCAGGGGCTCCATGACCGACGACCCGACCATGCTGCCGGCATCGGCCCACTGGTTGATCGACGGGTTCCACCCGTTCGTCTCGGCGGGCACGGCGACGACGAGCTTGCCCCCGTACTGCGGCGCCTCGTCGGCCTCGAGCTCGTTCGGGATGCTGCCGGGGATGACCCCGTCGCCTGCGTTGTTGGAACCGGTGCCGCAGGCGCCGACGACGAGCGCCAGGCAGAGTGTGGCGGCGGTGGCGCCGAGCATCCCTCGACGTGGGCGCCGCACCCGTTCGGATCTGCGGTTCGTGCGTTCGTCGGTCATTGTCCGCCCCTTCTTCCGAGCCCCGAAGCGCTCGCTGTCCCCATGGATGCGGGTGGCCCGAACCCAGGGTCCGGCCACCACGCGTCGGTGCGCGTGCGAGCACGCCGATCTACCTGTCGGTCGGTGTCGTGCAGATGTGAGGAGCACGGACCGACCTGACGAGACGTCAGGTTCTGGGCGTCGCCGAGGGCCGGGGCTGGGACGAGCGGCACCCCGGCCGGGTCCTCACTGGTCGATGCCGTGGTCGAGGGCGTACCGGATGAGCTCCTGCTTGCGGCTCAGGTGGAGCTTCTGGAGGATGTTGCGCACGTGGTTCTCGACGGTCTTGTCGGCGATGAACAGCGTCTCGCCGATCTCCTTGTACGTGTGGCCGCGAGCGACGTACTGCAACACCTCCCGCTCCCGCTCGGACAGGGGTTGCACCGGACCCGAGTCCTTGGCCATCCGTCGGAACTCACCGATCACGAGCGCGGCGAGGGCCGGCGAGAACACCGGTTCGCCCTGCGCGGCCCGCCACAGGGCGTTGCGGAGCTCGTCGGGCGGGGTCGACTTGACGAGGTAGCCGAGCGCCCCGGCCGCCACCGCGTCGAGGAGGTCGCGCTCGGCCTCCGAGACGGTGAGCATGACGATGTGGTTGGTCTCACCGCAGGTCCGAGCCACCTTGAGACCGCCGCCGCCCGGCATGCGCAGGTCGCACACGACGAGGTCGGGGGAGGTGGCGGTGATGACCTCGATGGCTTCGTCGGCGTCGCCGGCCTCGCCGACGACGTGGAAGTTCTCGCCCAGGTCGGCGCGGACTCCGGTGCGCCAGATGGGATGGTCGTCGCACAGCACCACGCGCACCGCACTCAGGTTGCTCATGGGTCGATCCTCCCACGCTCGGGATCAGCGCGATCCCGGGCCGGTCGTCGAGGGTGTCGTCGCTGGTGCCGTCGAGGGCGTCGTCGAGGTCCGATCCGGTGTCGGGGACACGAGACGCGGAGCTCGGCGAGCCCGGAGGCGACGCACGGCGCCGACGACGAACCAGGTGAGCGCCACGAACGTCACCGGCTCGACCATGAACCGGAACCGGTTGTTCTCCCCGATCTCGAAGAGGTTGCCGATCACCGTGACCGTCACGACCGTGAAGCCGATCACCGCGAGCGCCGCGTCGTGGGGGCTGGCACGTCGTCGGAGCAGGCGGAGGCCGCTTCGGATCCCGGCGGCCGCAGCGATCGCCGTGGCCACGATGACGGTGAGGCTGGCGCGCCACCGACCGCCCGGTGTGCCGATCGGGATCCACCACCCGGCGTTGGTCGTCACCGGTGGGTCGTACGGGACATCGAGCAGGATCACCTGGCGGTAGAGCGTGTCGGCGCCATCGATGTGGAGTCGGTTGTCGTAGACGAACGCGTACTGCGAGGACGACTCCGACCAGATCTGGAACGAACCCACCACGGCGCGCGCCGTGGCTCCGGGCTCGGCGCGACCGGCTGCGATCGCGTTGGCGAGGCTCTCGCGGTAGACGGGCAGGTAGCACTCGTCGTTGAAGTTCTCGCGACCGGTGGACTTGGTGGGTTCGGCGAGGGCCGGGATGTCGGGGTACTCGCGTTCGCACGGACCCATGACGTCGGTGTAGGTGTCGGTGGGCAGGAACACCGGGTAGCTCGCGAGCGGGGTCAGCACCCCCTCGTCGATCAGCTGCTGGCGGGTCTCGACCGGGAGCTCGTCGATGGTGACGCGTTGGAGGTTCCACCCCAGCCACGAGCTGAGCGACGGGGAGCCGAAGACCACCTGGTTCTTGATCATCAGCGCGGCGATGAGCAGGCCCGGCACGACCACGATGCACAGCGCCGGGGCCCAGTGCCGGCGCGGCTGGCGGGCGATGAGGACGAGCGCGATCACGCCGAGGTACCAGAGCGGGTTCATCAGGGCCCGTGTCAGGACGCACGCAGCGGCGAGGGCGGCGACCGTCGCCAGCCAGCCCAGCTGGCCTCCACGCGCCCAGCGCACGCTGGCGAGCGCCACGACGGTGATGGCCAGCGTGAGTGGGTACTCGTAGGAGAGCCAGTTCTCGTAGAGGATCACCGTCGGGCTGCAGGTGATGATGATCGTGGCGACGATCGACGCCGCGCGTCCGATCCCGAGGTCGCGGAGGAGCCGGTGCACCCCGACCACGAGCGCTGCGCCGCACGCCAGCCACAGGACGTGGAAGGTGGTTTCGGGCGCCAGCGGCGACAGCTTGAGCACGAGACCGATCAGCAGGTTGAACAGCGGTGGCTGGGTGTGCTGGTACCACAGCGATTCGAGGAGGCGGTCCTGGAGCAGGGGGAGGTCGAGGTGCTGGAGCGACACCGGGAGGAGGCTGGCGTCGTAGCGGACCCCGGCGAGGTGCGCGGCGACGCGGCTGACGGCGAACGCGGAGGTGAGCCAGACGAACGAGACCAGGTCCACGTGGCGCAACCAGCGCGTCGGACGTCGGCCGGCGGCGCGGACCGGTGACGCCGTCGCACGAGCGGGCGCGTCGCGGTCGACCGCCGAACCGGGGTCGTCCACGGGGTCGTCGCGGTGGTCGTCGAGTGGCGGTACCGGCCCGGATCCGTCGAGCTCGCTGCCTGTCACCCGGGTACCCGGATCTGGACGTCGGCACCCCGGCCCAGGCGTCCGTCGATGTGCACCGTGCCACCGACCTCGGCGATGCGTGCACGGATCGAGCGGGCGATCCCGACGCCGTCGGTCTGGTGCGCGGGGTCGAAGCCGCCGCCGTCGTCCTTCACCGAGCAGAACAGGCCCGTCGATGGATCGGCTTCGACGAAGACCACGGCATGGGTGGCGCCGCCGTGCTTGGCCGCGTTG
>JBBSTY010000021.1:0-36544 GCA_038235385.1 Acidimicrobiales bacterium | reverse complement strand
GGTGCGCCCGATCGGGGTCGAGCGGTGGTCGTGGGCGTGTCGGGTGCCGGTGCCGGACACGCTTCGGCGGCGTCCTCGCCGCAGGCGGCCGGGTCGGCGGGGGGCGCGGTGGTGGGCGACGTGAGCGACGGCGTCGCCACGCACGGTCCGTTGCAGTCGCGCGGCAGGTCGACGATCGGACTGTTCTCGGGGGCCTGACGGATGTCGCTGCTCGGCGGCGGGAGCACCCCGGGTGTGGCGAACTCGACCACCGGCATCCCTTCGTGGGCCGCGCGCATGAACCGCGAGAAGGTCATCGCCGGGATGGTCCCACCGAACACCTCACCCCAGGTGGACCCGAAGGCGAACAGGTTGAGCAGCGGTGTCGGCTTGTCCTTGTTGCCCAACCAGATGGCCGTCGCGAGTTGGGGGGTGTAGCCCACGAACCACGCCGCCCGGTACTCCTGGGCCGAGCCGGTCTTGCCCGCCGCCGGCCGGCCGATCGCCGCCCGGGTGCCGGTGCCCCGTTCGACCGGGCCCCGGAGCAGATCGGTGGTCCAGTCGGCCACCGCGGCGTTGAGGACCCGGGGGCCGTGCGGGTTGGTGTTGTCCTCGAGGAGCTCCCCCCGGCCGTCGAGCACCCAGGCCACCGGGGTCGCCCCCGGCTTGATCCCGTGGTTGGCGAACACCGAGAACCCGGCAGCCATGTCGAGCGGCGACACCTCGTCGGCGCCGAGCGTGAGACCGAGGGAGTACTGCTTGTCGAGCGTGATGCGGGTGACGCCGAGACGGTTGGCGAGCTCGGCGACGTTGTTCGGTCCGAGGTCCAGGATGAGCTGGGCGAAGTAGGTGTTGGTGGACTGCGCCGTGGCCTCCCGCATCGAGATCGGACCGCCGGAGCCACCGCGGATGGCGCAGCTGCCACCGCAGCCGGGCACGTTGAACACGGCCGGCGCGTTGTAGATCGTCTCGGGGCTGTAGCCCTCCTCCAGGGCCTCGGCGACCGTGAACGCCTTGAACGCCGAACCGGGTTGCATGCCCTGGACGCCACCGAGCGCCAGGTTGACCTGGCTCGCGTTCCAGTCGCGCCCGCCGACGAGCGCCTTGACGAGGCCGGTCGACGGCTCCACCGTGACCAGCGACATCTCGATCGGCGGGGCGATGCTGGCGAGAGCCTCCGAGACCGTGCGCTCGGCCAACGCCTGCAGGTCGGGATCGAACCCTGCGACGATGGTGAGCCCGCCCCGGTAGAGGGTCTCGGGTCCGTACTTGTCGAGCAGGTAGGTCCGGATGTAGTCGATGTAGTACGGGTACGCCCCGTTGTCGGTGGCCGGCGGCGGGAAGAGCACGGCCATCGGCTTGGGCGGATCGCCGTACGGGGCGTACCAGAGCGCCTGGTCGCGAGCGGCGGCGCGCTCCTCCTCGGTGATCATGCCGAGGTCGGCCATCTCCTGCACCACGAGCTTGCGCCGTTGCTCGGCGACGGTGATGTTCTCCCTCGGCCCGAACAGCGACGGGGCCGGGATGATGCCGACGAGCATCGCCGCCTCCGAGACGGTGAGCTCGGACACGTTCTTGTGGAAGTAGGTCTGCGACGCCGCCTGCGCGCCGTAGGCGCCCCCGCCGAAGTACACCGAGTCGAGGTACTCGAACAGGATCTGCTCCTTGGCCTCCCGCTCGGCCTCCGCGTCGCTCAGGTTCTGCTCACGGGCGATCTTCGACGTGAGGTCGCGTTCGAAGCGGGTGGCCAGCAGCACCTCGTTGAACTTCCGCTCCACCGTCTGGTCGCGGGTGAGGTAGCGCTCGCGCACGAGCTGCTGGGTGATGGTGGAGGCGCCTTGGACGGTGGCATCCTGCTCGAAGTTCTCCTTGGCGGCTCGCACCAGACCGAGCGGATCGACACCCCGGTGCGTCCAGAACTGCTGGTCCTCGGCGGCGACGACCGCGTCCTTGAGCACCTGGGGGACCTGCTCGCGGGTCATGGGAAGGGTGATGTCGAACTCGCGGAACTCGGCGATCTGCTCGCCCATGGAGCCGTCGGGGTTGCGCAGGTGGACGGTGGACGGTTCGGCCTTCAGCGTGGGCCGGGCCGCCGGGACCGTGCCCTCGAGGTCGCCGTACACCAGCGTCCCGAGGCCGACGGCGGCGGCCGTGACCACGAAGACGGGGATGCACACCAGCGCGACCGCACCGATGCGCAACGCCGCGCGCAGGGTGCGACGCCATGCGGGCCGGCGCGCCAGGCTCATCGGGTCGGGCCCATCGGGTCGACGGCGGGGTGCATCGCCACGATCTTCACGCGATCCTCCGGAACGTGCACGCCCGGGTTCCCGGGACGGAGTTGACGTTGCGGATCGGGTTGCTGGGCGAGATCGTGCGATCGAGGCTCACGTTCGACGCCCAGCGATCGCCGATGAACTCCTGGAACGACGTCCCGCAGGTGCCCGGGGTGGTGGCGGTGTAGGTCCCGGGTGGGAACGGCCCGGCGGTCGGAACGGTGAAGGTGGCACCGATCGCGAACTCGGGCACATCGGGCGGCAGAGCGTCGAGATCGAGGACGCCGTCGCGGCAGTCGGGCAGCTCGACGTCGGCGGAGAGATCGCCGCTGCGCAGCACGACGCGGTGGACACCGGTCTCGAGGCACACGACGGAGAACGTGGCGAACCCGTCGGCGTCGGTCAGGGGCTTCTTCTCGCCGACCAGGCGCATGCCGCCGAGCACACCGAGGAGGACCTCGCGACCCTCGATCCCGAGGCCTCGCACGATCCCCTGGTCGTCGACCTCGATCCGGCTCACGAGCGCCCGGAAGGTGACGATCTGGCCCACCTCGGGCTCGGCGACGTCGAGTGCCCCCTGGATCTGCTCGCCCTCGTGGCGTTCCATCGGGATGTCGAGCGTCGCCTGCCCGTTCTCGTTGGCCACGAACGCGGTCTGCGCCTCGACGGTCGTGAGGTCGGGCCGAGCCCACGCCCGGACCCGATAGCGACCGCCGATCAACCCGTCGATGGCCCAGCGACCTTCGCCGTTGGTGGCGATGTCCTCCCGACCGAAGGCATCGCCCACGAAGCGCTCGAGGCGCACGGTCGCGCCGCCGACCGGCCCATCGGGTCCGATGACGGTTCCCGAGAGCCGGGCGCCGCCGCCCCGCACGGCAAGGCTCGCCACGTTGGGGTCCGGGAGCGGTTGGGGCCGTCCGACCACGGGCGGGAGCGCCACGGTGCGGGTGTCGGGCAGGACGAAGCCCTCGGGCAGGGTGACCTCGCTGATCGGCGCGGTGGTCGAGGTGGTGCTGGAGCTGACCGGGTCACCCAGATCGATCCCGCCCAGATCGCGATCGCGGTCGGCGTCCTCGGTGAGGATCGAGCACCCGAGGGTGGCCACGACCAGCACCAGGATCGTCACCAGCGACCAGGCCCCGGTGCGGGTCCGGGGGCGCGGCGTGCTGCGAGGAGCGGACGGCATCGGTTCGATCGGACGCCGACGCCGACCATCGAGACCGACAGCGGCGCGGCGCCCGTCGGGATCGGTGGGGTCGTGCATACCATCCTCGGGCTCGCGGCCGGATGCCGCGGCCTACCAGCCTGCCACCGATCGACGCGAGCGCGGTGTCACCGGCTGACCCTGGCGACGGTGACCTGCGTGGTCAGGCGATGCGTCGGGGGTTGTCGCCGGTGAGGTCGATCACGACCGTCGCCCCGCGCGCGTCGCGCACCACCCGCGCCTCGGGCGGCGCGCCGGCCGAAGGGTCGGACCGGCGATCGGCCGCGTCGAGATCCACGACCGGATCGGCACCGATTGCATCCCACTCGGCCTGGGCGGCGGCGAACTCCCGGGCGGCGAGCTCGAGGGCGACCGCGGTGGGTGACGCCATCGTGCGATCGGCCAGGTACGCAGCGAACGCGTGGTACCCGTGGCGCTTCAGCACGCGGCGCTCATCCTGGCTGGCGCGCTCGAGCGCCCGTTCGGCGCGGGCTGCCCGACCCGGTCGCGATGCCGTCAGGACCTCGGCCCGGGCCCACAGGACCGACGAGTGGGCGTCTTCGATCTCGGCGTTGCGAACCTGGTCGCAGGGCCCGGCGGCTTCGGCCCGATGCTGGGCCTGTTCGGCCTGCAACAGGTGCGCCCGTGCGCTCGCCAGGCGGCGCAGTTGCGCGACGACCTCGCGGTCACTCGGTCCACGGACGTCAGCGTCGGCCTGAGCCTGGCGAATCATCGAGCGCAACTCCCTGGTGGTCGGACCCGGATCGACGTCCCGTCCCGACGTCGGCCCCTCGTACGTTTTCTCGTCCGCCGTCCGACCACGCCAGCCGGTGACGGCTGACACAGTTGCTCCGGTCATCTTGGCCCACGTACGGTGGTCGCGCAACGACAACTTGCTTCAGTGAGGATGCAAAAAGGGTGCCGGTAAGGTGGAGCGATGAACCGCCCGGCCGCTGTCGTGCTCCTCTCCGGCGGTCTCGATTCGGCCACCTGCCTCGCCCTGGCGATCGACGACGGCTTCGCACCCGTGGCGTTGTCGTTCCGCTACGGGCAGCGCCATGCGGTCGAGCTCGAGGCGGCGGCGGCGATCGCCTCGACCAGCGACATCGAGCACGTGATCGTCGACATCGACCTCCGCGCCTTCGGCAACTCCGCGCTCACCGCCGACATCGACGTGCCCAAGCACCGCTCGGTCGACGACCTCGACGACACCGAGATCCCGATCACCTACGTCCCGGCACGGAACACCATCTTCTTGTCGTTCGCCCTCGCGCTCGCCGAGGTGCGCTCGGCGCGCGACATCTACCTCGGCGTGAACGCGCTCGACTACAGCGGGTATCCGGATTGTCGGCCCGAGTTCGTGCGAGCCTTCGCCGAGTTGGCCAACCTGGCCACGCGCGCCAGCATCGAGGCCGGACCCGGCGATGCACCGTTCACGATCCACGCCCCGCTCATCGACCTCACCAAGGCCCAGATCATCGAGCGGGGCCTGGCGCTCGGCGTGGACTACGGACGCACCACGAGCTGCTACGACCCGGTTCCGGACGTCGCGGGATGGGCGGCCTGCGGCCGATGCGACTCGTGCCTGTTGCGTCGCAAGGGCTTCGTCGAGGCCGGACGATCCGATCCGATCCGCTACGTCGTCGCACCATGACCGAACCAGGGAGGCCAGGGTGACCTACCTGGTGAAGGAGGTGTTCGCGACGCTGCAGGGCGAAGGTGTCCACACCGGTCGACCTGCGGTGTTCTGCCGGTTCGCACGCTGCAACCTCTGGACCGGGCACGAGGAGCACCGGGCCACGGCCACCTGCCGGTTCTGCGACACCGACTTCGTCGGCACCGATGGTCCGGGAGGCGGTCGGTTCGGCGACGCCGAGGAGCTGGCCCGACACATCGACACCCGGTGGCGCGGCCCCGTCGACTCGGTCCACAAGTTCGTCGTGTGCACGGGTGGCGAGCCGCTCCTCCAACTCGACGACGCTCTGGTCACCGCACTCCACCGGGTCGGGTTCACCGTGGCCATCGAGACCAACGGCACCCTCCCAGCGCCGGACGGCATCGACTGGGTGTGCGTGTCGCCCAAGGCGGGCACCGACCTGGTGCTCACCCGCGGCGACGAGCTGAAGCTCGTGTTCCCCCAGCCGGGCGCCGAGCCCGAACGGTTCGAGCACCTCGACTTCACCCACCACCTGCTGTCGCCCATGGACGGGCCCGAGCGTGAGGCCAACACCGCAGCGGCCATCGCGCACTGCCTCGAGCATCCCGCCTGGCGCCTCAGCATCCAGACCCACAAGGTCCTGGGCATCGCCTGAGTCGCGTGTGGCACGGCCGGCCCGGCCGGGCGAGCGTGCGGCACGGAGACCGGAAGTCGGAAGGCGGGATGAGGTGGTGGGCTACCATCGGCGCCGCCCATGGAGATCTTCACCGAGCTCGGTTTCGAAGCCGCCCACCGGCTGCCGAACGTGGCCGAGGGTCACAAGTGCGCCCGGCTCCACGGGCACTCGTTCCGGGTGACGGTGCACGTCGAGGGACCGGTCGGCCCCGACACCGGTTGGGTCATGGACTTCGCCGAGGTGCGGGCCGCCTGCGAGCCGTTGCGCGAGGCGCTCGACCACCGCTACCTCAACGAGATCGAGGGCCTCGAGAACCCCACGAGCGAGCACCTGGCCCGGTGGATCTGGACCAGGTTGGCGCCACGCCTCGTGGGGCTGGCCGCGGTGACGGTGCGGGAGACCTGCACCAGCGGCTGCACCTACCGCGGCGACTGACCGCTCAACTCGCCGACGGCTCGATGCGGAGGTCGAGGTCGTCGTCGCCGAACGAGTCGGACGCCGCGATGACCTCGGCATCGGCGTCGCCGTCGCCCTCGAGGTCCGGTTCGTGCTCGGGGATCACCATGGCGGCGACCTCGAGGAACGACCGCTCCGCTTCGGTGCACTCGAGGCGGGCGAAGTCGAGCACGGCCGGGTCGACCGCGTCGCTCGTCGCCGCCCGGGCGCGGAGCTCGTCGACCGAGGCGACCTGGTAGCGGTCGAGCAGGGGGGCCAGCTCGTTGCGTGCCGCCTCGACCTTGCCCCGTGCTGCGCCGCCCCCGAAGCGGGCGGACGCCTTGGCGGCGTGCTTGGAGATGTCGGCGTCGAGCGCCTCGGCCCGGGCCAGATCGTCGGGCGCGACCGCATGCTGCGACGCCGCGCCGACCTGCTCCTCGAGCGAAGCGAGCTGCGCACGGGCGTTCGCGAGTCGCTGGAGCCCGAGCGAGATCTCGCGCTCGTGCCACGACGGCTTCGAAGCGGATCCCACGTTGTCTGTGCCCATCACACTGCCGATCACGTCGCGCCACGAGGCGTTCCGACCCGACTCCACTGCCCGACTGGTACGGATCGATCGGGCCGGAACGACCAGCGTAAACCAATCGGCGGCGAGTTTCAGCACCTGTCGTGTCGCGCCGTCCCGTTCGGCGTGCCCGGTGGGTCTCGACGCGCGCCCCCGAACCGCGACCAGGGGCGTCAGTCCTCGGCGGGGCCCGCCGCGCGCCGGCGGAGCTCGGCCATGTCGGTCTCGAGGGCAGCGAGCGCGTCGAACGGATCGACGCGACCGGGGTCGAGGCGGAAGCCGGCGTCCTCGTCCAGGTCGACCGAGGGGTCCAGTTCCACCGAGGGGGCCAGGTCGACCGAGGCGTCCAGGTCGCTCCCGGGGTCCAGGTCGACCCCGTCGCCCCCGCCGGGCTCGGGATCGGCCGGCGCCACGGGCGGCGGTTCGGAGACGGTCGACGCCGGTGTGGTCGGCCCAGCGGTGGGGGGCGACACCGGCGGACGGGGCGCGTCCGGCGCCGACGCAGGCGGTTCGGACGAGGCCCAGACGGGTTCGGCGTCGAGCGGCGCGGCGTCGGCGGGTGGGACCGGGTTGGCGAGGATGCGCACCCCCGAGCCCGTCGGTGGCACCATCGGCGCCGCCGCCCGCGCCGGCGCGGTCGGTGCGGGACCGGGCAACGGGGTGGCGTCGGCCGGGATCAGCGCGTCGAACTCGTGGGTCGAGGTGGTGATCAGGCCACCGTCGCTCGACCCCCAGGGCATCCGATCCGTTCGGAGGGCGACCGGCGCGTCGGGCGCCGACGACGCCGAGTCCCGGGTCCGGGCCGACCCGTCCGACCGGCTCGACCGGCCACGTCGGACGAGCACCACGAGGAGGAGCAGGACCACCAGCGCGACGACCGCGCCGATCAGCAGGGGGAGCCGGCTCTCGTCGTTCGTGGCCGGGCCGGTCTCGCCGGCGGTCGGGGCGAGCGTCGTCGCCGCCTGGGGAAGGGCATCGACCGGAGCCAGGTCGAGCCAGGCGTCGGTGCCGAGCACCCCTTCCGCGGTGATCAACCGACCATCGTCGAGCGCGATCTCGCGGCTCACGCCGAGTCCGACCCGGGCGCTGTCGGTGACGCCGACCGCCGCGAGCGCAGCGGCACGGTCGATCACGAGCGCACCCGGCTCGCCGGGGGCGGGAGCCGAGATCAGCCACGACCGGTCGCCGGTGCGGTCGATCGGCACCGGCGAGAAGCCGTCGAACAGCCCGACCTCACCGGTGGTGCGGTTGAGGCGGACGAAGTGGGTGATCACCGCGCCGTCGTCGAAGTCGGGGGCGATGCGCACGATGTCGATCGCCTCGGTGACCGGCTGGCCGAGGACCTCGGCGGGCGGCGCGTCGTCGTAGGTGACCGCGATCTCTCCGTCGATCGAGACGAGGACGCCTCCGGTCGCCAGTTCGGGGACGACCTCGCGATCGAGCCCGTCGGGACCGAAGACCCGGCCGAAGATGGCCGACGGGATGGTCCCGATCTCGCCCGTGCCGAAGAGGGCGTCGCGTGAGAAGTACGGCGTCGTGCGGCTCGGCGCCTTGTCGCCGTTCTCGTTGATCTCGGCCCAGACCGCGCCGCCGGCCGGCGCGTCGGTGATCGGCACGGTGATGACCATGAGCCCGTTCTCGAACCGAACGGTCGTGGCGCCGAGGTCCGTCCAGGTGTCCGCCTCGAACCGCTCGACCCGTCCGTACGGGAGCGCGTCGGGTCCGTTGGAGATGAGCCAGGTGCGCAGGCGGGGACCGGACGGATCGCCGATGACCACACCGAGTTGGTACTGGGTGAGCGCGAACGTGAACGGCTCCCGGAACGCCACGACGACGTCGGGTGCGTCGGGGTCGACCCCGTCGGTGACGTAGATGTCGGTGATGGCGGTGTCGGGGGCGCCGACGGCGGGTGGTACCGGCGCCACGAGCGCCACGGGGAACGGCGTGTCGACGGCGACCGGAACGGGGACCGTGGAGTCGGGGACCTCGGTGGGTTCGACGGTCCCGGCCGGCTCGGTGTCGTCGGCTCCCGGCTCGGCCACGACGCTCGACGACGGGTTCACCGCGGTGACCCCGGGGTCGGTTTCGGTGGTCGGTGTCGGCGGATCGACCTGCGCGGGCGCCACGGCCGGGGAACCGAGTGTCACCGCACCGAGCACGGCGGCGGCGAGCAGGGCTCGGATCGAGCGACGGGGGCGTGCGGGCATGCCCTCAGGGTGGCCGCTGGGGTGGTCCGGTACAAGGACCCCCCGATGGGGATCGATGTGGGTCCGACAGGGACGGGGTCCTACGGTTGCCGCCGTGACGAGGCGACAGACGGTGACGTGGACGGTGGGGGCGCTGGCGGCCGGAGCGGTCGTCATCGCGATCGCGTCGCGTCGACGGCGACGCCAGGATCCCGAGCGGACGAGCGGCCCGGTGAGCCACCACAGCGTCACGGCGCGAAACGTTCGGCTCGCCGCCGTGGGTGCCCGGGCCGGAGGCGGGTACGCCGCGCACCAGGCACGACGGGTCTTCGCGTCGGCCGAGCGACGCGACGCCCTCGACACCGAGTTCGAGATCCGGACCGCCGAACAGGTCACCGAGGCGCTCGGTCAGATGAAGGGTGCCCTGATGAAGCTGGGGCAGATGGTCAGCTACCTCGACCAGGGCCTCCCCGAGCACGTCCGCACCGCCCTGGCCGAGCTCCAGCAGGACGCGCCACCGATGTCGTCCGCCCTCGCCGCCCAGGCCATCGAGGACGAGTTGGGTGCGTCGCCCGATGAGCTCTTCGAGACCTGGGACCCCCGACCGATCGCCTCGGCCTCGATCGGCCAGGTCCACCGGGCCATGACCCACGACGGGCGAGCCGTCGCGGTCAAGGTGCAGTACCCGGGCGTCGACCGGGCGGTGTCGAGCGACCTCGAGAGCCTCGGGCTGGTGTTCGCCGGCATGGGCCAGCTCTTCCCCGGCCTCGACCACAGGTCGCTCGTCACCGAGCTCCGCGCCCGCCTGGCCGAAGAGCTCGACTACCGACTCGAGGCCACCAACCAACGGCTGTTCGCCGACCACTACCGCGGCCACCCCTTCATCGCGGTGCCCGAGGTGGTCGACGAGCTGTCGACGTCGCGGGTGCTCACCACCGAGCTCGCCGAGGGGTCGACGTGGTCGGAGATGCTGACCTGGGACCAGTCCGAGAAGGACCTCGCCGCCGAGACCCTCTACCGCTTCGCCTTCGGCTCGCTGTACCAACTCCTGGCCTTCAACGGCGACCCGCACCCGGGCAACTACCTGTTCCGTCCGGGAGGTCAGGTCACGTTCCTCGACTTCGGGCTCGTCAAGCACTTCACCGCCGAGGAGCTCGCCGACTTCGAGGAGATGATCCACTGGATGGTGGCCGATCCCGATCCCGAGCAGTTCCGGTCCACCATCGAGCGCATCGGGTTGTTGAAGCCCGGTCAGCCGTTCAGCACCGAGCTCATGATGGAGTACTTCGGGCACTTCTACGAGTTCCTGCTCGTCGACGGCGACTACACCATCACCGCCGCGTACTCGTCCGAGACGGTGCGCCGCTTCTTCGACCAGCGCGGCCCCTACGGCGAGATCATGAAGTCGGTCAACCTGCCGCCGTCGTTCGTCGTGATCAACCGGATCAACCTGGGCCTCTACGCCCTCTTCGGCGAGTTGAACGCCACCGGCAACTGGCGTCGTCTCGCCGAGGAGCTCTGGCCGTGGGAGGACGGGGCCCCATCGACGCCGATGGGCAAGGTCATCCACGCCTGGGAGTCGACCGCCCGGACCTGACACCGCCCGGCCGCCCGGTCGGGTGCCGCCTTTGGTCCGGTTGCAGGGGTACCCGTAGCCTCCCGTCCATGACCGTCGAGGACAGCCGGGCGAGCGAGACCCACGACCGCTGGGTGGCGCGCGACGCGGCGGTGGTGTGGCACGGCTTCACCCAGATGGCGACCTACGCCGAGAACACGCCGATCATCGTCGAGCGCGGCGAGGGGCACGACCTGATCGACGTCGACGGCAACCGCTACCTCGACGCCATCTCGTCGCTCTGGGTCACCACGCTCGGCCACCGGGTGCCCGAGCTGGACCAGGCGATCCGCGACCAGCTCGACCTCGTGGGCCACTCGACGATGCTCGGCCACGGCAACCGCACCACCATCGAGCTCGCCGAGGCGCTCGCCGAGGTGGTGCCGGTCCACCGACCGCACGTCCTGTTCGCCTCCGACGGTGCCGCGGCGGTCGAACAGGCCCTGAAGATGGCCTTCCAGTACTGGGCGAACCTCGAGCTGGCCGCCGGTCGCGACCCGAAGGGATCCTCCCGCCGCGCCTACCTCGCCCTGGGCGGCGCCTACCACGGCGACACCATCGGATCGGTCTCGCTCGGAGCAGGAGGCTTCGGGACCGACGTGTTCGATCCGCTTCGATTCCCGGTGCTGCGATCCCCCGGCTACGACGACCCGCAGTGGGCCGACGCCGCCATCGCCGCGCTGACCGAGCACCACGCCGAGCTCGCCGCGCTGATCCTCGAGCCGCTGGTGCAGGGGGCTGCGGGCATCGAGGTCACCGACCCGGCCTCGGTGCGTCGCGTGGTCACCCACGCGCAGGGGCTGGGCGTGCTCGTCATCGCCGACGAGGTGGCGACCGGGTTCGGCCGCACGGGCACGCTGTTCGCCAGCGAGCAGTGCGGCATACGACCCGACCTGCTGACCATCGGCAAGGGCATCACCGGCGGCTACCTGCCGCTGGCGGCAACCGTGGCGAACGAGCGTGTCCACGACGCGTTCCTCGGCCCCGACCTGAGCGCGTTCACCCTCTACCACGGTCACTCCTACAGCGGGAACGCCCTCGGATGCGCGGTGGCGCTCGCCCACCTGCGCCTCGTCACCGATCCGGCCGTGCTGACCAACGTCAACGAGCGCGCCCGGCAGCTGGCCGGCCTGCTCGCCGAACGCATCGAGCCCCTCCCGGGGGTCGGCGCCGTGCGCCAACAGGGGCTGATGGCGGGCGTCGAGCTGGCGCCGCCCGCACCCGGGCTGCGCTGGGGGCGACAGGTGTGCGCCGCTGCGGTGCGCCACGGGGTTCTGCTGCGCCCGCTCGGCGACGTGGTCGTGGTCATGCCCATGCTCACCACCACCGACCCCGAGATCGAGCGCATCGCCGATACGCTGGCGCTCGCCATCACCGAGGTGGCCGAGACCGCCGGGACCCGGGACCCGGAGCCGGTTGCATGAGCCGGGACGAGGAGCGCCATGTGGACCTGGCTGTACGCGATCGCACTCCTCGGCCTCGTCGCCATGATCTGCGTGTTCGGCTACCGCCGCATCCGCACGCTCAGGGACAAGGTCGACCGCGGCGACGCCCGCTGGGAAGACGACTGGGACCCGTTCTCCTGACCGTTGCGACACACCCCACGGCCGTCGAGCCGTGACCAGCTGGACCGAGTGGTTCGACGAGCAGTGCGGGCTCGTCGCCGCGTCCGGGCAGTGGCGTGCGCCGCGCGACTTCGACGCCGCGGGTCCCTCGGGCCTGCTCCGCGTCGGCGAGCGGTCCGAACCGGTGGTGTCGTTCGCCTCGAACGACTACCTGGGCCTCAGCCAGCACCCCGCCGTGCGCCGGGCCGCGCACGAAGCCATCGACCGGTGGGGAACCGGCTCGGGAGCGGCTCGCCTGATCGTCGGCTCTCGACCGGTGCACGCGCAGCTCGAGGACGCGCTCGCCGATTGGCGACACACCGAACGCGCCGTGCTGTTCCCCACCGGGTTCGCCGCCAACCTCGGCGTGCTGTCGACCTTCGGCGGCCCCGGCACGACCATCTGCTCGGACGAGCGCAACCACGCGTCGATCATCGACGGTGCACGGCTCGCCCGCGCCGAGGTGACCGTGTACCGCCACGGCGACACCGACCACCTCGACGCACAGCTGGACGCGGCGAGGTCGGCCCGACCCGATGGCCGGACCATCGTGGTCACCGACACCGTGTTCTCGATGGACGGCGATGTCGCTCCCCTCGACGCGCTGCTCGACACCTGTCGCCGACACCGGTCCCTGCTGGTGGTCGACGAGGCGCACGCCGTGCTGGGACCCGACCCTCGTCCCGGGCCTGACGGGCGGGTGGCGGGGGTCGAGATCGTCCGCGTCGGGACGTTGTCCAAGACGCTCGGCGCGCTGGGCGGGTTCGTCGCCGGATCGCGGCGCGCCGTCGAGCTCCTCGTCAACCGCGCCCGCCCGTACATCTTCACCACCGCCGGCACCCCCGCCGACGCCGCTGCCGGGCTCGCCGCGCTGGCCATCGTGCGCTCGCCCGAGGGCGACCGGCTCCGCGCCCACCTGCGCCACCTGGTCGACCTCCTCGCGCCCGGCCATCGGTCACCCATCGTGCCCGTGGTCATCGGCGACGAGCACGATGCCGTGGCGGCGGCGTCCCGTCTCCTCGAACGCGGGCTCCTCGTGCCCGCCATCCGACCCCCCACGGTGGCCCCCGGGACCTCGCGCCTCCGGGTGGCGCTGTCGGCCGCCCACACCGTCGACCAGGTCACCGAGCTCGCGAGATCCCTCGCCGACCTCGGGCTGAGCGCGTCGACCGAGCCCCTGCTCGACGGCGCGGCGCCGTGAGCGGCCAGGCGCCGCAGGCGTCGCTGCTGCGGGCGCGCCCCGACCACCTCGTGGTCGTGGCCGGCACCGGCACCGAGGTGGGCAAGACCTGGGTCAGCGCCCACCTCGCCGTGCTCGCGCGACGACGAGGTCTCGGGGTGAACGCCCGAAAGCCGGCCCAGTCGTTCGACCCGGGCGACGACGACGCCGAACGCACCGACGCCCACGTGCTCGGCGCGGCCACCGGCGAGGCACCGTCGGCGGTGTGCCGCCGCAACCGCTGGTACCCGATCGCGATGGCGCCGCCGATGGCCGCCGAGGCGCTCGACCGACCGCCGCTGCTGCTCGATGACCTCCTGGATGACCTGTCGTGGTCGCCGGCTGCCGATCTGGTCCTGGTGGAGACCGCCGGAGGGGTCCGTTCCCCGCTGGCGCTCGACGGCGACACGATCGACCTCTGCCACCGGCTCGGACCCGATCAGGTCGTGCTGGTCGCCGACGCCGGGTTGGGCACCATCAACTCGGTGCGGCTCAGCGCCGCAGCGCTCGCGCCCTGGCCCGTCGTCGTGATGCTCAACCGCTACGACCCGGGGGTCGACCTGCACCGCCGAAACCGGGCCTGGCTCGCCGACCGCGAGAGCCTCGGCTGCGTGACCGAGGTCGAGGAGCTGCTCGACCTCGTTCTCCGCTGACGCACCACAGCGACCGGTCGGCCGCCCGTCACCGTCTCCCCACCGCAACGAACGCAGATAGCGCTCAACCCGCCACCATTTGCGGCCGATCAACCAGACAGCACGACGAATGACCACCTGCCCCGACGCGACCGTCGGGGCGGTTCGACGGCAGGGCGACCAGGGCGAGACGAGATGCACCGCACACGGGTGAACCCCCAACGATGGGCACCGTCGGGCGGACGGCACCGGAGCCGGCCGACGCGGGGACGCGGCTCGAGCGGTCGTTGCGGCGATCCCGGCACTAGTCTGATGGGCCTTCCAGGTCGATCAGGAGCCAATCGGTGAGCGACGTGTCCCAGGGCCCCGGGTGGTGGCAGGCATCGGACGGCAAGTGGTACCCACCCGCGGATGCCGACCGGCCCGCACCCGGCTGGTGGCTCGCGTCCGACGGCAACTGGTACCCGCCGGAGGCAGCGCCGCCACCGGGCCCCGCCGTGCGCACACCGGTCAAGCCGGTGGCCAAGCCGGTCAAGCCGGTGGCCAAGCCGGTCGAGCCGGTCAAGCCGGTCAAGCCGGTGGCCGAACCGGTCGAGCCGGTGGCCGAACCGGTCGAGCCGGTGGCCCGGTCCGTGGCCGAGTCGGTTCAGCCGACCGCCAGACCCGTCGAGCCGGTCACGTCGGTCTCGGCCGCGCCGGTCACACCCGTCGATCCGCCCGCTGATCCGGTCACGCCGGCGACGGAACCGGCAGCCACTCGGACCTCGGTGTCGGCCTCCCCCTCGCGAGGACCGGTGGCGGCTCCGGCCGGACCGTCCTCGCCGGCGCGGGCCGCAGGATCATCGCCCCCGCCGGTGGCCACGCCCGCTGGTCCGGCGGCGACGACGCCCGGGCCAGCCCCTCGTGGCGCCGACGCAGGACCGGGGACGCCACCCGGGCCAGCCGTGGTCCCGGTGCGATCGGCGCCGTCTCCCGGCTCGCAGATCCGTGCCCGCGACGAACAGTCCCGGCGCGACGCCGAGGTGCTCCTCGCCGCTCGACGCTCCGCGGCCAGCCGAGCGTTGGGCAACCTGAGCGCGCTCATCGACCTGGACGAACCGCGGCCATCGCGTGCCCCGACGACGTCGAGCACCGCTGGGGCGGCCGCACCATCGCCCTCGACCGCACCGTCACCTCGGGCCCCCTCGCCACGCTCGGCCGCGTCGCCACCTGCGCCGAAGACGAAGGGCAAGGTCGGACGCGTCCCGGCGGCGGATCCGGCGCCACCCCGGCCGAGCGAACCGCCGCTGCTCGAGGTCAAGCAGGGAACCCTCGCCGCCGACATCGAACACATCGGTGAGCGGCTGGTCATCTTCAACGACCGCGTCGAGCTGCACGACCGCAACGACCGCGTCCGTCAGGTGATCGCCGGGGGCGACATCGCCGACGTCGTGGTCCACAAGAAGTTCACCGGTTCGACCGTCACCGTGGAGTCGGGAACCGGCGAGCGCATCGTCGCCAAGGGACTCAAACCCGAGCAGGCCGACGAGATCCGTTCGGTCATCCTCAAGCGCTCCCGTTCCGGCGCCTCCACCGCATCGGAGCCCACCCCGGCGCGCCGCTCCGGCGCCCCGAGCGGATCGGCCGACACCGTGGTCGACGCCCGCACCTCGCCGGCGGAGCGCTCGCTCGGACCCGCCGACGCCCGCGAACTGATGGTCGCGCTCGAGAACCTCCACCGCGCCGGTGTGCTGTCCGACGCCGAGCTCCTCGAGAAGCAGGCGCTCGTCCAGCGAATCGCCGACGGCGACACCCTCGCCGCCACGATTCCGTCGCGCTGAGCCCCGAGCGACGACGCCCCGACACCGACGACGCGGTCAGACGCGGTTGATCTGCGCCGCGACCGCGATGAGCACGCCGAGCACGAGCACCAGCGCCGTGACCAACCAAATCCACCGACGGCCGACCTCGGTCTCGACCGGATCGATCTTGTGGATGGAGTTGCGCGCATCGACGAGCTGATCGCGCAGGAGATCGGACTCGCGCCGGAGACCGACGAGCGCCATCTCCGCGGCGGCGAGCTGGTCACGCACGGAGGTGGTGTCGTCCGAGACACGCTCGCGACTGCGCCGTTCATCCTCCAGCTGCCGTTGGAGCTCCTCGTACTGGTCCCGGAGCCCGGCGACGGCGGCGTACTGGCTCTGGAGCTCGGCCAACTGCCGGGACACGGCACGCGTGCGGCCGGTGGCGGTCTGTGCCTGGGCCCGTGCGTCCTCGAGTTGGCCCTGCAACTCGTCGTACTCCTTCTGCACCTGCGCCATCTGCGCCATGATCGTCTCGGCCTCGGACATGCCCGCCGCGCTTGCGTGGTCCCGGATCCCCTCCCAGCGCAGGTTGTCGGCGAGCTCGCTCAGGCGATCAGCAGCAGGCGAGTCGATGGACCGGAGGAGGTCCTCGGCGTCGTGGTAGATCTTGACCGCGTAGTCGAGGTCGAACGGGTGGTCCTCGTCGGGGTGCGCCCAGTGGTTCCGGGCCGTGCGCAGCTCGGTGATGGTGGCGCGGTTGGCGTCGGTGAGTCCCCGGGCGAACGCCGGTCCCCACCAGCGGTTCAGCACCTCGAGCTGGAAGTGGGGGTCCGACAGGGACACGAGCACGTCCCGACGCTTGCCCAACTTGGCCGCGGCCATGAGGATCCAGTCCTCGTCGGGGAACGCCTCGGTCATGCGATCGTCGACGAAGGGCGCCAAACCGTCCGCGAGCACTTCGAACGCGGTCGCCACTTGGCCCCGGTAGCTCGCCGGCATCTGATCCACGTCGCCTCGTTCATGCGCTCCCGTGACACTGGAACCAGCGCCGATCGACCCGGGAGGGCGCGCCGATCCTACCGGGCGCCTTCCGACCATGACAGACGGCCGCGCGCCGGTCGGGTTGCCATGATCGGGGGATCGGGCGAACAGCGAGTACCATCTGACACCCTTGCCGGTCCCGTGGAGGATCGGCGCCGGTCGCCTCAGCGTGCGACCTCGGTCGGCGGCGAGACGAATCGGAGCAGGTTGTGAGTTCCTCAACGGACGAAGGCACCGGGTCGAATCCGGACGGCACCGGGTCGGAACCGGAGCCCAGGTGGGACGACCGGTCCTACCGAAGCGAGCCGTACCTCCACACCGGTGAGGTCCCGTCGATCATGCTCGACGCGGCGCGCTCGGTCGGGGCGAAGGTCGGCCCGGCGCCGAGCCCGCAACCGTCTGGCGCCGACGAGCAACCCGGCGACGTGAGCGGGCTCGGACACGACGACAGCCGCAGCCGAGGGGACGAGGACGTCCACCAGGTCGAGGCGTCCGACGACGACGAGCGGCCCGGCTTCCGGCGCCGACACCCCAAGCTCACCATCGCGGCGATCGTGCTCGTGGTGCTGGCCGTTCCGCTCACCATCTCCTACGCCCGGGCGCTCACCAAGCCCGGGCAGGAGTCGGTCGAGGCGAAGTCGGTGCAGTGGCTGCGCGACATGAAGATGGGCTTCGTCGTCGACTGGGTCGAACAGCGCTACTACGCCACCGATCAGTTCGCAGACGGCGGCACCCCCGAGGTCGCCATCGGTCCGGCGGTCACCACCGAGGGCGGCGCGAGCGACCCGGCGTCCACCGCCAGCACCGAGACCACCGCACCGCTCCCGCCGCACACCCCGCGCCCCACCAGGATGGCGAGCCCGGTGGCCGAACCGCTGGCCGACGAGGGCGAGTGGTTCCCCGTCGGCCCGCAGGTCCAGGGCCTCTCGGGCGTCTACACCACCAAGGTGCGGCCGAACGCGCAGAAGACCTCGCTCCTCGTGTTCGTCTCGTGGATGGACCCGAAGCTGGTCGACATCGAGCTCTTCCCCGGATCCGAGCTCCCCGGCGGCACCTGGGAGAAGCCGAACTACCTGACCCCGGAGCTGTGCCCCAGCGCGATCATGGCGAGCAACGGCGGGTTCCGCATGGACCAGGCCCGAGGTGGCTACTACGACGAGGGTCGGGCCGCCTACCCGCTGGTGAACGGCGGCGCATCGCTCGTCTTCCTGAAGGACGGCACCGTCGACGTCGCCGAATGGGGTCGCGACTACACCGACGCCGACCTGGGACGCATCGAGTCGGTTCGCCAGAACCTCACGCTCATGGCCGACGACGGCAAGCCGTCGCCGAAGCTCGAGAACACCGACTGGGGCGCGCTCCTCCCGAACTCGTACTTCGTGTGGCGCTCGGGCTACGGCGTCACCGCCGACGGCGCGCTCGTCTACGCCGGTGGGCCGGCACTCACCCCGCTCGACCTGGTGACGACGCTCACCAACGCCGGTGCGGTGCGGGTCATGGAGGGTGACATCAACCCCGAGTGGGTGGCCGCCAACCTGTTCACCGTCGACGCCGCCGGCGCCTGCGTCGGCACGTCGGGTCTGACCGGCAGCCAGGACCAGGGCGGCATGCGCTCGAGCCCCGATCGCTACCTCAGCCTCGACACCCGCGACTTCGTCGCCGTCTTCGCCCGCCCGCAGCCGTAACGACCCGGTCAACGGTCAACGGTCAACGGTCAGCGGTCAACAGTCAAACGGGTCGACGTCGGCGGCGGCTCGGTCCCGTCGAGAAGCGGCGTCAGCGGACCGGCGTCGGCGGCTCGGTCCCGTCGAGAACCGGCGTCAACGGACCGGCGTCGGCGGCTCGGTCCCGTCGAGAACCGGCGTCAACGGACCGGCGTCGGCGGCTCGGTCCCGTCGAGAACCGCGATGATGTTGGCGCAGGCGAGGCGCACCATGGCGGCACGCGTCTCGGTCGTGGCCGATCCCACGTGGGGCATCAGCACCACGTTGTCGAGCTCGGCCAGGCCGGCGGCCAGCAGCGGCTCGCGCTCGAAGACATCGAGCCCGGCGCCGGCGATCCGCCCGGCTCGCAGCGCTTCGACCAGCGCGGCTTCGTCGACGATCGCGCCGCGTCCGGTGTTCACCAGGATCGAGGTCGGCTTCATACGTGCCAGCGCGGCGGCGTCGATCAGCCGGTGGCTGGCGTCGTTGAGGGGCGCGTTGACCGACACGAAGTCCGAGCGCTCGAGCAGCTCGTCGAGCGGGAGCCACTCGGCGCCGAGCTCGGCCTCGATCTCGGGGTTGCGCGTGCGGTTGTGGTACAGGATCGGCATCTCGAACCCCCGGCCGCGGCGCGCGACCGCGGCGCCGATCTTGCCCATGCCGATCACGCCCAGTGTCTTCGCGTGCACGGGCGCGCCGAGCAGCAGGACCAGGCTGGGCGAGCGCCACTCGCCCGAGCGCACCAGGCGGTCGCCCTCCACCACCCGGCGCGCCGCCGCCATCAGCAACGACCAGGCCAGGTCGGCGGTGGCCTCGGTGAGCACGTCGGGGGTGTTGGCCACCACGATGCCGCGCTCGGCGGCGGCGTCACGATCGATGTTGTCGTAGCCGACCGCGCAGTTGGCGACCACGGCGAGGTCCGGGCCGGCCGCGTCGAGGCACGCCGCGTCGACGCGGTCCGAGAGCACGGTGAGCAGCGCCCGCACCCCCGATGCCCTCGCGTGCAGCTCGTCGACCGGACAGTCCGTGTCGTCGGCGCGGTAGTCGACCGACAGGCCCTCGGCGACGAGCGGCTCGACCTCGGGAGCCGGCAGCTGGCGGGTGACGAACACGTCGACGCTCATGACCAGACCGTACCGAGCCCCCGCATGACCCCACCAACCTGCGTAGGGAGGCGGTGCCGGGCGACGCAGAGCTACGCATGTTCGATGGGGGGGGTCAGGCCGGCTCGGGATGGGGGTCGGGGTCGGGGTGGGGCGCGGGCGCCGACGCGAAGTGGGCGGCTTCGCCGAACGACGCGCGTCGGGCCACCCGGCGCAGGGCGTTGAGCACCGGACGCCCGGCGACGAGGACGAGCACCGCGTTGGTGACGGCACGGGGGAGGTCCCAACCGAGCGAGGTCGCCAGGTAGAAGCCCCAGTAGCGGCGGGCGTTCTCGAGCAGCGGCGCACCGAACTCGAAGCCGATCTGGCTGCCTTCGTTCGATCCGAACGGCCAGAACCAGAGGTTCATCAAGAACCCGTAGGCCAACCCGACCACGAACCCGTACCCGGCGAGGAGCCAGATCTCCCGACGACCCGATCCGCGCGGCAGGCACCCGGCGCCGTAGCCGACCCACGCCGCGCCGAGCATCTGGAACGGGAGCCACGGACCGACGCCGCCGGTGATCAGAGCGGACGCGAAGAGGGTGAGGGCGCCCAGGACGAACCCGAAGCCCTTGCCGAACACCCGACCCGCAGGGATGAGCAGGAAGAAGACCGGCTCGAAGCCGGTGACCCCGCCCGGGAGGCGCAACGCGGTGCCGCACGCCGCGAGCACCCCGAGGAGCGCGACCGCCTTGGAGTCGAGCGTGCCGTCGGCGATCTCGGTGATCACGATCGCCAGCAGCAGCGGCAGGAGCAGTGCGAACACCCAGGGGGCGTCGGTGCTGTGCGCGAGGTTCTCGGTGCCGTCGACCTCGATCAGGAACGGCCAGAAGAACGCCACGAACCCGAACGCCGAGGCGAGGAGCAGCGCCAGGTTGGCCCGCCGGCGCAACGGGATGGTGGTGATCCGCGAGCGGAACCCCGTCGACGACGGCGCGCCCGCCGCGCTCTCCGGTCGCGCCTGCGACGGACCCGAACCCGGACCCGGACCCGTCGGCCGTTGATCCGCGCCGCCCGTCACGGTCGGGGCTCCCGCGCCGACGCCAGCGCATCGGCCACCTCGTCCACGGTGAGCCACGGCTGCGGCGCCATGATCTTGGCCACCTGCGGCGCGAAAACCGGCGAGTGGCACACGACCTCGCGCGCGGGACCGTCGGCCACGACATCGCCATCGGCCAGCACCACCACCCGGTGCGCCAGCTGCGCCACCACCTCGACGTCGTGGGTGGCGAGGACGAGGGCGTGGCCGTCGGCCGCGAGCCTGCGGAGCACCTCCACGAGCCGGTGCTTGGCGGCGTAGTCGAGTCCGCGGGTGGGCTCATCGAGCAGGATCACGCGAGGGCCCGCGGCCAACACGATGGCCAGCACGACGCCGAGGCGCTGCCCCTCGGACAGGTCGCGCGGATGGATCGCCGGGTCGACACCCGGGACGACGGACTCGAGCAGCCGGGCGGTCGTCCCCGGTTCGAGACCTCCGTCGTGGTCAGCGCTGCTGCACTCCTCGGCCACCGAGTCGTGGTACAGCAGCAGGGTCGGGTCCTGGGGTACCAACCCCACCGTCCGGATCACCTTCGTGGCCGGCAGCGCCGCCGGGTCCTGACCGTCGAGCCGCACGGTTCCCCGCATCGGCCGGCGCAGGCCGGCGAGCAGCGCCAGCAACGTCGACTTGCCGGAGCCGTTGCGGCCCATCACGGCGACGACCTCACCCCGATGGGCCGTCATCGTGACCTCCCCGAGCACCTCGAGATCCCCGTAGGCGAAGTGGACGCCGTCCACCCGGACGTCCGCATCGCCCGCGGCCTCGGCGGGCGCGCCCTCGGTGCTCGTCGTGCCCGGCGCCCGCGCCGGGTCGACCACCGAGGGCTCGAGCTCGTGACGGAGCGGCACGGCGAGCCGCCGGGCATCGCGCACCGCGAGGGGCAGCGGCGACCACCCGGCGAGACGACCCAGCTCGACGATCGGCGGGGCGATCGGCGAGTCGGCGAGGATCGTCGCGGGATCGCCCGAGCCGATCCGACCGGCCGGCTCGGAACCGGGCGCGGCGAGCAGCACGACCTGATCGGCGTGCTGCACCACCCGTTCGAGGCGATGCTCGGCGATGAGCACGGTGATCCCGAGGTCGTGGACCAGACGGGTGAGCGCGGCCAGGACATCCTCGGCAGCGGCCGGATCGAGCGCCGAGGTCGGTTCGTCGAGCACCAGGACGCGCGGCGACGCCGTGAGCACGGAACCGATCGCCACCCGCTGCTGCTGACCGCCCGAGAGCGCCCGCAGCGGCCGGCGGCGCAGATCGTGCAGGCCCAGCAGGTCGAGGACGTCCTCGATCCTCCGGCGCATCACGTCGGGCGCGACCCCGAGGTTCTCCATGACGTACGCCAACTCGTCGGTGACGGTGTCGGTCACGAAGCCCGACATCGGGTCCTGGCCGACGAAGCCCACCACGTCGGCGAGCTCGCGCGGCGGGTGGTCCGCCGTGCTCCTGCCCGCCACGACGACGTCACCCGTGAGCAGGCCGCCGGTGAAGCGGGGCACGAGCCCGTTCACCGCCCGCAGCAGCGTCGACTTGCCCGACCCCGTCGGCCCCACGACCAGGCACAGCGCCCCCTCGTCGACCGAGAAGCTGACGTCGGAGAAGGTCGGTGCGGCGGCGCCGGCATAGGTGAACGACACATGATCGAGCCGGATCATCTCGCCACCTCCCCCGCCGTCCGGTCCGCATCAGGCTCGACGACGGCGCCCGGCACCGCCCTCTCGGGTACCCGGTGGGCTCCGGCGTCGGAACCCACGACGGCTCCGGCACGTCTCCCTCGACCTGGACCGGCACCTGGACCTGGACCTGGACCAGCAGCTGGACCTGGACCGGCACCCGGGAGGGGACCGGCACCTCGACCTGGAGCCAGATCCGTCGTGTCGCCGGCCGGCGTCGGCGGACGACGAGGAGGACGCGTAACCTCGGCGTCGTGGTCGTCGGCGTCGGCGTCGCCCGGTCGTTCGGCCCGGCCGAGCAGCGAGGGCGGCGGCGGCGCCGCCCATGCGGGGATCGTGGCCATGGCCACCCCGAGCGCGGCCAGCACCGACACGGCGGGCCACACCAGCGGATGCACCGACGGCGTGAGCCCGCTCGGATCGGTCCGAGCAGCGATGACGAACGCACCGAGCACCGCGATGCCGGCAGCGGCGACGAGCCACTCGGCCAGACCCCACGGGTCGGGTTGGAAGCGCGTGCGCTGGCTGTGGCGGCCCCGGAAGATGAGTGCGACGGCGACGGCGCTCGAGCCGATGGCCAGCATCGGGAGGCGCAGCAGTGGCGGAGCGCCGACGTCGAGCAGGGCATACACGCCGACGCACAGCGCCATGATCCCGACGATGGTCGCGACCGCAGCGATGATCGAAGACCGCCGGGTGAGATCGCCGCGCCTCCCGTACCCCCGGGCGTCCATCGACGCAGCAAGGGCGACCGACCGCTCGAGGGCGTCCTCCAGCACCGGCAGGGCCATGCCGCGGATCCCGCGCAGCCCCTTGGTGGGTCGGCCGCGGAGCCGCCGCGCCTCGCGCACCCGTGCGATGGCCACGATCAGCTGCGGCGCGAACGACAGGGAGACCGTCACGACCACGCCGGCCTCGTAGATCGCCGCCGGCATGGTCCGCAACAGCCGGTAGGGGCTGCACAGCGCGTTCACCGATCCGAAGCACACCAGCACGGTCGCCAGTCGCATCGAGGTGTAGATCGCGTCGACGACGAGCTCCAGCGTGACCGGTCCCCCGATCACGACCCCCGCGGCGACGTCGGGAAGTTGGATCGACGGGAGGGTGAACAGCACGGTGCCGTCGATGCGCTGACCGAAAAGCACCTGCATCACGACGCGGAAGGCGATCAGGAACAGGCCGAGCTTGAGGAAGCCTCCGAACGATCGGGCCCACGGCGTGGGTTGGCGCCGGGCCGCCACGACGAACGCCGCGACGGCGACGATCCCGCCGAGCAGGATCGGGTTGGTGGTCTGCATGGCGGCGGCCGCCAGACCACCGGCCCACAGCCACCACGCTCCGGGGTGGAGCAGACGACGTCGACGGACCCGCGGGTGCCGCACCATCAGATCGCGTCGGCGGAACGCGCCCGGAAGCGCCAGGCGGCCGCACCGCCGAGCGCGGCGACGACTGCGAGCGCGCCCAACGTGCCGGCCGGGGCGCCGCCGCCGGATGACCCACCTCCGCCGTCGGACGATCCGTCGCCGTCGGCACGTTCCGCCCCCGCCGCGATGATGGTGACGTCGCTCCCGGCGTCGCTCCGGTCAGCAGCGGAGCCCGGCGGCGACCCGTCGGTGCCGTCTGGTGTCGGGTTCGACGCATCGCCCGTCGATCCATCGTCGCGCACCCCGTCGGACGTGGCACCTGGTGTGCCCGCGAGATCGGGCGAACCGGTTGCCGTCGTCGGGGTCGGTCCCCCGGCAGGTGCCGGCGCCGGTGTCGCTCCCGGGCTCGGGGACGGACCCCCGGGAGCCGACGGGACCGCCGGCGCGCCCGTCGTGGGCCGGGGTGTCGTGGGGACGACCTGGTCCGGCGGCGGAGGGGGCAGGGGCGGACAGACGTTGGCCGGGCTCCGGCGTGGCCCCGGATCGCTCGGGTTGCCGGCTCCCTCGACGAAGTGCCACCCCTCGACCGCATCGGTGGTGACGAAGAACCCGGCCGGACCGTTCCCGGCGTGCACCCAGGTCGAACCCGAGCCGTGGAAGTAGGCCCAGTAGCGGTAACCGGACGGGGTCCGCACGCCGCAGCCATCGGCGGGGAGGCCGTCGATGGCGCACAGCAGGCCGGTGCGAGGGTCCAGCCGGAACGAGTGACCGGCCACCTGCAGCACGTCGAAGCCGCTCGAGCGGGCCGGCACGTCGCGCAGGCAGGTGACGACCTGGCTCGACGGATCGCTCGAGTCCTTCAGGATCCCGAAGTCGACGACCAGTCCCACCGAGAACGTGGCCGGCGCCGCCTCCGCGCAGGACGTGCCCCAGACCAGGTCGTCGCCTCGGACGTGCACGGGGGCGACCACCACGGCGAGCACGACTACGGACGCCACGATCCCCGCCACGACGGCTGGGAACCTCCGATGTGCACTGCGCCGACCGATCACGTCCTGCCTTCCCGACATCCGGCGCAGGCCGGTTCCCGGGAGCGACCACCACGCGAGCGGAGACCGTCCGAGCCCCGACGCCTGCGTCCCACGGCAAACCCTCGGAGCAACGTTCGACGACCAGGCGTTCCGGCTCGTGGTCGTTGGGGCGACCACCTACGGTTGCGGGTCAGCGCCGGAGTTCGACCGGCTTCCCCTGGGTTCATCGAGGCTGCAGTTGTGCCCCGAAGGACACCACAGCGCCCCGTCGGCGTCAATCGGGGGCGTCCAGCGGTACGCTCCCGGAGCCGTGGGGGCGGACACAGCGACGAGCTCAGGGGGATCTGGTCATGGAATCGTTCGAGGCCAAGCTGGGTGTGGTCACCGGTGGCGGGTCCGGGATGGGACGTGAGCTCGTGGTCCAGCTGGCGGCGGCGGGGGCCGCCGTCGCCACGTGCGACGTGAACCCCGACTCACTCGCCGAGACGGTGTCGCTCGCACAGGCGGCCCGACCAGGTGATGCCCGCATCACCGGCCACCCGTGCGACGTCTCCGACGAGGCCCAGGTCGAGGGGTTCCGTGATGCGGTGCTCGCGGAGCACGCCACGAGCCACATCGATCTGCTCTTCAACAACGCCGGGATCGGTGGCGGCGGCAGCTTCGTGCAGGCGCCCCGCGAGGAGTGGGACCGCACCTTCGGCGTGACCTGGGGCGGTGTGTACCACTGCTCGCGAGCCTTCCTCCCCCTGCTCGTCGCCAGCGAGGAGGCGTGCATCGTCAACACGAGCAGCGTCAACGGGTTCTGGGCGGCGCTCGGACCGGACGTGGCGCACACCGCGTACAGCACGGCCAAGTTCGCGGTGAAGGGGTTCACCGAGGCGCTGCAGACCGACCTGCGGCTCAACGCGCCCCACGTTCGGGCGGTGCTCGTGATGCCCGGCCACATCGGCACCGACATCGTGTCGAACAGCTTCCGCGTCCACGGCGCCGACTCTGGCATGGCCGCACGCCTGGCGGACGCCGGTGTCGATGATCCCGCCCAGGTGGAGCAGATGGTCGAGGCGATGGGAGCCGCGTTCCGCGACAGTGCGCCGGTGTCGGCGGCGCAGGCGGCGACCATGATGCTCGACGCGGTGCGCGATCGACGGTGGCGGGTACTGCTCGGCGAGGACGCCAAGGCGCTCGACGAAGCCGTCCGCGCGCACCCCGAGACCATCTACGACGTGGACCGGATCGATCCGTTCCAGCCCGCAGACTGATCACCGCGCACCATCTCGGGCCACCTCGGACCACCTCGGACCACCTCACAGCCGGGCGAGCTCCGCCGCAACAGAACTGCAACGCGCGGCGGTTCGACCGTCTCGACGGGCCGCCGGTACCCTCCGCCTCGCACCGAAGCGCATCCGCAGACGACCTGTCGGAACGTTTGGACCGCCGGCGAAAGGACCCCGTGAAGGCTCTGCTCGATGCTGTGCTCGTGGACATCGGCGGCACGCTCCTGGAGTCGGCTCCCTCGCCGGACCCGACCGAGGATGCGGCGGCGATCCTGCGGCCAGGTGTCGTGGCGGACCTCGCATGGATCGCCGAGACGGTGCACGTGGGTGCGGTCACCAACACGGCCGTCATGGACGAGCAGCAGGTTCGGGCCCTCCTGGCGCCGTCGGGAGTCTCCGACCTCCTCGAGGTCGTCGTCACATCGGTCGAGGTGGGCGTGCCCAAACCCGATCCACTCCCGCTCACCGTCGCCATGGACCGGCTCGGACTCACCGATCCGAGTCGAGTCCTGTTCATCGGCGACGAGAGCACCGACCGCGAGGCGGCCGAGGCAGCGGGGATGGCGTACCTCGACATCGGCGCCGACCCTGACCGCTCCGGCACGTTGCGGAGCGCCGTGCAGCAGTGGGTCGAGCGCAACGCCGGCCGCCGGTTCGAGGAGGCTCGGGCCCGCATCACGTCGATGGGGTGCGGTGCGGTGAACGCCGCCCTCGCCCTCCAGGGCCAGCTCACCAAGCCGGCCGGTTCGTTGGGTCGCATCGAGTCGCTCGGGGTCCAGTTGGCCGGCATCGCGGGGGTCTGCCCGCCGCCGGTTCCCGAACCGGCAGCGATCGCGGTGTTCGCCGCCGACCACGGCATCGTCGAGTGGGACGTGTCCCCCTGGCCCCAGGAGGTCACCGCGCAGATGGTGGCCAACTTCGTCGCGGGCGGCGCGGCCGTGAACGTGTGTGGGAACCATGCCGGCGCCACCCTCACCGTCGTCGACGTCGGCATCGCCACGCCGCTCGTGGGCCCCGATGACCCGTCGATCATCCACCGCCGGATCCAGGCGGGCACCGGGAACCTCGCGGTCGGGCCGGCGATGAGCCGCACCGACGCGCTCCTCGCCCTCGACGTCGGCGTCGAGACCGCCGAGGTCGCCATCGCCCGCGGCGCACGCTGCCTGGTCGCCGGCGAGATGGGGATCGGCAACACCACCTCGGCGGCGGCGATCATCACCGGGATCACCAACCAGGAGCCGGTCGCGCTGACCGGACGGGGTTCGGGTGCCGACGACGAGATGCTGGCGCGAAAGGTCGCCGTGATCGAAGCAGCAACCGTCGGCCTCTCGTCCACGTCGGGCCCGCTCACCGTGCTCGAGCAGGTCGGCGGCTTCGAGATCGCCGCCATCGCCGGCTTCGCGGTCGGGGCTGCGGCCGCTCGGATCCCCATCGTCGTCGACGGCGTCATCGCCATGGCGGGGCTCCTCATCGCCGCGCAGCTCGCTCCCGATGTCGTGGCCTACGCGATCGCCGGCGACCGCTCCACCGACCCGGCGGCGATCGCCGCGCTCGAGGTCCTCGGGCTCGAGCCGGTGCTCGACGTCGGCCTCCGCCTCGGCGAGGGCACGGGGGCGGCGCTGGCCCTCCCCATCGTCTCCGCGTCAGCGAAGATCCTCCGCGAGATGGCGACCTTCGACAGCGCCGGCGTGTCGGCCAAGCAGAACTGATCGACCCGCCCCGTCGACCCGCTCCCCCAACCACCCCATCTCACCCAACCACCCAACCACCCAACCCAACATGCGTGGGGGCGCGGCGCTGGGCGACGCGGAGCTACGCATGTTCGATGGGGTGGCGGGTCCAGCGGGGTCGGGTCGATGCTCGGCCCGAGCCGACCATCGGGCGAGGTCCGCCGTACCCTGAGGCAATGATCTCGGTCCAGTGGCTGCGGAGCCGGCTCGCCCTCGAGGTGACCGGGCTCATCATCGGTGATCGCCGGCCCGCCCGCGCTGCGGCGTCGCTCGCCGGCACCGACGACGGCACCGGCACGAGCACCGATGCGAGCGGTGGGGGCTTCTTCGGTCCGGACAGCGTCACCTGGACCGTCCACGCCGACAGCTGCATGCTCGTCGGCGGGCTCCGGGCGCTCATGCTGCAGACGATGCACCCGCTCGCCATGGCGGGGATCGCCGAGCACTCGAACTACCGCGAGGCGCCACTCGACCGTCTGGCGAACACCGCCACCTACGTCGGGACCACGATCTACGGCAGTCAGGACGACGCCCGTCGGTCCATCGCCATGGTCAAGCGCGTGCACCAGCGCGTCACGGGTGTGGCCCCCGACGGACGACCGTATGCCGCGAACGACCCGCACCTGCTCACCTGGGTGCACTCGACCCTGGTCGACAGCTTCCTGCGCTCGTACCAGCGCTACGGGTCCAAGCCCCTGTCAGCTGCCGATGCCGATGCCTACGTGGCCGAACAGGCCGTGCTGGCCGAGCTGTTCGAGGCCGAGCCGGCGGCCCGATCGGTCGCCGAGCTGCGGGCGTACTTCGCCGCGATGCGCCCGGAGCTGCGTGGTTCTCGCGACGCGCGGGACACCATCCGGTTCCTGCTGGCGCCGCCGCTGCCGCTGATGGCATGCGCGCCCTACGCGATCATCGCATCGGGCGCGGTGACCCTGCTCCCGAGGTCGGTCCGCCGGGCGCTCTGGCTGCCGGTGCTCCCGGCGGTCGAGCCGCTGGTGGTGCGACCGGCCGCGACCGCGCTGATCCGCACCGTCGACTGGGTGATGGCGGCGCACCCCGATCTCGTCGAGACCGAGACCGAGACCGAACGTCGGACCCGCACCCGGGTGGCCTGAACCACCCGTCGACGCCTCGACCCATCGACCCGTCGACGCCTCGATCGCGGTGTGGCGTCACCGGCTGCGCCGCCGAACCGACGCCTGCCGCTCGCTCAGCGTGCGCGCGTGGTCGAACCGGAGGGTCGAGAGCCTGATCGCTTCGGGGCCGGCTTGCGTCCGCTCGGCTTGGACGAGGTGGAGCTCCCCGTGGACGACGGACGACCACGGCCCCCGGTGGTGGTGGGCCCGGACGAGCCGTCTGCCGTGAACGCCTTGGGACCGCCGGTGCGGGTGGAGCGGCGGTTGGGCTCCCGGGACGAGCGGCCGTCGTGGAGGTCGTCGTCCTCACGCAGCCGGTCGAGACGTACCGCCTCGATGGCGTTGAGCCGCTTGGCCTTGCGTCGAGCCGCTCCGCTCGGACGCTTCTGACCGTCGGCGAGGGGCTCGCGCCCCGACCGTGAGGCGCCGCCAGCTGCTGCGTCGTGGCCCGAGGCCGCGGGTCGCGACGCGGACGGTCGTGTGCTCGAGGGTGGGCGGGTCGAACCCGACGACGGCGCTCGGTCCGAGTTGCTCGCGGGCTCGCGACGGTCATCGCGCCGGGCCGATCCGCCCGACGGGCGACCGTTGCGCCGGGCGGCGTCTTCGCCTGCCGACCGGACCGTCGGCGCCGGTCGGGCCGAGCCACCCGATCGAGCAGGGGCCGAGCTCGGCGCCGGACGGGAGGCGAGCTCGTCGAGGAGCCGGAGGTCCTTGGCGTCGAGGCCCTTCTCGTACCCGAGGTCCTTCTGGAGGTCCTGGACCGCCTTGCGGAGCTCGGCGGGAACGAGGCTGACCACGATGCCGTTGGCGCCGGCGCGGGCGGTGCGCCCGGAACGGTGGACGTAGTCCTTGGCGTCACCGGGCGGATCGAAGTGGATGACGCACTCGACGCCATCGACGTGGATGCCACGGGCGGCCACGTCGGTGGCGACGAGCGCCGCGACCCGACCCCGGTGGAACGACTCGAGGGCACGTTCGCGCTGCGACTGCGAGCGGTCGCCGTGGATGGCCGCGGCACGGACACCCGCCGAGTCCAACTGCTTGGCGATGCGGTCGGCGCCGCGCTTGGTGCGACAGAACACGACGGTCTGACCCATGCGGTCGATGATCGAGGCGGCGGTCTGCAGGCGATCGGGGCGCTCGACGTGCCAGAACAGGTGCTCGGCCCGCGAGTCGTCCTCGTCGTCGGCGACGTACTCGTGGCGGGCGGGGTCGCGCTGGTACTTCTTGATCAGCACGTCGACGTCGCCGTCGAGCGTCGCCGAGAAGAGCAGCGTCTGGCGGTCGTCGCGGCACTGGTCGAGGATGCGCTTGACCTCGGGCAGGAAGCCCATGTCGGCCATGCGGTCGGCTTCGTCGATGACGACGAACTCGACATCTTCGAGCGACAGCTTGCGTTGGTTGATCAGGTCGGCGAGGCGGCCGGGGCAGCAGACGGCGATGTCGACGCCCTTGTTGAGGGCGCGGAGCTGCTTGTCGAAGCCGACACCGCCGTAGAACGCCTCGACCCAGGGACCCTTGGGTCGGGCGAGGATGTTGAGCTCTTCGCACACCTGGGAGGCGAGCTCGCGGGTGGGCACGAGCACCAGGCCGCGGGGCCGCCGGGGGGCGGCCTTGGACACCAGGTGCACCATCGGGATGCCGAAGGCGATGGTCTTGCCCGATCCGGTCGGCGCCCGGCCGCAGATGTCGCGACCCGCGAGGGAGTCGGGCAGGGTTGCGGCCTGGATCGGGAACGGGGCATCGATGCCCCGGGCCGCGAGGTTGGACGCGATGGTCGGGGGGACGCCGAGATCGGCGAACGAGAGGGACATGGTTCTTCCTGTTCTTCCCGCGTCGGTGCGGGATCGTGCGGCGGCGCAGACACGCCGACGCCATGGCGATGCCGACCCGAGCAGGTCGACGTTCGTGGGGATCGGCGGCAAGAGGCGGGCCACCGGCAAAGGAGACGGCCGGGCACCGGCACCGGCACCTCGGGTTCCCCGATCGGCCGGGTGAGCGGCGATCAGGACCCCGTGGCGATCAACGCATGCCTCTTCGCGCTGAACCGGCCGTCAGGAACCCGATCATCCTAGGGGGGCCCGGCCCTCGACCACCAGCCGACCCTGGCCGGCGACCGTCCCCAGGTCCGACCGGCGGGTGGCCGGGGTGTCCCGACCGACGTGCAGACGGCCGCTCGACGAGTCGGCCCCGGCCTCGTTCCGGTTCGGATCCGCACCCGGATCGACCGGGCCGGTGGGATCGGCAGGGCGACGGTCCCGAGTACGATCAGGTGCCCATGTCGTCGCCTGCACCCTCGCTCCGGGACACCCCGGCGCGCCCCCGACCATGAGCTCGGACGCGCCGACGCCGACCTCCGCCCCGACCACCGGCAGCACCGGCCACCTCGGCCTGCGGTCGAAGGCGGCCATCGTGGCCGGGCGCGGGGTGGCCGGTGCCTCGAAGCTCGCCAACCTGGGGTCGGGGAGCGTGATCGGGGGCCGGGTCTCCCTGGCCCTCGATGCCGACCTGCTCGGCTCGCTGGTGGCGGGCCGCGACGTGGTGCTGATCAGCGGCACCAACGGCAAGACCACCACCACCCACCTGCTGGTCGCCGCCCTCGAGCGCCACGGGCCGGTCGTCTCGAACTCGCTCGGTGCGAACATGCCTGCGGGGATCGTCGCTGCGCTCGCCGACGCCGATCCGGCGGCCCGCGCCATCCTCGAGGTCGACGAGCGGTGGGTCGACACGGTGCTGCGCCAGACCGGTGCCTCCACCACGGTGCTGCTGTTGAACCTGTCTCGGGACCAGCTCGATCGGAGCCACGAGGTCCGCAGGATCGCCGACGACTGGCGGGCGACGCTCGGCGAGTTGCCCACCCAGCAGGTGGTGGCCAACGCCGACGATCCCCTGATCGTGTGGGCGGCCGGCTCGGCGTCGACGGTGATCTGGGTGGGAACCGCCGCGCACTGGACCAACGATGCCAACGGATGCCCGGCCTGCGGCGGACGCATCGCCTTCACCGACGTCGCCGCCGACGGCACCTCCACCTGGCGGTGCACCAGCTGCGAGTTCGCGAAACCCGAACCGGAGTGGTGGCTCGAGGTGGAACCGGGACCGTCAGCCGACGCCGACACCCATCTTCTCGTGCGGGCCGATGGCACGCGCCGACGGCTCGACCTCGCACTGCCCGGCCGGGTCAACGCGGCGAACGCGGCCATGGTGCTGGCCGCCGCCGATGCTGTGGGCGCCGACCTCGATCGGGCGAGCCGCGCCCTCGCCACGGTCACCGACGTGGCCGGTCGGTACCGCACCGCCTCGGTCGGCGGCGCGCAGCTGCGCATGCTCCTGGCCAAGAACCCGGCCGGGTGGCAGGAGGCGATCGCCATGTTGGCGCCGGCACCGCAACCGGTCGTGGCCTCGATCAACGCCCGCATCGCCGACGGCCGCGACCCATCGTGGCTCTGGGACGTGCCCTTCGAGCACCTCCGCGGACGCTTCGTCGTCGCCCTCGGTGAGCGACGCCACGACCTCGCCGTGCGGCTCCGCTACGCAGAGGTCGATCACGCCGTGGGTGAGTCGCTCGAAGCCGCCGTGCGCCTGGCGGCAACGCACGCGGAGACCTCCGCCGTCGATCTCATCGCCAACTACACCGCGTTCCAGGACTACCGGATCGAGGTCGACCGGTGAGCGTGCCGACGCCTGCTCGCTCCCGATCCGTCGCCCGCACCTCCGCGTTGCGCATCGGGCTGCTCTTCCCCACCCTGCTCGGCACCTACGGCGACGGCGGCAACGCGCTCGTGCTGCTCAAGCGGCTGTCGTGGCGGGGGATCGATGCCGAGATCCTCGAGGTCGAAGCGGGAACGGCCGTGCCCGACAGCCTCGACCTCTACGTGATCGGTGGCGGCGAGGACGGACCGCAGGTCGAAGCCGCCCGGGAGCTCGGCACGCAGGGCCCGGTGCATCGGGCCGTCGAGGCCGGCGCCGTGGTGTTCGCCGTGTGCGCCGGGATGCAGATCATCGGCACGTCGTTCGCGGGCAAGGACGGCACGCCGGTCGGCGGTGCCGGGCTGCTCGACTGCGCCACGGTCAAGACCGACGAACCGCGCGCGGTCGGCGAGCTGGTGGTGTCGCCGGATCCGGCGTGGGGCCTGTCTCGGCTCACCGGCTTCGAGAACCACGGTGGCCGCACCCGGCTCGGCCCCGACGCGCGACCGCTCGGACACGTCGATGCGGGGGTCGGCAACGGCGACGGCTCCGAGGGCGTGCTCGGCCTCGGTCGCGGGTCGGGCAAGGTGCTCGGCACCTACCTGCACGGCCCGGCCCTGGCCCGCAACCCCCAGCTCGCCGATCTGTTGATCAGCTGGGTCCTCGGCGTCGACCTGAGCGACCTGGCCCCGATCGACGACACCGAGGAGGAGCAGTTGCGGGCCCAGCGCTTCGCCGCAGTCGACCGCGGCAACCTCGACGGCGTCGCCACCCGATCCTGGAAGGACCGTCTCTTCGGACGCAACTGACATGACCACTGAACGTCCCACTCCGAACGGCGTCACCGACACCGACACCGACACCGACACCGACACCGACACCGACACCGGCACCGGCACCGGCACCGGCACCGAGCCGTACCGCATCTGCTTCGTGTGCCTCGGCAACATCTGCCGCTCGCCCACCGCCGAAGGCGTGATGACCGCACTCGTCGACCAGGCCGGCCTCACCGGGCGCATCGAGATCGACAGTGCCGGGACCGGCGGATGGCACATCGGTGCTCCTCCCGACGAGCGCGCCACCGACGAAGCGCGTCGACGGGGGCTGACCCTCACCAGTCGGGCTCGACAGGTGTCCGCGTCGGACTTCTACGTGTTCGACCTCCTCGTGGCCATGGACCATCGCAACGCCGCCGACCTCCGCGACCTCGCACCCGAGCCGGCGCTCCGCGACAAGGTCGTGCTCCTCCGCTCGTTCGACCCTGTCTCGGTCGGGCTCACTGCCGGCGACGACCACCCCGAACCCGATCACCTCGCCGTGCCCGATCCCTACTACGGAGGCGTGGACGGCTTCGCCGACGTCTACGACATCGTCGATGCGGGCTGTCGGGGCCTGCTCGCCCACGTGCGCACCCGCACCGGCTGACGGCGTCGAACCACCGCCGCCACGGGGCCAGAAGCCTCGGTCAGGCCGTGTCCAGCGCGACGGGGAGCGACCGTTCCCGCCAGTCGGCGAGATCGCCGTGGCCGCGGGCCTGGTACTTGGCGAACACCAGGTCCCGTGCCCGCCGGGACTCGTCGGTCTCGTCGTCGAGGACGCGCGCCCGCACCTGCTGCACGGCCGGGTCGGTGCCGAACCGCACCATCGCAACAGGATCGGACGCCAGGTTGCGCACCCAGTCCGAACCGTGGCCGCCGCCGGCCAGCAGGAACGCCGTGGCCGGCGCCACCGGGTCGAGCTCGTACCAGATCTCGATCTCGTGGGGATCCCCGCTGATCCGCCCCGTGGTGGTCAGGTAGCAGAAGTCGTCCTCGGCCACGTGCTCCCCCTCGGCTCGGTTCCCTGACGATTCCTCGGCATCGGTACGCTCAGGTCTACCCGCAACCGGTCACGGTGCGGCACCGAGCAGGACCGACCAGAGGGGGACGGCGTGAAGCTGGGACTGATGTGGGGCTACTGGGGCCAGCTGCCGCCGCCGGAGATCATCGAGACCACCGTCGAGGCCGAGCGCCTCGGCTTCGACTCGGTGTGGACCGCCGAGGCGTGGGGGTCGGACGCCTTCTCGCCGCTGGCCTGGATCGCCGGGCACACCTCCACCATCAAGCTGGGTACCTCGGTCGTGCAGCTGTCGGCCCGCACACCGACGGCCACCGCCATGGCCGCCATGACCATCGACCACATCTCCAACGGTCGATTCCAGCTCGGCCTCGGCGTGTCGGGCCCCCAGGTGGTCGAGGGCTGGTACGGCCAGCCGTCGAACAAGCCGCTGGCCCGCACCCGCGAGTACGTCGAGATCGTGCGCCGGGTCCTGGCCCGCGACGAGCCCCTGGACTTCCAGGGAGAGTTCTTCCAGCACCCCTACCACGGCCCGGGCAGCGTCGGCCTGGGCAAGCCGCTCAAGTCGATCCTCCATCCGCTCCGACGAGATGTCCCGATCTACCTGGGTGCCGAAGGCCCCAAGAACGTGGCTCAGACCGTGGCCATCGCCGACGGCTGGCTGCCGCTGTACTACTCGCCGTTCCACCAGCACGTGTACGCCGACTCGCTCGCCGGCGCCGGACCCGACTTCGACATCGTGGCCGGCGCCCAGCTGAACATCACCGACGATGTCGAGGCCGGTCTCGCCCCGGTGAAGATGATGATCGGCTTCTACATCGGGGGCATGGGAGCGAAGGGCCAGAACTACCACACCAAGCTGATGGAACGGTTCGGCTACGAGGAGGAGGCCCTGAAGATCCAAGAGCTCTTCTTCGAGGGCCGCCGCGACGAAGCCATCGCCGCCGTCCCCGACGAGTTCGCCGACTCCATCTCCCTCGTCGGCCCCCCCGAACGCATCAAGGAACGCCTCGCCGCCTGGGACGACAGTCCCGTCTCCACCCTCCTCGTCTACTCCCCCGGCAAGGACCGCCTCGCCGAGATCGCCGACCTCGTCCTCGGCTGAATCGCCGACGCCGGCCATCTCCTCGGCGGGATCGGCGCCAACGGCCAGAACCACCACACCGAGCGCATGGAACGGTTCGGCTACGAGGGGCCGGTCGAGGCGACGCCGGTCAGAACCGATTCCCGTCGGCCCCGAGGATCGGGCGTCACCGAGCCGGTTCGAGCGCCCCGTCTCGCGCGGTCAGACGCAGCGTCCAGCAGGTGGGTTGGCACCGGTCGCCGTTCGGCTGGAACTCGTCGGCGGCAACCGACTCATCCAACGCCAGGTGCGCGAGGTCCAGACCGGCCGCGTCGGTGATCGTCATCGTCGCCTGGTGCACGACCCGCTCGGCGAGCGTCGACCGCACCCAAGGTTGGTCGGCGACGAGCGGCGACGTGTCGCAGCGGCCGTCGAGGCAGACGGTGACCGCCGACGCCTCGGCTCGCACCTCGGGCGCCAGCTCCGTGAGGCCGATGGTCACCGCCGAGTCGCATCCCACCAGCGTGCATTCACCGGGCACGTTGCGGATCAGCAGCGTGGCACCGAACCCGACCACCACGGTTGCGCCCACGACGATCCCGATGACCATCCACCCCCGGCGCGTCACCGGATCAAGGTACCGCGGGTGCCGGAATCCGACCCCTGTCAACGGGTGGCCACCGGCCGCTGCCGGTTCGAGGGGTTGACTGAATCAATCATTCATTCTAGGAAGGCCCCATGGCTCGACCCCGCACGCCCGGCCGGTTCGACGCCGTCTGCTCCGGTGCCCTCGCCGTGTTCGGGCGGGTGGGCTTCGCTCGGGCCCAGATGGCCGACATCGCGAAGGAGGCCGGCGTCTCCACCGGAACCCTCTACAACTACGTCGACAGCAAGGAGGCCCTCCTCCTGCACGCGCTCGAACGCTCGGTCGTCGACCTGCCCCCACCCGACGACCTCCCGGTCACCGCGCCGGAACGCGACGAGTACCGACGACGGGTC
>JBBSTY010000020.1:0-37011 GCA_038235385.1 Acidimicrobiales bacterium | reverse complement strand
GTCGAGGAGTCCAACACCTTCGGCATGGAGCTCGAGTTCACCGAGGGCATGCAGTTCGACAAGGGCTACCTCTCGCCGTACTTCGTCACCGACCCGGAGCGTCAGGAGTCGACCCTCGACGATCCGTACATCCTGATCGTGAACTCCAAGATCAGCTCGGTGCAGGATCTCGTGCCCGTGCTCGAGAAGGTCATGCAGTCGGGCAAGCCGATGCTGATCATCGCCGAGGACGTCGACGGCGAGGCCCTGGCCACGCTCGTGGTGAACAAGATCCGGGGCACGTTCAACTCGGTCGCCGTCAAGGCGCCCGGTTTCGGTGAGCGCCGCAAGGCCATGCTCGCCGACCTCGGCATCCTCACGGGCGGCCAGGTGATCTCCGAGGAGATCGGCCTCAAGCTCGACAACACCACCCTCGACATGTTGGGCACCGCCCGCAAGGTCGTGATCACCAAGGACAACACCACCATCATCGAGGGTGCGGGTTCGTCCGAGGACGTCAACGGCCGCGTCGCGCAGATCAAGCGTGAGATCGACGACTCCGACTCCGACTGGGACAAGGAGAAGCTCCAGGAGCGTCTCGCCAAGCTGTCCGGCGGTGTTGCCGTCGTCAAGGTCGGCGCCGCCACCGAGGTGGAGCTCAAGGAGAAGAAGCACCGCATCGAGGACGCCCTCTCGGCGACCCGTGCGGCCATCGAGGAAGGTGTGGTCGCCGGTGGCGGCACCGCCCTCCTGCGTTCGCGCGCTGCGGTGACCGAGGTCATCGAAGGGCTCGAGGGCGACGAGGCCACTGGTGCCCGCATCGTGTTCCGTGCCCTCGAGGCGCCGACTCGGCTCATCGCCGACAACGCCGGCCTCGAGGGAGCGGTCATCGTGCAGCAGGTCGAGGCCGAGACCGGTTCCACCGGGCTCAACGCCGCGACCGGCGAGTTCGTGGACCTCATCAAGGCCGGGGTCATCGACCCGGCCAAGGTGACCCGCGCCGCGCTGCAGAACGCAGCGTCGATCGCCGCACTGCTCCTCACGACCGAGGCGCTCATCGCCGACAAGCCCGAGGACGAGGGCGGCGCACCGGCCATGCCGGGTGGCATGGGCGGCATGGGTGGCATGGGCGGCATGATGTAGGCATTCGGATCGGGCCCCGGGGCCCCGTCCGAGCGCACGCTCGACACCGTGTTCGACCGATGGTCGGCCCCCAGGGGCCGGCCATCGTCGCGCTCGTCGCGCCACGATGGCGGCGGCGGAGCGCCAGCACCGAGGTGGCGGCGGCCGGGTCGGGTCGAGGTGCACACCGGTAGGCTCGGCCCATGGACACGCCCCTCACGCCCTCGGTCCCCGCCAAGATCCCCGACGTCCGGATGGAGCGCGAGCGCGGTGAGGCGGGCGAACCGGGCCAGCTGGTGAGCCGGCTCGAGACCGCCGGGTTGCCCGTGTCGCTGGGCGAGATCGTCGACCAGCGCGCGGCGACGTCCTGACCGACCACGCCGTGCCGCGGGTCGGGCCCGACATCGACCGCTGCGACCTCCACGGACGTGGCGGTCGCCGTCGAACCTCGTCCGGGGACATCGGGGGAATCGGTGGTTGAGCGCGGTGGTGCACAGCGGATCCCACGGCCCACGTCGTGGCGCCCGGGCGGACCGCCACCGTGGGCGCACCTGGATCACGCCGATCGACAGCTGACCCTCGTCGGCATCCGCGAGGCCCTCGCCGCGGCCGGTCCCCCGATCCCGTGGGAGGAGGAGGCGACCATCACGCGCGCCTCGGCGGTCCTCGCACCGCTGTACGAGGAGGACGGCCAGGTGAAGGTCGTGCTCACCCGTCGGGCCCAGCACCTCCGGTCGCACCGTGGCGAGGTGAGCTTCCCCGGCGGCGGTCAGGACCCGGGTGAGGACCTCGTTCGCACCGCCTTGCGCGAGGCGCACGAGGAGGTGGGCCTCGACCCGGCGACCGTCGAGATCATCGGGGAGCTCGACCACCTGGCCACCATCATGAGCCGGTCGTTCATCGTGCCCTTCGTCGGCGCGCTGCCGTCGCGTCCCGAGCTCGTCCCCAGCCCGGCCGAGGTCGAGCTCATCCTGCACGTCCCGCTCGTCGACCTCCTCGATCCCGACGCCTACCACGAGGAGCGTTGGGGCCTCCCGCCGGCCGACCGCCCCCTGATCTTCTTCGAGATCGCGGGCGACACCATCTGGGGTGCAACCGGCACGATGTTGCGCAACCTCCTCGCACTGGTCACGGGCACTGCGTGGCGCAATCCCTCGCCCTGACCCGACGACGATCCGGGCAGCCGTGCGTGCTGCGACTCATCGGGTGCGCGCATGTTCCCGAGACCTGTGCGGTCGATGTCGCCCGGCGGTCAGCCTCATCGGGCCTCGGCCGACGACCCGAGCGAGAGGAGCGCAGGTGGGGGCGGAGCTGCACGCCAAACGCTCGCACCGTCGCTCGGGTCATCCGCGACCGTGTCGGCGCCGCGAGTCGGGCACCACGAAACGCCCGCGAAACAGGACGACGACGGTCTCAGCCGTCGGGGTCGGGGTTGGACACGGCCGACCCGAGCAGGAGATCAGCGACCTCGGTCAACCCCGGGACGATGTGATCCGGTCGGTCGGGACGCGCTTCGGCGTAGCCGTGGTCGACGAAGAAGGTCGTCACTCCCGCCGTCCGGCCGGCCTCGATGTCGCGCCAGCGGTCACCGACGATGGCACTGGTCGCCAGATCGATCCCCCAGCGCTCGGCAGCCTCCAGGAGCAGGCCCGGACGAGGCTTGCGGCAGGCGCACCCGTCGCCGTCGTCATGGGGACAGACGAGGACATCGACGATCGGGAGTCCGGCGGTCACCACCGCGTTGATGGCGTCGACCTCGGCGCGCCTCGCCGTGCCTCGCGCCAGATCGGGTTGGTTGGTCACCACGACCAGCAGCCATCCGGCAGCCGCCAACCGCCGACAGGCATCGGCGACGCCGGGCAGGATCTCGACCTCGTCGACCGTCGCCGGCGGGAACGGCCGTCCGTCGCGCACCGCAGCACGGTTGAGGACACCATCGCGATCCAGGAACACCGCACGCGTCATCGAGCACTCACCAGAGTCGGCCCGCTCGCGCATCGCCGAGCATGGATCGGATCGAGGCGCGCAGCGCGTCGTGGGAGTCGAACCGGTTGGCCCAGCCGAGGGCGCGGATCCGGTCGGTGGCGATGCGCATGACGGGCACGTCGCCCTTCCAGCCGCGATCTCCACCCTGGTAGGCGAGCTCGACGTCCTGCGGATCGAGGTCGAGGCACTCGATGGCGAGGCCGGCGATGTCGGTCACGGTGATGTAGTCGCCCGTCGCCACGTTGTACGTCCGGAACGGTTCGTCGCCGACCTGGCCGGCCAGCAGCACGGCGGCGAGCACGTCGTCGACGTGCACGTAGGACTTGCTCTGCGTGCCGTCGCCCAGGATCTCGAGTCGGGTGGGGTCGTCGAGCAGCTTGCGCACGAAGTCGAATCCCACACCGTGGGTCTGGTTGGGCCCGACGACGTTGCCGAAGCGGAAGGCCCGCCCGCGCAGGCCGAACATGTGGGCATAGGACGAGATCAGCGCCTCGCCGGCGAGCTTGCTGGCACCGTAGGTCGACACCGGCTCGAGCGGACCGTGGTGCTCGTCGACCTCGAGGTCGCCGAGGTCGCCGTACACCCCGCTTCCCGACGCGTACAGGATGAGACCGGTGGACGATCGCCGCGCCGCCTCGACCACGCAGTGCGTGAGGAGCGTCCCCTGGTCGAAGTCGATCGTGGGGTCGGTCATCGCTCGGGCGATGTCGGGGTTCGACGCCAGGTGCACCGTGGCGCTGGCGCCCTGCATCGCACCGGTGAGTCGATCGAGGTCGCTCGCCTCCCCCTCGACGATCTCGAGGCGAACGTCATCGGCGAACGGCTCGAGGTGCCAGGTCCGGCCCGAGCTGAAGTTGTCGTAGACGACGACCCCTTCGACGTCGTCACGACCGAGCAGGGTGCGCACCAGGTGACTTCCGATGAACCCTGCGCCACCGACGATGACGACGCGTCGATACGGATCGCTCACCTCGCCCCCTCGGTGACGTCCGGGGCCGGGGTGCTCTCCCACTTCGTCGCCGACCGCGCCAGCGCAGGGTGCGACACGAGCAGGTGCCACACCACCGCGCACAGCCCCTCGGTGTGGGGCGTGATGCGGTCGGGGTAGAGCGGCGGGATCACCACGACCGCGTCCGCGAACCGGGCCGTGTGCCCTCCGTCGCGTCCGACGATGCCGTACACCGATGCGCCGACCTTCTCGGCCATCTCGACCGCGCGCACGAGGTTCGGGGAGATGTTGCGCGCCAGGTCCCCTCCTCCGACGGAGAAGACCAGCACGGCGTCGTCGGCGCGGAGCTTCGAGACCTCCAACCAGCCCGTCAGCGCTGTGTCCCACCCCTCGTCGTTCGTGCGGGCAGTGAGCTCGCTCACGTTGTCGGTGGGGGCGTAGGCCTCGATGCCGCAGAGCTTGCGGAAGTCGTTGACGGCGTGCGAAGCGTGGCCGGCGGACCCTCCGACGCCGAGGATGAAGATCCGCCCCTCGCGCTCGCGCACCCGGGCGAGCCCCGCCGCGACGGCCTCGATGGCCTGGTGGTCGACGGACCGCAGGATGGCGATCGTCTCCTGGACGTACTGCTCGGTGAACTCAGGCATCGGGCCCTCCTCGTTCGGTCGCCGGAACCCGACACGCAGCGAACGTGTTGAGCCCGAACTTGTGGCGACGGCAACTGATCTCGCTCGGCTTGAACCCGACCCGCACCAGCATCGGCCACAGGTCACGGGGATCGAAGTACCACTTGTGGTCGTCCATCTCCTCGGGCGGGCTCCAACCGAGGCGGAACGCCGACAGCTCGAGGGCGCGCTTGCCCCGCCACGACGGCACGTTCAGCAGCACGACCCCGCCGGGTGCGGTCACGCGCCGCAGCTCGCGCACGGCCGACTCCGGGTCCCACAGGTGCTCGAGCACCGAGAGGCAGAGCGTGACGTCGAGCGACGCCGACGGCAGCTCCGACAGCACGTCGGTCATCGACCCCTCGTATGCCGTCACCTTCGGGTGGGCCTTCAGATCCGCGGCGAGGGCGACGTCGACGAGCACGGCATGATCGACCGCGGCGAGCTGGGTGCGACTGAAGCTGGCGTCGAACCCACAGCCGAAGTCGCCGAGGCGCGCACCCGCGAAGTCGCCGTGGCGACGGACGGCCAACCCACTGAGCCAGACGCCGAAGCGGTCGACGAGCGTGAGGTCCCGTTGCTGACCGAACGACGACGAGCGGTCGGGGGACTCAGCGTTTGACGACAAGTCCGTGGCCGTTCAGGTTGTGGAGGACCAGCCGATCCGCGAGCATGCGCTGCTCGTTCACGAGCTGGGTCACGCCGGGACAGGCCGGGAAGCCGTAGTCGTCGAACACGACCACCCCGTTGACGGACAACCGAGGCCACACCCATTCGAGGACGTCCTTGGCCGACTGGTAGACGTCGACATCGATGTGGCACAACCGGACCTGTTCATCGACGACCCCCTCGCCCGTTTCGTCGGGGAAGATGCCCTGCAGGCAGACGACGTTGTCCAGACCGAGCTCGTCGAGCAACTGCTCCACGATGGCTCTCGACGCGTTGTCGTGCTTGCCGTCGCGGTAGTACGTGTCGATCGCCCCGGTCTTGACGACCCCCTCCCAGGTGTCGCACAGGTAGACGGGGTCGTCGATGCCGAGTTGCGCGGCACGCGCCGCCATGAGGGCACCGGTTCCGCCCCGCCAGACGCCGACCTCGACCACCGCTCCGGGAACGTCGCGCAGCTCGGCGACCAAATCCCAGAGCTCGTGGCATCGCCAGATGTCCACGAGCGTGTTGCGCCTCACCGCCTCGTGGATCTGCTGGAACTGCTGGTCGGCCATCCACGGGGCGTAGGTCGAGATCGGGTACGCCATCTCGTGCGCGCCGGAACGCACCGCCTCAGCCCGTACGAAGGGCAGGGCGGCACCCTTCGCCACCGACATCGCCGACTGGCGGACCAGCCTGGCGTAGTACTGCGCGTGGGACGCCATCGAACTACTCCTGGTGCGAGGCACGGGGTCGGCCTCGCGTCGTTGCGATCATCGCCCCGTGGAACAGCAGCGTAGAGACGAAGAGCTGACCCCCGGCGATGATCGCGGCCAAGCCCGTCACCGCCAAGTGGTTCTGGATCGTGTTCGCCTCCTGCAGCGCGAGGTCGCTCCTGGCGTAGGCGACGACCAGGGGGATGGCGAGGGCGATGCCGAGCACCATCAACGCCCCAGCGATCAGCACCGTGCGCGTGTAGCGGAACACCTTGCGCCATCGGCGGGTTCGTCGACCCGTGTAATCGAAGAGGACCTGGGAGACGCAACCCAGCAGGAGGGTCTGCCACCCCACGGCGAAGATCGTCACGCCGAGGAACTGCCAGTTGAGCGACAGGCTGACCGGACCGACGGTCAGGTCGCCGAAGCTGACAGGGAGCGTCAACAGGAGCCCGATCGCGGTGAGCAGGAGACCGGGCTTCAGGAGGAAGAAGTCGGAGCCGTAGACGAACATGGCGCGGAGGTTGATCCAGGCCGCGCTGAACGGCGAGAACCATCCGGAGCGCTTGTGGTGGCTGAGGCGCCCGTCGCGGTCCTTCAGGAAGGTCACGGGGACCTCGGTCGTTCGCAGTTCCATCTGCACCGACTTCAGCATCATCTCCGACGCGTACTCCCACGACTGGGACTGGAGGTTCATCCGCTGGAGCGCATCGCGCGTGATGCCGCGCATGCCGCAGTGGATGTCGCTGAACGAGCTCGAGAACACGCGGTTGAGCATCCACGTCGTGATCGGGGTCCCGAAGTACTGGTGGAGCGCAGGCATGGCGCCCGGCTCGATCGATCCTCGCCAGCGCGAGCCCATGACGTACTCGTGGTCTTCGCGGAACCCCTCGACGAACGGCGCCAGCGCCCGGAAGTCGTAGGTGCAGTCGGCGTCGCCCATCACGATCCAGGTGCCCCGTGCGTACGGGAGGGCGTCGATGTACGCCCTGCCCAGGCCTCGCTTGGGGACGCGGAGCACCCGGGCGCCGCCCGCCAGGGCCAGCTCGGCGGTCGCGTCCTCCGAGCTGTCGACGATCAGGATCTCGCCCACGACACCGGCGTCGGCCAGACCCTCCTTGCACCAGCTGACGAACTCGACGATCGTCAGCTGCTCGTCGAGCGCAGGGATGACGATCGAGAGCTCGGGCTCGTCCACGTCGTGGTCGGGGACGAGCAGCTGGACGGAGGGGTCGGTGGTCGGGGTCGTGGTCACGGGCGGGGGGTGAGGTGGGCGTGCAGGTCGGCCAGCCCGGTCGGCGAGCCGATCTCGAAGTAGCGATGCGGTGCCTCGTACCCGGCCAGTCGCCCTTCGATGCTGAGGGCACCCATGAGGTCGGCGAGGTCGGAGGGCTGCTCGGACGGGATCCGGGAACGCACCAGCTCGGTCCGCAGGAGCGACAGGCCGTAGTCGATGTGGTGCATGCCCACGGCGGCGGGATCGGGCTCGTGCTTGTCGTAGCGAACGATCCAACGTCCGTCGAACCGGGCGTTGCTCGCGTCCCACCGACCATCGTTCGGGTAGACCGTCATCAGCGCCTCGACGCCCAGCTCGGCGAATCGACCCACGACGGACCCGATGGGCACGTCGAGGTACGAATCGCCGTAGAGCACGAGGACGTCCTCGTCCAGCTGCGCCTCGTCGACCGCGAACCGAACGGCCCCCCCGGTCCCGAGTCGTCGCGAGCCTTCGTCGACGAACCGCACCGAGCAGCCGAGGTCGTCGCGATGGGAGAGCTCGTCGCGGATCAGGTGTCCGAGGTACCCGATCGAGTAGACGACGTCGGTCACGCCCTCCGACGCCAGCCAACGGAGCTGGTGCACGACGAAGGGCTGGTCCGCCACGGGGAGCAGTGGCTTCGGGAGCACGTCGGTCGCGGGCCGCATGCGAGACCCGAGCCCACCCCCGAGGATCAGGCAGGGGGGCAGGCTCACGGGACGACCACGACCGGATCAGCGGGCTCCACGGATCCTCCGACGTCGGCTCCTGCTCCCCGTCGGAGCCGGCTCAGCGCTCGGTCGATGCCGATCGAAACGAGGATCAGGAACGGGATCTCGGCGGATGCTCGATACCTCACCGCTCCGATCGTCATCGCCACCGACAACACGACGATGGCGAAGGGGACCAGCAGTGGATAGATGGGGATGCGGCGGCGCCGGGCGGCGATCGCGCCGAGCACGGCGAACGGCACCAACAGCCAGTAGCTGAACAGGCCGGCGCGAAGCACCGGAATCGGTGTCTCCCGTCCCGCTTCCAGGTACACCTGTTGGAAAGGACGATAGAAGTTGAACGTACGGCCGATGCGGGCCGCGGCCACCACGGGGACCCGACCGGAGTTGGCGCGCATGAAGTCGAGCGCGGCTCGCTGGAGCTGCTCGTTGAGCAGGGTGGGATCGGTCTCGCGCTCGGGATCGGTGACGTCGCATCCGTCGATCCGGCCGGAATCGAAGAAGCTGGGGTCGCTGTACCCGAGCAGGTCGCCGCTGTACACGCGCTCGCAGTTGCCTGATCGCAGTGCCAGGCCTGCCCCTGTCGACAGGAGAACCGGTTTCTCGAAACGGTTCCAGTTGTACGCCGTCCACGGGACCAGCATGAGCAGGCAGACGACGCCGGCCACCGTCAGCCATGCTGCCCGGCGACCGAACGGCACCGACCTCGCAGTGAGGACCACGGGTGGCAGCAGAAGCGGGACGAGCAGCACCTGCTCGGCACGCGTCAGGATCAACGCGCCCACGATGGCGCCGAGCGCGACGACGAGGTGGGTGGTCGGGTTCGCGAAGAACCGGTAGACGAGCCAGAGGAGGGTCGAGATGAGCAGCATGGTCAGCGGCTCCGAGAGCAGCTCACGCTCGTAGAGCCAGATGTTCGGGTACACCGCGACCAGTGCGGCAGCGATCAGACCGGGCCGACGGCCGAACGCTTGTCGAGCGGCGAGTCCGGCCATGGCGATGGTCGACGCGCCGATCGCGCAGACAGCCAGCTGCTGGGAGAGGATCGACCGCAGGCCGAGCATCGTCGGAAGGGACAAGACGGTCGTCCACAGCGGCGGAACGAAGGCGTCGGGTGGGTTCTGGGCTGCCAGGTCCGCGCCGAGGATCTGTCGGATCGGCAGGACGAAGCCGTTGCCGTCGGCGAGCTCCAGGGCCCGGAAGTGGTACCCGAGGCTGTCCTCGAAGATCGGGTGGTCGCGGGTCCACACGACATAGGCGATCCGCCACGCGAGCCCGACGAGCACGATGACGCCCAAGGCGACACCGAAGGAGATCGGACGGGGCTTCGGGTCGTCACTCACGGATTCGGGGGCACGCTGATCGGAGGTCTCGATGCCGCCGCTCATGCACGGGCCCACCAGAGCTGCGGCGCCTGCCGAAGGGAGCGCATCGTCGCCCGGTGCCTGTTGCTCGACTGGTTCACCCGAAGCCCTCCTCCCGTGCGTGCGCGGACACCTGGCCGCCGGGGAGTGGATGATGTGGTGGCGCAGCGTACACGTGTCGACATCGTCCTCTCTCAACTCCTGGCGAGCACCACGGAGCCGTCGTGATCGAAGCCGAACCGCACCTCCGTGAGCCCCGCGCCCGTCATGGTCCGGCGCAGTCGGCGGGGGTCGGACGCGTAGAAGAGGAGGAAGCCGCCCGCTCCCGCGCCGACGAGCTTGCCCCCGAGCGCGCCGCCGGCGCGGGCGGCGGTGTACCACTCGTCGATCTGGGGGTTGCTGATCGCCTCGCCACGCTCGCGCTTTCGCATCCAGTGCTCGTGCATGAGCGCGGCGAACTCCTGCGTGTCGCCGCACTCGAGCGCGGACCCGATGCGTACGCCGAGCCCGTTGATGTAGTCGAGGTTGGCGATCATGGGCTCGTCGCCGTGCTCGGATCGTTGGTCCTGGTCGGCGAGGATGGTCGACGCCCGGCGGCAGTAGCCGGTGAAGAACAGGAGGAGGTGGTCCTCCAGGTCGGCGAGGGTGTCGTCGCTCACCGAGAGCCGGCCCACGTCGACCGTGTCGTCGGACCGGAACTCGAACCTGGTGAGACCGCCGAACGCCGCGATGTACTGATCCTGCTTGCCCACGGGATCGCCCAGCTTCTCGATCTCGATCTCGCAGGCCACCTCGGCGAGCTCGGCGATCGAGCACTGTCGGTGCCGATGGGCGTTGAGGGCACGGACCAGCCCGACGGTGAACGATCCCGACGACCCCAGCCCGGTGCCGGCGGGGATGTCCGCCACGCTGACGATCTCGATGCCCGGTTCGATCTGCTCGTGACGCAGCACCTCGCGGATCAACGGGTGATCGATGTCGTCGATGGCGTCGACCCGCTCGTGCTCGGCGTACTTCAGGAGGTAGTCGTTGGTGAAGGTGTCGTTGACCGCGAGGTACACGTACTTGTCGATCGCCGCCGAGATGACCGTTCCTCCGTGCCGCCGGTAGTACGACGGAAGATCGGTGCCTCCGCCGCCGATCGAGATGCGGAGCGGCGTTCGGGTCAGGATCACGCGTCGTTGCTCCAGGAGGGTGCAGAGAGGGAATGCTCCGAGGGGCGACCACCGCCACGGCGGTCGAAGGTGGGCGTCGCCTAGAAGTGGTAGTGGGCAGCCACCGCGTCGTCGCGGAACATCTGCACCGTCGCCAACGAGAAGTCGTCGAGATCGCGCCCGAGCATCTCGAGCTTGGTGAGCAGGGAGGGGGTGACGGTGATGATGTCGCAGCCGACGGCGTCGGCCTGGACGATGTTGAGCACCTCGCGCGGGCTCGCCCAGAGGAGCTCGAGGTTGGCGTGCGGGGCCAGCAGCTCCTTGGCCTGGGCCATCACGGGGACCGGATCGATGCCGGCATCGGCGATCCGACCGGCGAAGACGGAGATGACGGCGGGCGGCCCACCGGCGAGGGCGGCAGCGACGGTGCGCACCTGGTCCAGCGTCATCACCGCCGTGGCGTTGACCGAGACACCGAGGTCGGCGAGGTGCCTCATGACCGGGGCCCCGCTCGCACGTCTCGTGTCGGTGACGGGGATCTTCACGTAGACGTTCTCGCCCAACTCGGTCAGCACGAGGGCCTGGTGCTCCATCTCGTCGAAGTCGTCGGAGATGACCTCGAACGAGATGGGCTTGTCGGCGATGCGGGCCGTCAGCTGCTTGGCGAAGAGGAGGTAGTCGTCGACGCCGGCCTGGCGCATGAGGGTCGGGTTCGTGGTGAACCCGCTGATGAGCGGATCGTCTGCCATCGCCACGATCGCGTCGACGTCGGCGCCATCGGCGAAGATCTTGACGTCCAGCACGAGGGCATCACGCATCCGGTCATCCTTCAAGCGTTCTTCATCGATGTCAAGGGTTGTGGATCGTTCTCGTCGCCGGCGGATCCGTCGATGGTCGGTGCTGCGATCACCCCCTCGGCAACCCAGGGTTCGGCCCGGCCCATCGCCTCGTCGGCCGGTTCCGATCGCCGCGAGCCCGTCGTGGTGGCGGACCGGCGAGCACACCCGCGCCGTGTCCGCCAGGCACGTAGGGTCCCGACCATGTCGTTCCCGAGCGCGTCCGAGTCGGCCGCCGCCGATGGCACGGCCACGGATCTCGATCCGGGTCGCTTCACCACCCGCTGGTTCGACGGTCGGGGCTTCCGCCAGGCCTACGTGCACGAAGGCCTCGGCGGGGTGCCGGTGCTGCTGGTGCACGGCTGGCCCGAGACCAAGCGCGTCTACTGGCGAACCATCGCGCCGCTGGTCGACGCCGGGTTCGAGGTCATCTGCCCGGATCTCCGTGCGTTCGGCGAGTCCGAGGTCGGCCCGGACGGTCTCCACGACACCGTCGCCAGCAGCCTCGATCTCGCCGCCCTGGTCGAGCACCTGGGCCACGACCGGGTGGTGCTCGTGGGTGGCGACTTCGGCGGCGCCGTCATCTCGGACGTCGCCGCCCGTTTCCCGGACCGCACCCACCGGATGGTGATCTTCAACGCGCCGCTGCCCTATGTGAAGGGGTCGATGGACGGGCTGCGCACGCTGGCGGTCGGCGCGCACGACTACTTCGTGCGCCAGGCCACCGACGCCGACGCCCTGGCGGCCGAGCTGGCCACGCCGGATCAGCGCCGCCGCTACGTCGCCACCTTCTACTCGTCGCGCTTCTGGGCCCACCCGGGCGCGTTCGACGCTGCCGCCATCGCGTTCCACGTCGAACCGTTCGGTGACGCCAAGATCCGGGCGACGTGGGGCTGCTACGAGTCGGTCGTCGACGCCGCCGCCCGCACGGACCTCCCGCTGATCGCCCAGAACGCCGGTGTGCGCACGCTGATCCTCTACGGACCGTCCGACCACGTGATCGGCCCGGACTTCGACCGCATGGCCGCCGTCGTGTTCCCGGACCACGTCGGCCCGTACCTCGTGCGCGACTGCGGGCACTTCGTCCCGTGGGAGGCGCCGACGGTCCTCACCAGCTCGATCGCATCGTTCTGCTCGGACCTGCTGGCGCGATCTGCGTCCTGAGCCAGGGGTCCGAGGTGGCCGCGGGCGGTCCCGGGGTCGCGGGGAGGAGGTCGTGGCGCGAGGTACCGTGGTCGTCATGCCCAAGGTCATCTTCGAAGGCGACACGCAGGCCGAGATCGTTGCTCAGGTCAAGCGTTGGCTGCAGTCCACCGAGGCCGAGCTCGACGGATCGCTCACCGTCAGCCAGGCCATCGAGCAGGGCGCCGAGGTCACCAAGGACGCGCTCCGCATCATCGCCGCGGCGGCGCCCAAGCCCGTCGCCGAGAACGAGGTGGTGAAGGCCCTCACCGACATGGGGTACAAGGCCACCGACGCCACCAAGGCCCGGCTGGTCTCCGGGCTCGACCAGGTGGAGGACCTCACCGGCGGGAGCGTGCTCAAGACTGTCAGCGAGCGCGGCCGCAACGCGGTGTACGAGATGAACGTCGTCATCGCCAAGCAGATCCTCAAGAACCTCCACGGCAAGTAGCCCCCGCGTCGGGCCGGCCCGCTCCCACGATCGGCGCCCGCCCACCCCGACCCTTTGCGCACGCTTTGCGCCCGGCGGTGAGCATGGTGGAACGCCGGCACCGCCGGGATCCGCGACGTGACCATCGGAGGGCGTGCCGGGGTGCCCGCCGACGCGGACGGCGTCGTCCTCAACGTGACGGTGGTGAACCCGACGGCTGGCTCGTTCCTGCAGCTGTGGCCGACGGGAGCGTCGCAACCGACGTTGGGATCGAGCTTGAACTTCGACGCCGGCCAGATCGTCCCCGACGCGGTGACGGTCAAGCTGGGCACGGCCGGCAGGGTTCGGGTGTTCAACGCCGTCGGCTCGGTCGACGTGATCGCCGATGTCGCCGGCTACTTCGCCTGATCCGGCGCCGGACCCCCGACCCGGCGCCTCGGAACCGCCTCACCCGGCGATGCCGTCGCCCGTCCGCGAGGTCGGCTACGACCCCGGCGCCTGAACCGCACGGTCGCAGCCCCACGCGCTCGCGGTGCGGGTGACGTCCGTCGATCGGGGGACGACGCCGTGGCTACACTCGACTCTTTCCGGTGACGCCCCTCGGGACGCCCGACCGGGTAGGACGAGCGAGGAGCAGCCGTGGCTGAGGTCGAGATCGGCCTGGGAAAATCCGGGCGTCGGGCGTACGGGTTCGACGACATCGCCATCGTTCCCAGCCGTCGCACCCGTGATCCCGAAGACGTCGACATCTCGTGGGAGGTCGACGCGTTCTCGTTCGACCTCCCGCTGATGGCCGCGGCGATGGACGGCGTGGTCAGCCCGGACACCGCGATCGAGATCGGTCGCCTCGGTGGCGTGGGCGTCTTGAACCTCGAAGGTCTGTGGACCCGCTACGAGGACCCCGAGCCGCTCCTCGTCGAGATCGCCGGGCTCCCCGCCGACAAGGCGACAGCCCGGATGCAGGAGATCTATCGCGAGGACATCAAACCCGAGCTCGTCACGGCTCGCATCCGACAGATCCACGGCGCGGGCGTGGTCGCGGCCGCGTCGCTCACCCCCCAGCGCACCGCGGGGCTCACCGACGCGATCATCGCCGCAGAGCTCGACCTGCTGGTGATCCAGGGGACGGTGGTGTCCGCCGAGCACCTCTCGAAGAGCCAGGAGCCGCTGAACCTCAAGCGCTTCGTCCGCGAGCTGGATCTGCCGGTGATCGTCGGTGGTTGCGCCAGCTACCAGGCGGGTTTGCACCTCATGCGCACGGGCGCCGCCGGCGTTCTCGTCGGGGTCGGCCCGGGGCAGGCGTGCACCACGCGCGGCGTCCTCGGCATCGGCGTTCCCCAGGCCACGGCCATCGCCGACGTGCGGGCGGCCCGCATGCGCCACCTCGACGAGACCGGCGTGTACGTCCACGTGATCGCTGATGGCGGCATGGCGACCGGGGGCGACATCGCCAAGGCGATCGTGTGCGGCGCCGATGCGGTGATGGTCGGTTCTCCCCTGGCCGCGGCCACCGAGGCGCCCGGGCGCGGCTTCCACTGGGGCATGGCCACGTTCCACCCGTCGCTGCCCCGGGGTGCTCGGGTTCGCACGGAGACGCGCGGGACGCTCGAGGAGATCCTGGTCGGGCCGGCGAGCGACAACGACGGTCGGATGAACCTGTTCGGCGCGCTCCGCACCTCGATGGCCACGTGCGGCTACGAGACGCTGAAGGAGTTCCAGAAGGCCGAGGTCATGGTGGCGCCGTCGCTGCAGACCGAGGGCAAGAGCCTCCAGCGCGCCCAGGGCATCGGCATGGGCCAATGAGTGACGACGAGCTCGTCGTCGCCTCCCGCAGCGGGGTCGCGTCCAGCCGTCCACGAGCTCCGGAGCTTCGGCCATGTCGTCGGTCACCCGCACCTACTTCACGCTGAGCGTCGCCGACATGGCACGAGCGGTCGCCTTCTACCGAGGCGTCCTCGGACCGGTCGTCCGCGTCGAGTCGTCCACCTGGAGCGAGCTCAAGCTGGGCGACGCCACCGTCGCCCTCCACGCCACCCCTGACGCGGCGCCCCGCTACACCGGGCTCGGCGTCGAGGTCGTCGATCTGCACGCCGCCTACCACGCCGTCGTCGCCCTGGGCGGCTCGATCGTCAGCGGCCCGAGCCCCGATCCACTCGGGAACGCCTCCTACGAGGTGGCCGACACCGAGGGCAACACCTTCACCATCGCCGGGTCCGTGCCCGGCCCGGAGCCCGATCCCGGTGCTCCACCCACCGCCGGCTGAGCCGGAGGAGAGCCATGACCACCGATTCCTTCGACACGGTGCTCGTCGTCGACTTCGGCGCCCAGTACGCCCAGCTCATCGCCCGACGGGTGCGTGAGGCGCACGTCTACAGCGAGATCGTTCCCCACACCATCACCGCCGCGGAGATCGAGCGCCGCCAGCCCGCGGGGGTGATCTTCAGCGGAGGCCCCAAGTCGGTCCACGTCGACGGTGCCCCGACCGTCGATCCGGCCCTGTACGAGCTCGGCGTGCCCATCCTGGGCATCTGCTACGGCGCGCAGCTGGTGGCGCTCGATCTCGGTGGTGAGGTGTCGCGCACCGGCCGGGGCGAGTACGGGCGAGCCGCCATGGCCGTCACCGGAGACGGGGGCCTGCTCTTCGGGGGACTGCACGACCAGCCGCGCGAGCAGCACGTGTGGATGAGCCACTTCGACACCATCACCAGCGCGCCGGACGGGTTCACCGTGCTCGCCACCACGCCCGACACGGCGGCCGCCGCCTTCGAGCACCGCGAACGGGGCATCTACGGGGTCCAGTTCCACCCCGAGGTCATGCACACCGATCACGGTCAGGATCTGCTCAAGCACTTCCTCTACGACGCCTGCGGGTGCCGGCCGACCTGGACCATGACCTCCATCATCGAGGAGCAGGTCGCCGCCGTGCGCGCCCAGGTCGGCGACGCCCGGGTCATCTGCGGGTTGTCCGGCGGGGTGGACTCCTCGGTCGCGGCGGCGCTCGTGCACAAGGCCATCGGCAACCAGCTCACGTGCGTCTTCGTCGACCACGGGCTGATGCGCAAGGACGAGGGCGATCAGGTCGTCGAGACCTTTCGCCGGAACTTCGGCATCGAGCTCATCCACCTGCAGGTCGCCGACCGGTTCTTCGAGCGCCTCCGCGGCATCGTCGATCCCGAGGAGAAGCGCAAGGCGATCGGGGAGACCTTCATCCGGGTCTTCGAGACGGCGACGGGCGGGGTCACCGATGCGACGTTCCTGGTGCAGGGGACCCTCTATCCCGACGTCATCGAATCGGGCACCGGCGACGCGGCCAAGATCAAGAGCCACCACAACGTGGGCGGCCTGCCCGACGACATGGAGCTCGAGCTCGTCGAACCGCTCCGGCAGCTGTTCAAGGACGAGGTGCGCCGGGTGGGCGAGGAGCTCGGCCTGCCCGAGGAGATCGTGTGGCGCCAACCGTTCCCCGGCCCGGGGCTCGGAGTGCGCATCATCGGCGAGGTCACCCCGGACAAGGTCGCGACGCTCCAGGACGCCGACGCCATCGTGCGTGAGGAGGTCAAGAAGGCCGGACTCGAGCGCGAGATCTGGCAGGCCTTCGCGGTGCTCCCCGACATCCGCACGGTCGGGGTGATGGGCGATGAGCGCACCTACGGGTACCCGATCATCATCCGGGCCGTCACGAGCGAGGACGCCATGACGGCGGATTGGGCACGGCTCCCGTACGACCTGCTCGAACGTCTGTCGAGTCGGATCATCAACGAGGTGCCCGGGGTCAACCGGGTCGCCTACGACGTCACCTCGAAGCCACCCGGCACCATCGAGTGGGAGTGAGTCCTCGCCCCGTGCCGCCGACCGCATCGCCAGGGAGCGGTGCGCAGCGAACTGCCGAGGTGCACCGCCCCGACCCGGGTCGTGCGGCCGCGAGGGACGCGCCGGGCGGATGAGTCGAGTGCTCACCTGGTGGTCGACGATTCGACAGGGTCCCGTCGAGGTGGCCACCCGGCCGCTCCCGTGGCGCCCGATCCTGGCGTGGGCGGTCGTCGCGACGGTGCTCGGCGCCGGGCTCGTGCTGCTCGACCTGCGCTCCTCCTCGGCGGAGGTCGGCGGGCTCGTCCACACCGGCCCGACCGGGCCGGCGTCGGCGCTCATCGCCACCGACTTCCCCGATCAGCCGCAGTTCACCTACGGCGAGAGCGACGGGCCGATGTTCTACGCCGTCGCCCGCGACTTCTGGGACCTCGATCGCGCCGCGGAGAGCCTCGATCGGCCGCGATACCGCCTCAACCGACCCGTGTACCCGTTCCTGGGCTGGCTGGGCCACCCCACGGGTGGCGGCGACGGGTTGGTCCTCAGCCTCCTGCTCGTGAACGTCGCCGCCATGTTCCTCGCCTCGGTGTCGCTCGGCTCGCTCAGCGCCACGTTCCGGGGGCCGCCGTGGTTGGGGGTGTTCGTCACCCTGCTCCCGGGCGCGCAGATGGCCGTGCGGATCGAGTGCGCCGATCTGCTCGCCGTGGCGCTGATGCTCGCCGCCACGGTCCTGTTGATCCGGGGTCGATGGCTCGGGGCCACGGCGGTTGCGGTGGCGGCGGTGCTGACCAAGGAACCGGTGCTGCTGACGTTCATCGGTCTCGCGCTCTGGCGTCGCGATCGACGCGGCGCGGTCTTCGTCGGGGTGCCGGTCGCGGTCTTCGGCCTCTGGTACCTCTACGTGCGCCTGCGATTCGGCGACAGCGGTCAGGACGTGATCGAGTTCGGACCTCCGTTCGCGGGCATCGCCGACTCCGTTCGCCTGCTGTGGAGCCAGGGCGAGCACGGCTACGCGCTGCTCTCGTTCGTGGCCCTCGTGGTCCTCGCGGTCGTGGGGATCATCCGTCATCGGCTCGGTCACCCGTTGATGCCTGCGCTCCTGCTGAACCTGGCTCTGGTCTCGTTGCTGTCGATCACCCCGATCGGCCTCACTCGCAACGGGACCCGGTCGGCGCTCCCGGCCATGGTGCTCGCCCTGGTGTTGGCGGCGACGCCGGCCCAGAGGTGGCGTCGCCTCGACCGACCGTCGGCGGGCGAACCGCCCCGGTCGGCGCCGGAGGCGAGCGACGCGGTCGGCTCGTTGGTCGTCGAGTGAGCGTCAGGTGCCGGCGAGGCGGGCGACCACGGGCGCCATCATCTCCATCGAATCGAGGCTCAGGCCGATCAGGGAGATGCCGTGGCGCTCGCGGCGTGCCAGGCACGTCTCGACGATCTGGTCGACGCTCCCGACCAGCGCATGCGGGGTCTCGAGCCCCTGCTCGGGGGTGAGGCCGAACGCCGGCGACATGGCCTCGGCCACGGCCGGGAGGTCGTCGGTGACGAGGGCCAGGTGGATGCGTACCTGCAGCTCGATGTCGGCGAAGCGGTCGCCGGCGGCATCGCGGATCCACCGGAGCTTCTCGTCGGTGGCCTCGGCGGTCGCCGTCGGACCGGCGCTGGCATCGATGCGACCGCTGCGCAGGTCGATGTTGAGACCGATGATGTCGGCCTCGCGTCCGGCCAGGGTGAGCACCGAGCGACCGCCACCGCCGATGAGGATCGGCGGGTGCGGCCGCTGCACCGGCTTGGGCCGACCGTCCATCGCGATCCGGTAGTGCTCGCCCGCGAACGCGCACGGGTCGTCGGCGAACAGCCCCTTGATGACGGTGACGGCCTCGGCCAGCCGGGCGATGCGTCGGCCGGCCGGGTCGAAGTCGATGCCTGCGCCCTCGTAGTCCTCGCGCATCCAGCCGGCGCCGAGCCCGAGCTCGAAGCGCCCGTCGGAGAGCACGTCGATGGTGGCGGCCTCCTTCGCCAGCACCACCGGGTGGTGGTAGTCGGTCGCGTACACGAGCGAGCCGACCCGCAGGGTGGTGGTGGCGTCGGCCGCAGCCATCAGGGCCGGGGTGGTGGCGAACTGGTCGTCGAGGTGGTCGGCCACGGTGAGCACGGCGTAGCCGAGGTCCTCCGCCTTGCGGGCGATCTCCACCCACGCCGTGCGTGACGGCGCGGTGCTGGCCTGGAGGCCGAAGCGGAAGCGGCGGGGTGCGGACATGGGGCAGTGGTCTCCATCGTGTCGGCGGCCCGGGGGCCGGGGCCGTCGGCTTCGACAGGTCGGCCCATCCCGGGGTTACCTCCTCCCGCTCGTCGGGGTCCGGGCGGGCGCGTCGGATCGATGTCGCGCGGGTGTGCGCGCCGCGGGCGCTCCCGCCGGGGGTGTCGGTGCCCGCCGGTAGGGTGAGACGAAGATGGTGGACACCGTTGCCTTCCCCGAGCCCTTCCCGTCGGGCGCATCCGACCCGTCGGTCAGGTCGTCCGACCTGTCGGCCGGAGCGACGTCGTCGCCCACCCCTGCGCTGGTCGACGGTCTCAACCCCATGCAGCTCGAAGCCGTGCTGCACACGTCGGGTCCGCTGCTGATCGTCGCCGGAGCCGGTTCGGGCAAGACACGCGTCCTCACCCACCGCATCGCCCACCTCATCCTCGACGAGCACGTGTCGCCGTTCGAGATCCTGGCCATCACCTTCACCAACAAGGCCGCCGACGAGATGAAGCAGCGGGTGGGCCGCCTGGTCGGCTCGGTCGCCGAGAAGATGTGGGTGTCCACCTTCCACTCCGCCTGCGTGCGCATCCTGCGGCGCGACGGCAAGGCGCTCGGGTTCCCGTCCTCGTTCACCATCTACGACCAGGCCGACGCGGTCCGCCTCACCGGCTACGTGATCCGAGATCTGAACCTCGACCCGAAGAAGTTCGCGCCCCGGGCGATGCACGCCACCATCAGCTCGATCAAGAACCAGGGCCTCTCGGTCGACCAGTACCGCGACCGTGCCTCGGTGATCTTCGAGCGCAAGATCGCCGACATCTACGCCGACTACCAGGCGCGGTTGCTCAAGGCCGGCGCCATGGACTTCGACGACCTGCTGGGCAACGTCGTCACGCTCTTCCGCACGCATCCCGAGGTGCTCGAGCACTACCAGCGGCGGTTCCGGTACGTGCTGGTCGACGAGTACCAGGACACCAACCCGGTGCAGAACGAACTGGTCCTCATGCTGGGGGCCGAGCACCGCAACATCTGCATCGTCGGCGACCAGGACCAGTCCATCTACGGGTTCCGGTCAGCCGACATCCGCAACATCTTGGAGTTCGAGACCGCCTTCCCGGACGCGACGGTGATCGTGCTCGAGCAGAACTACCGCTCGACCCAGACCATCCTCGACGCCGCCAACGCCGTGATCGCCAACAACTTCGGGCGCAAGCCCAAGGACCTCTGGACCGAGCAGGGACACGGCGAGAAGATCGTGCGCTACCACGCGGACGACGAAGGCGACGAGGCCCAGTGGGTCACGCACCAGATGAACCACCTCCACGACGAAGGCCGGTACCGGTGGGGCGACTTCGCGGTGTTCTACCGCACCAACGGGCAGAGCCGGGTGATCGAGGAGCAGCTCATGCGGGTCGGCATCCCGTACCAGGTGATCGGCGGCACGCGGTTCTACGACCGGCGTGAGGTCAAGGACATCCTCGCCTACCTCCGCGTGGTGGTGAACCCGGTCGACGAGGTGAGCATCAAGCGGGTCATCAACACGCCCAAGCGGGGCGTGGGCGACAGCTCGATCGGTCGGCTCGACGCCTGGGCGAACGCGCACGGGGTGCCGTTCATCGACGCGCTGCGCCACGCCGCCGATGCGGGGGTCTCCGGCAAGGCGGTCAAGGGGATCGCGGCCTTCCTCGATCTGATCGACGGCCTCGTCGGGCGGGTGGGGGAGGGCCCCGCGCCGCTGCTCGAGGCCATCGTCACCGCCTCGGGCTACCTGGGCGACCTCGAGGACGAGCACTCCGTCGAGGCCGAGGGGCGCATCGAGAACCTCGCCGAGCTCGTGGGGTCTGCTCGGGACTTCACCGACGTGAGCGAGTTCCTCGAGCAGGTGAGCCTGGTGGCCGACACCGACGCGCTCGAGTCCGACGACGAGTCGTCGGTGGTGCTCATGACCATGCACTCGGCGAAGGGGCTCGAGTACCCGGTGGTGTTCCTCATCGGCCTCGAGGACGGCATCTTCCCGCACCTGCGATCCATCGGCGAACCGGATCAGCTCGAGGAGGAGCGGCGCCTCGCGTACGTGGGTCTCACGCGCGCCGAGCACCGCCTGTTCGTGTCGCACGCCTGGTGTCGCACCCTGTACGGCGGCACCCAGTACAACCCGCCGAGCCGGTTCCTCGACGAGATCCCGGCCGCCCTCGTCACCGAGGTCCACGGCAACCGTCGGTCGTCGCGTCGCTCACCAGGCGTCACCCCGGGCTCGGGCGGCGGCTACGGCGGGTACAACGGGCCCTCGTACGGCGCGCGGTCGGGGCGAGGGGCCCATCAGCGCGAGTGGCCCACCGGCGACGGTGGCCGCGCCGGCCAACGTCGTCCCACCGTCTCGTCCTTCGATCCCGACGACGAGGGCCGCGCCGAACGGGGTCGTGCCGGCGACGCCCACCGCGATCGCGTGGTCGAGGCGGCCATGCGGGTCACCCCACCGTCACCGAGCGGCGCCGACCAGCTGGGTCTGCAGGAGGGCGACGACGTTCGTCACGGGACCTTCGGCGAGGGTGTCATCCTCACGCTGCGCGGGTCGGGCGACAAGACCGAAGCAGTCGTGCGGTTCCGGGAGGCCGGCGAGAAGACGCTGCTGCTGTCGTGGGCGCCGCTCGAGAAGATCTGACTGCTCGGGACCCGAGTCCACCGTTCGTGCGGACGACACGGGGGGCGGCGCCCGTCGGCGGTCCCGTGCCCGACGACCGGGCGCGGCACGACACGGCGGGGAACGCCCGCTCGGAGGGTCAGCCCGCCGACGGCCGGGTCGTTCCCGTGATGCGGATCGTCGTCGTGGGTTCGGTGTCGGTCACGGCCGTGGTGGTCGTGCGGCGCGTGTCGGCGTTGAGGTCGACGACGACGGTCTCCTGGTCGGTCACCTCCACCGGGTAGTGGGCGAGTCCCTCGCCGTCGGCCGCGACCTGTTGGTCCGAGCAGGGGTCGGTGAAGTCCCTGGTCTGCTGATCCCACTGCAGGGTGCACGCACGGCCGGTGCCCGGTCGGCGGGCATCGAAGGCCAGCCACCCGGTGATCGGATCGTCGCCGAGGTGCTGCACGAAGATGTCGCGCTGGCCGTTGGCGACGTCGGAGAACAGGAACGGACCGTCGGCGGCGATCGATTCCGCCTTCGGTCGGGCCTGACCGACGGTGAAGGTGTCGGTCCCGAGCCGGACCTCGACCTTGCCCTGCTCGGTGAGGCTCGGCAGCGCGAACACGAACACCACGATGAGCGCCACGATGCCGATGATCACGCCGCCGAGGGCGAGCGCCAACGATCGTGGGCTGCGGGCTCTTCGTTCCTTGACCGGGCTCATGGCGCCATCAGGTTCGCGGACGGTGCCGGTCGAGGCCAGTCGGCGCACGTGGGCCCCGTGGCGACTGTGGACGCGAAGAGCCGTGCAGTAGCGTGACCCGCCGTACTCCAGCTCGAAAGGGATCTGATGGCACGACGGGTGATGGCGGTGATCGGCGGTCTGGTGATGGTCGGTGCGCTCGCAGCATGTGCATCCACGAACGATGCGGCGCAACCGAGCCGCACGGTCGCCCCGGGCACCCTCCCGGCGACCACCACCACGGCGCCACCGGTGTGCACCCCGGCCGAACCGCTCACCGTCGACGCGGGCAAGCCGACCGTCGAGGTCCCCGACGGTCCTGCGCCCACCGAGCTGGTCACCACCGACCTCACCGTCGGCGACGGACCGGTGGCCGCGGTCGGCGACACCGTGCAGATGCAGTACGTCGGCGTCTCCTACTCGAACGGTGAGGAGTTCGACGCCTCGTGGAAGACCGGTACACCGCTGGAGGTCACCCTCGGCCAGGGCAGGGTCATCCCCGGCTGGGAGCAGGGCATCCCGGGCATGGCGCTCGGCGGTCGGCGTCAGCTCGTGATCCCGCCGGATCTGGCCTACGGCGAGGGCGGGCAGGGCGCCATCGCCCCCAACGAGACCCTCGTGTTCGTGGTCGACCTCGTGCAGGTGTGCACGCCCGCCAGCACGGTTCCGAACGAGACTCCGGCGAGCTCGGTCCTGGTGCCCCCGACCGGGGGAACCGGCGACGCCACGTCGACCACCGTCGCCACCCAGTCCTCCACGACCACGCAGGCCGAGAGCACCACCACCACGTCGGCCGGCTGACCGCGATCGAGAACGGGAGCGGGTGGATCGACACCCCGCCCGGCCCGCCGAGCGACGGGGGGTCTTTTCGCCACCTGTCTGGGACTTGACTAGGTTCGGCCCGTGGATCTTCTCGAGTATCAAGGCAAACAGTTCTTCGCCACGTTCGGCATCCCGGTCTCCGACGGTCGTGCAGTCGACACCGTCGACGACGCCGTGGCCGCTGCCGACGCGGTGGGCTATCCGGTCGTCGTCAAGGCGCAGGTGCACGTCGGTGGGCGGGGCAAGGCGGGTGGTGTCAAGCTCGCCAACGACGCCGCCGAGGCCCGAGAGCACGCCAGCAACATCCTGGGGCTCGACATCAAGGGCCACGTGGTCAAGATCGTGTGGGTCGAGCACGCCTCCGACATCGCCGAGGAGTACTACGCCAGCTTCACGCTCGACCGGGCCGCCAAGAAGCACCTCGGCATGCTGTCGGCCGAGGGCGGTGTCGAGATCGAGACCGTGGCCGAGTCGAACCCGGACGCCATCGCCAAGATCTGGATCGACCCCGTCGACGGGCTGAGCCCCGAGGTCGCCCGCGAGTGGGTCCTGGCCGCCGAGCTCGACCCGTCGGCCACCGAGGGTGCGATCGACATCCTCACCAAGCTCTACACCGCCTACGTCGACGGCGACGCCGACCTGTGCGAGATCAACCCGCTGATCCTCACGCCCGACGGCCGGGTGCACGCCCTCGACGCCAAGGTGACCCTCGACGACAACGCCGAGTTCCGCCACGAGTGGGGCGAGTACGCCCTCACCCAGGTGCGCGACGAGCGTGAGGACGCCGCTCATGCCAAGGGGCTGCAGTACGTCGGCCTCGACGGCTACGTGGGCATCATCGCCAACGGCGCCGGGCTGGCCATGAGCACGCTCGACGTCGTCAACCAGGCCGGTGGCGAAGCGGCCAACTTCCTCGACATCGGTGGCGGCGCCAACGCCGACGTCATGGCCGGTGCGTTGGAGGTCATCAACGACGACCCGCGTGTGAAGTCCATCTTCATCAACATCTTCGGCGGGATCACCCGCGGCGAAGAGGTCGCCAACGGCATCGTCGAGGCGCTCGGCCGGGTCACCATCGAGGCGCCCATCGTCATCCGCCTCGACGGCACCAACGCCGCCGAAGGCCGGGCCATCCTCGAGCCCCACCTGTCCGACAAGCTGCAGTCGCAGCCCACCATGCTCGAAGCGGCCCAGAAGGCCGTCGAGCTCGCCGGAAAGGCATCGGCATGAGCATCTTCGTGGACGCTGACACCAAGGTCGTGTACCAGGGCCTGACCGGTAGCCAGGGCCGGTTCTACGGCCTGCGCAACCGCGACTACGGCACCCAGGTCGTGGCCGGAACGAACCCGAAGAAGGCCGGCACCGATGTCGACGGCATCCCGGTCTTCGCCTCGGTCGCCGAGGCGGTGACCGAGACCGGCGCCAACGCGTCCTGCATCTTCATCCCGGCTCCCGGCGTGCGCGCCGCGGTGATGGAAGCGGCCGAGGGCGGCATCGAGTTCATCGTGTGCATCACCGAGGGCGTCCCGGCCCAGGACGAGGCGTGGTTCTACTCCAAGCTGAAGCGTGACTTCCCCGGCGTGCGCCTGCTCGGCCCGAACTGCCCCGGCATCATCAGCCCGGGTAAGGCCAACATCGGCATCACCGCCGGCGAGATCGCCAAGGAGGGCGGCCCGGTCGGCATCGTCAGCCGCTCCGGCACCCTCACCTACCAGGCCCTCTACGAGCTCAAGCTCCAGGACATCGGCGTCACCACCTGCGTCGGCATCGGTGGCGACCCTGTCCCCGGCACCTCGTTCATCGACTGCCTCGAGGCGTTCGAGGCCGACCCCGACACCAAGGCCGTCATGATGATCGGCGAGATCGGTGGCTCGGCCGAGGAAGAGGCAGCCGAGTACATCACGACGATGTCCAAGCCGGTCGCCAGCTACATCGCCGGCGTCACCGCCCCGGCCGGCAAGAAGATGGGCCACGCCGGCGCCATCGTCTCCGGCGGCAAGGGCACGGCCCAGGGCAAGATGGACGCCCTCGCCGCCGCCGGCGTCCGGGTGGGTCTCAACCCCACCGAAGCCGGCCAGCACATGGTCGATATCGTCCGCGAGAACGGCTGGGCCTGACCGTCGCGCGTTCGGTGGTGGTGTGACCGCAGGGTCGGCTAGCGGCCGATGAGGTCGGCGACGATGGGGGCGAAGTCGTGGGCCTTGTCGCCGGGGATCACGTGGTACGAATAGCCCCAACGCTCGCGGCGGTGCTCCAGACGTTCGCCGATCTGGGTGGGCGAGCCGACCAGCGCCAGCGGTGACTCCAGGAGATCAGCGGGAGCCGAGCCGAAGAACGGTGCGACCATCTCGGCGAAGGCGTCGCCGTCGTCGGTGACCTCGGCGACGGCGAGCCAGGCGTTGAGCTCGAGCTCGTCGAAGCGGTCGCCGGCGCCCTCGCGCACCCAGGCGACCTTCTGGTCGATGCGCTCGGCCAACCCGTCCTGGGCGGCATCGGTGTCGATCTCACCGGAGTGGATCGACGCGTTGACGCCCACGATGTCGGCGGCGCCGCCGGCCCAGCGGAGCAGGCGAGGGGCGCCGCCTCCCACGAGGATCGGAGGCCCGCCGGGACGGAACGGCTTCGGGGTGCCCTCGAGGTCGGTGACCGAGTAGTGCTCGCCCTCGAAGGTCACCGGTCCATCGGTGAACAGCGCCTTGAGCAGCGCGGCGTGCTCGATCAGTCGGCTCACCCGGATGCCGGGGCGTTCCATCTCGATGCCCGAGCGCTCGTAGTCGAGTGCCTTCCATCCGGCGCCGAGACCCAGTTCGAGCCGGCCCTCTGCGAGCTGGTCGATGGTGGCCAGCTCGCGGGCGAGGGGGACGGGGTGGCGGAAGTCGCAGTCGAGCACCAGCGGACCCAGGTGGATGGTCGACGTGGCCACCGCGGCGGCGGCGAGCGCGGCGAGGGGGCCGGGGCCCTCGTCGAAGTGGTCGGGGACGAACACGGTGGAGTACCCGAGGTCCTCGACCTCGCGGAACGTGTCGACCCAGGACCGGCCCTCGAACGGCTGGTGGATCTCTGCGGCGAAGCGGAAGCGGCGGGGATGTGGAGCCATGGAGACGGTCTAGCCGGAGGGTGACCCGGCCGCCACGACGCCGGGCGCGCGCAGCGCCGTGCGTCGGACCGTTTCGTCGAACCCGGGAACGACTCGGCTCAGATGCCGAGCGAGCAGCCTCGGAGGATGGCGATGGCGGCGTCGGAGCCCACCAGGTCGACGTGGGCGGCATCGGTGCGGCCGAGGAGGTAGAGGATGATCTCGCCGGGGCGGCCGATGATCTGCACCGTCTCGTCGCCGTGCCCGCAGTGGATGGTGTCGTCGAGATGCTCGCTGTTCACCAGGTCGAGGTGCACGCCCTTGACCTTCATGGTGATGAACCGGTGGGTTCGGTGGAGCATCGTCCACAGGGCGGCTTCGAGCTCGGCGATCTCGTCGGCGGGTCGGGGTGTGGTGTCCACCCCGCGCCGAGCGTCCTCGTGGTGGACGAACATCTCCTGCAGGTTGATCGCTCCGTCGAGCAGGCGGAAGGGACCGAACGGGGGGCCGACCCGGACGGCCTCGACGATCTCGGCGTAGCCCATGGCGTCCTTGGTGCGGGCGATGGCCTCGTCGTGCCAGTCCGAGACCTTCGACACGAGGATGCCGACCCCGCCCTTGAGGCTGTGCTCGCGCACGTAGAGGTGGGCGCCGAGGTCGATCGTGGCCCATCCCTCGTCGAGGGTGGGGGCATCGGGACCCAGCTCGAGGAACAGGTCGCAGAGCGCCTCGCGCTCGGAACGGTGCGGGGGGAGTGGTGCCATCCACCGAACCTATCCACGCCCGCGCGCCGTTCGTCATCTCGCCGGTGATCCGGGGTCGGCGTCAGATGTTCGGCCTCGGGACGAGGCTCGAGGCGCGTCACGTCGACGACGGCCTTGGGAGTGGGCGCAGGTGCGCTGGTAGCGTCCCGCCCATGGCCATGCGGGTAGCGGTTCTGGCGTCGGGAAGCGGGACGATCCTCGACGCCGCACTGGTCGACGGCGTGCCCGTCGAGCTCGTGCTCGTCGACCGGCCGTGCACCGCCACCGAGGTCGCCGAACGCCACGGCGTGCGCTGGGAGATCGTCGAGCGGACCGACTTCGGTGCTGGCTTCGATCGCGACGACTACACCCGCCAGGTCGTCGAGGTGCTCCAGAAGCACGACATCGAACTGGTGGTGATGGCCGGGTACGGCACCATCTTCGGCCCCTCGATGTTCGACGCCTTTCCCGGCCGGATCGTCAACACCCATCCGGCGCTGTTGCCGTCGTTCCGGGGCTGGCACGCGGTCGAGATGGCGCTCGAGGCCGGCGTGAAGATCACCGGCTGCACCGTTCACGTCGCCACCGCAGAGGTCGACGACGGGCCGATCCTGGCCCAGGCGGCGGTCCCCGTCCTGGCCGACGACACCGTCGACACACTGCACGAGCGCATCAAGGAGGTGGAACGTGGGCTGTACATCGCCACCATCCACGAGATCCTCGAGCGCGGCTCGGTCCTGTGACCCGATGTCCCTCCGTCTCGACGTCCCCCGACGCGAGATCCGACGATCCGAACCCAGAGCGATGAAGGCGATGTCATGAAGGCCCTGCTGTCCGTGTACGACAAGTCCGGCGTGGTGGAACTTGCCTCCGCCTTGCACGAGCTGGGGTGGGAGCTGCTGTCGAGTGGCGGAACCGCCCGGGTGATCGCCGAAGCCGGCGTGCCCGTCACCGATGTCGCCGATGTCACCGGGGTCCCCGCCATCCTCGGCCATCGGGTCGTCACGTTGCACCCGAAGGTGCACGGCGGGATCCTCGCCGATCCGACCGATCCCGAGCACCAGGCCGACATGGCCACCTACGGCATCGACGCGATCGACCTCGTCGTGGCCAACCTCTACCCGTTCTCGTCGGATCCGTCGATCGAGCTGATCGACATCGGCGGCCCGGCGATGGTCCGCGCCGCAGCCAAGAACCACCAGTTCGTCGGCATCGTCACCGACCCGGCCGACTACGACGCCGTGCTGGCCGAGATCCGTACCGACGGCGCGCTCTCGCGGGGTACTCGCCGGCGTCTGGCCCAGGCTGCGTTCACCACGACCATGGCCTACGACGCCCAGATCGTCGAGTGGCTCGATGCCGATGCTCCCGGGTCGTCGCGCTCGCTGGGCGGTGCCGACCAGGTGTCGTCACTCGAGACCCCGGCCGAGTTGCCGGCCACCATCGAGGTCACCCTCGATCGCCGTCAGGTCCTGCGCTACGGCGAGAACCCCCACCAGGTCGGGGCCCGCTACACCGTCAGGGGTTCCGAGAGCTGGTGGGACACCGCCATCCAGCACGGTGGCAAGGAGATGTCGTACCTCAACGTGTACGACACCGAGGCCGCCTGGCGCCTGGTCCACTCCCTCGGCACCGATCCGACCGCGGTGGTCATCAAGCACGCCAACCCCTGCGGCGTCGCCGTGGCCGACGACATCACCGAGGCCTACATCCGGGCCCACAACTGCGACACCGTCTCGGCGTTCGGCGGCATCGTCGCCGTCAACCGCCCCGTCACCGTGGCGATGGCCGAAGCACTGGCGCCGGTGTTCACCGAGGTGCTCATCGCCCCTGCCTTCGAACCCGACGCACTCATCCGCTTGCTCGAGAAGCGCAACCTGCGCATCCTCGAGGCCCAGCCCCCCGGCGTCCCCGAGCGCACCCTGCGCACCATCGACGGCGGGTACCTGGTCCAGACCCCCGATGTCGTCACCGTCGATCGCTCCCAGTGGCGAGTGGTCACCGACGTGGCCCCGACCGACGCCCAGTGGCTCGACCTCGAGCTGGCCTGGCAGGTCGTCGCCAAGGTCACCTCCAACGCCATCGTGCTGGTCAACGACCGCCAGGCCGTCGGCATCGGCTGCGGCCAGCAGACCCGCGCCGACGCCGGTCGCCTCGCCTGCGTCAAGGCCGACGGCCGCGCCGTGGGCGGCGCCTACGCCAGCGACGCCTTCTTCCCGTTTGCCGACGGCCTCGACGGCGCCATCGAGGCCGGCGCCGCCACCGTCATCGAACCCGGCGGATCCATCCGTGATGAAGAGGTCATCGCCGCGGCCGACGCCGCCGGCCTCGCCATGGTCTTCACCGGCCAACGCCACTTCCGCCACTGACCGGCGCACCCGCGTACCTCGGCACCGCGCGATCGCATGTCGCTCGGCGGTGCTGAACGGCACCCGGACAACGCACCGGTACCGATCCCCCTGTTCATGCGTAGCTCTGTGGCGCCCATCGACGTCGTGCGACGCACGTTCGGGAGAACCCTCGATCGTGCGTAGACCTGGGGTGCCCGTCGACGCGGTGACACGCACGATCGGTGAACCTCGCCCTCCCCGTTCATGCGTCGCTCTGTGGCGCCCGCCGACGTGGAACGACGCATGATCGGGAGGACGCTCGAACGTGCGTAGCTCTGTGGCGCCCGCCGACGCGGCGGCACGCATGTTCGGGGTGGGTGGGAAGGGGGTGGGATGATCAGCGCGACCAGTCGATCAGGGTGTGGGCGGGCTCGAGGTCGGCGATGACGGCGGCGAGGACATCGAGCGGCAAGCCGACGACGTTGTGGTAGCTGCCCTCGATCCGGGTGACGAACAGACCGCCGGCGCCCTGGATGCCGTAGGCGCCGGCCTTGTCGAACGGTTCGCCGGTGGCCACGTACCAATCGAGCTCGGCATCGCAGATCGGAGCGAACGTGACCGAGGTCGACGCGACCCGGGAGGTGGTGCGGCGGTCGCGCGTGGCCACCACCGCGGTGAGCACTTCGTGGGTCCGACCGGCGAGGGAACGCAGCATGCGCCGCGCCTCGCCGGCATCGGCCGGTTTGGCGAGGATCTGGCCGTCACGCACGACCGTCGTGTCCGCTGCGACGATCAGCGCGTCGGGCTGCTCGGCGGCGATCGCTCGTGCCTTCGCGAGCGCAACCCGCTCGACGTAGACAGCCGGCGCCTCGCCGTCGTGCACCGACTCGTCCACGTGAGCAGCAACGACCTCGAACGCGAGCCCGAGGTGGGTGAGCAGCTCGCGTCGGCGGGGTGAGGCCGAGGCGAGCACCAGGCGCGGGCGCCCCCGACCGTCACCCGACGCGACCGCCGATCGATCTCCGACGGCTCGTTCGGTGGGCTGCTCGGTGCGCCGGTCGGCCGGGTGGTCGGCGGAATCGGTGGTCGGGTGGTCGCCGGGCTGGTCGAGGGGATGGTCGGTGGGGTCGGGCACGGGTCAGCCGCCGCTGGTGTGGGCGTCGGCGAGGATGCCCGGGGGGACCACGCTGTCGCGGTCGTCGAGCCAGCGGTCGGGGAGGGTGACGGTCTGTGGTCCGCGGTGGGTACCCCGCGGCTGGTCGACGGCGCCGGGCAGGGGGACGATCGAACGATCGAGGTCGTCGAGCACGTTCTGGAACGCCTCGAGCGTCGTGGTGTCGTGGACCCGCTTGCGCACGGCCGACCCCACGGGGTAGCCGGTGAGGTACCACGGCACGTGCTTGCGGAAGTCGATCAGGGCGCGGTCCTCGCCGAGGTGGTCGGCGAGCAGCGAGGCGTGCCAGGCCATGGTGTCGAGCACGTCGCCGAGCGGCGGGGGTCCGGCGACGGGACGGCCGGCGAACGCGTCAGCGAGATCGCCGAAGAGCCACGGCCGACCGAGGCACCCGCGTCCGATGACGACCCCGTCGCACCCCGTCTCGCGGTGCATGCGCACGGCGTCGCTGGCCGACCAGATGTCGCCGTTGCCCAGCACCGGGATGGTGCGCACATGCTCCTTGAGCGCGGCGATGGCCGACCAGTCGGCCTCGCCCGAGTAGAGCTGCGCGGCGGTGCGACCAGGGAGGGCAACGGCCGCGCAGCCGGCTTCCTCGGCGATGCGTCCGGCGTCGAGGAAGGTGGGGAGCGAGTCGTCGATGCCGATCCGGAACTTCACCGTGACCGGCACGCGGCCGGCGTTGGTGACGGCGGCGCCGAGCAGCGCGGCGAGCAGCCGGGGTCGGGCGGTCAGCGCCGCTCCGCCCCCGTGTCGGGTGATCTTGCGGACGGGGCACCCGAGGTTGATGTCGATGTGGTCGACCCGCTCCTCGACGGTCAGCCGGCGGACCGCCTCACCCATGGAGGTGGGGTCGGAGCCGTACAGCTGGATGGACCTCGGCGATTCATCGGGGTCGAACCCGGCCCGGGCCCAGCTCTTGTCGCTGCCTTCGACCAGGCCTCGGGCGGTGACCATCTCGCTCACGAAGATCCCGTCGCCGTGGCTCCGACACACCCGCCGGAACGCGATGTTGGTGATCCCGGCCATCGGCGCGAGCACCACCGGAGGCGAGACCTCGAGCGGCCCGATCCGCAACGACGGCACCGTCGTGGCCGCCAGCGCATCGCGCGTCGCGTCGGCTACGGCGATCTCGGTCATCCTTCCAGCGTGGCCGGTCGCCGCGGCCAGCGTCCAACGTGCGTCGTCGGTGATCGCGTTCGTGGGGTCGTGGTGGTCGGTGGGGCGAGGGTGTCAGGGGGTCGGGTGGCCGAGCGGTGGGCGCTGCGGGCCGGAGTGGGCGAGGGGTATAGGTTCGACGTCATGACCGCGCAGATCCTCGACGGTGAAGCCGTCGCCGCACAGATCAAGGCCGACCTCGCCCACCGGGTGGAGCTGCTCATCGATCGGGGGCTCACACCCGGGCTGGGCACGGTGCTGGTGGGCGACGACGGCCCGTCGTCCAACTACGTGTCCATGAAGCACCGCGACTGCGCCGAGCTCGGGTTCATCAGCCGTCACGAGCACCTGCCCGCCGACGCCACCCAGGCCGACGTGCTGCGGGTGATCGCCGAGTTCAACGCCGACCCGTCCGTCGACGCGTTCCTCCTGCAGTACCCCTTCCCCGCGCACCTCGACTTCGAGGGCGCCCTGCTCACCGCCGACCCCGACAAGGACGTCGACGGCATCCACCCGGTCAACCTGGGCAAGCTCGTCCAGGGTGTCAGCGGTCCGCGGTCGTGCACCCCGGCGGGCATCGTCGCCCTGCTCACCCACTACGACATCCCGATCGCCGGCCAGCACGTGGTCATCGTCGGCCGGGGCCTCACCATCGGTCGGCCGTTGGCCAACCTGCTGACGCTCAAGCGACCCGATGCGAACGCAGCGGTGACGGTGGTGCACACCGGGGTTCCCGACATCGCCCCCTACACCCGCCAGGCCGACATCCTCGTGGCGGCAGCCGGGTCGCCGGGGCTGATCACCGCCGACATGGTCAAGCCCGGTGCCGTCGTCGTCGCGGCCGGTGTGTCGTTCGAGGGCAAGACCATCGTGTCCGACGTCGCCGACGACGTCGCCGAGGTGGCGTCGTGGCTGTCGCCCCGGATCGGCGGGGTCGGCCCGATGACGCGAGCGATGCTGCTGTCGAACGCGGTCGACGCCGCCGAGCGCCACGCCGGGTGAGCGGACCCGACACGTTCGCGGGTGCCACCGCGGTCAGCCGGGATCCCGATGTCGCCGGCCGGTGGCATGCCGACATCCCGCCGGGCTGGAACTCGCCCGGCGGCATCCACGGCGGCGTGCTGGCCGCCACCATCCTCCGGGCGGTTCGCTCCGAGGTGGACGATCCCGGCCTCGTGCTGCGGTCCGCACACGTCTCGTTCCGGTCGCCCCCCACCGATCCGAACCTGGTGGTCGACGTCGCGGTCGCCCGTCGCGGCGGCATCACGGCCCACCTGGAGGCGACCGCCCGGGGCGCGAGTCAGGACCATCCGTCGACGGTCGTCACGACGTTGTTCACCCGCGACAAGCTCGACGATTCCTATCTCGACGCGCCGCGCCCGGAGGCGCCCCCGCCGGACGAGGCGGTGGCGTGGGCCGGCGCTCGCGATGCCTTCGCGAACGCACCCATCTCGAAACCTCCCGTGTTCGACCACCTCGAGATGCGCTCCGCCGAAGGCGGCGATGCGTACTCCGGACCCGACGCCCCACTCGGCAAGCGGGCGTTCGCCTACCGCTGGGCCCGGTACGTGGAGCCGGTGGCCGGTCCGACGGGCGGTATGGATCCCCTGATGCTGGTGCCGATCGCCGATTTCCCCGGGGTGGCGGTGTGGTCCCGCTATCGCCCGGACGAGGCCTTCACCTTCGTCACCAGCCTGGAGTTCGACATCCACTTCCTCGATGCCCCGACCGACGAGTGGATCCTCGGTGAGGTGCGGTCACGCTGGATGGGCGGTGGCTACGCCTGGACCGAGACCGACCTCTGGAGCGGCGATCGCCTCGTCGGCGTGTCGAGCCAGATGATGCTGCTGCGACCCGCCGTTCCCAAGGCCTGACCGCTCCCGCCGCGGGCACGAACCTGCGCTCGTTCGGTGCGTCGCCGGCCGACGGCCGGCGGCCGGGTCCGGCCCGAGACCGAGGTTCGCCTACGCTCGGAAGTCCTATGGCCAAGATCAGGGACGCCCTCGCCGCCGGTCAGACCTTCTCGTTCGAGTTCTTCCCGCCCAAGACCGACGATGCGGCTCGCGAGCTCGAGAAGGCGATCGGCGAGCTGCAGCAGCTCGATCCGTCGTTCGTGTCGGTCACCTACGGCGCGGGCGGGTCCACCCGGGAACGCACGCGCGACATCGTGGTGCACATCGAACGTGATCTCGGGGTCACATCGATGGCGCACCTCACGTGCATCGCCCACACCCGCCAGGAGCTGGCCGATCTGCTCGTCGAGTACCGCGAAGCTGGCATCGACAACATCTTGGCCCTCGCCGGCGACCCACCGCAGGACATCGACGACTACCCCCGCGAGCTCACCTACGCCAGCGAGCTCATCGAGCTCGTGCGCGAGGTCGGCGACTTCTCCGTCGGCGTGGCCGCCCACCCCGAGCTGCACCCCCGCTCCGGGGGCGATCGGGTCCTCGACCGACGGTTCCTCGCCGCCAAGCTCGCCGCTGCGGACTTCGGGATCACCCAGTTCTTCTTCGAGGCCGAGCCCTACCTCCGCATGATGGATGAGCTGACCGCGCTCGGCAACGAGACGCCGGTGCTTCCCGGGATCATCCCGGTCACCAACGCCAAGCAGGTCGAGCGGTTCGCCGCGCTGGCCGGCGCGGCGTTCCCCTCCGATCTCGCCGAGCGGTTCGAGGCGGTGGCCGAGGACCCGGCCGAGGTGCGCAAGGTGGGGGTCGAGCTCGCCACCGAGCTCTGCCAGACGCTCCTCGACGAAGGGGTGCCCGGCATCCACTTCTACACGCTCAACCGCTCGACGGCGACGCGTGAGATCTACGCCAACCTCGGTCTCCGTCCGGTCGGGTGAGCGTTCCGGACGGATCCGACGCACCGACGGTCACGACCCGCGCGCGTCGCCGTCGAAGCGGCACGCTCAGCTGGATCGTCACCATCGCCGTGTCGGTGGCGGTGGCGCTGCTGGTTCGGGCGTTCCTGTTCCAGATGTTCTGGATCCCGAGCGAGTCCATGGAGCCGACGCTCGAGAAGGGCGACCGGATCATCGTCATGAAGATCGGCGATGTCACCCACCCCACACGCGGCGACATCCTCGTCTTCTCCCGCCCCCCCGCGCTGGCCACCGGTGAGGAGCACCTGATCAAGCGGGTCGTCGGCCTTCCGGGGGATCGCGTCGCCTTCGTCGACGGCGCGGTCTTCATCAACGAAGCGCCGCTACCCGAGCCGTACCTGCCTCCCGGAACGGTCACCAGCGATCTCTCGGCTCCCGGGTGCTCCATCCCGCAGCCCTGCGTGGTCGGAACGAACCAGCTGTGGATGATGGGCGACAACCGGGACCACTCCGCCGACAGCCGCCGCTTCGGGCCGATCGATCGGAGCACCGTGGTGGGGCGCGCCTTCGTCACCGTCTGGCCGGTCAGCCGCATCGGGGGGCTCTGACGGCCCGAGACGGCCCCGAGGACAGGTGTGGCGCAGATCCGGACAGACCTGACACCCGGCTGCACCGGACCGGTACCGTGAGACCTTCAGCAACTCGCTTCGCTGCAAGGGGGACCCCGTGAGGGATCAGGACAAGCTCTACATCAACGGCGCCTGGGTGCCGTCCACCGGAACGGGCACGATCGAGGTCATCGACGCCAACACCGAAGAGGTGATGGGCCACATCCCGGAAGGCACCGCCGACGACGTCGACCGCGCTGCGCGGGCGGCCAAGGATGCGTTCCAGACGTGGGGCTTCACCGAGCGCGAGGAGCGCCGCAAGTACGTGGAGGCGATCGCCACCGGACTCGCCGAGCGCAGCGCGGAGATCGCCGAGGTGATCTCCCGCGAGGTCGGCATGCCGTTGATGTTCTCCACCCTCATCCAGGCCGGCCTGCCCGCGGGCAACATGGCCAACACCGTCCAGATCCTCGACTCGTTCGAGTTCGAGCAGACCATCGGCAACTCGCTCGTGGTGCGCGAGCCCATCGGTGTCGTCGGTGCGATCACCCCGTGGAACTACCCGCTGCACCAGATCGTCGCCAAGGTCGGCCCGGCGCTGGCGGCCGGCTGCACCGTCGTGCTCAAGCCGAGCGAGGTGGCGCCGCTCAACGCCTTCATCCTCGCCGAGATCATCGACTCGGTCGGGCTGCCGCCCGGCGTGTTCAACCTCGTCACCGGGGTCGGGCCCGTCGTCGGCGAAGCCATCGCCGCCCACCCCGACATCGACATGGTCTCCTTCACCGGCTCCACCCGGGCGGGCAAGCGGGTCACCCAGGTCGCCGCCGAGACCGTCAAGCGGGTCGCCCTCGAGCTCGGCGGCAAGTCAGCCAACGTCATCCTCGACGACGCCGACCTCGAGGCGTGCATCCCGCCGGGCGTCCAGATGGGTGCGTTCATGAACTCCGGGCAGACGTGCTCGGCGCTCACCCGCATGGTCGTGCCGCGCCAGCTCCAGGACAAGGTCGTCGAGCTCGCTGTCGCCAAGGCCGAGTCGATCACCGTCGGCCCCGCTGATTCGGGCGCCGATCTCGGTCCGCTGATCTCTGCGGCGCAGCGCGAGCGTGTGCGCAACTACATCCAGCAGGGCATCGACGGGGGGGCCACGCTCGTGACCGGCGGGGTGGAGGCGCCCGAGGGTCTCGATACCGGCTACTTCGTGAAGCCCACGATCTTCGCCGACGTCACCCCCGACATGGTGATCGCCCAGGAGGAGATCTTCGGACCGGTGCTGGCGATCATGCCCTACGACTCGGAGGAGGAGGCGCTCGAGATCGCCAACTCGACGGTCTACGGCCTCGCCGGCGGCGTGCAGTCGGGCGACATCGATCGGGCGAAGGCGTTCGCCCGCAAGCTGCGCACCGGCCAGGTCGAGATCAACGGCGGTGGCTTCAACCTGTCGGCGCCCTTCGGCGGCTACCGGCAGTCGGGCAACGGGCGCGAGCTCGGGCCGTTCGGGCTCGAGGAGTTCCTCGAGGTGAAGTCCATGCAGCTCCCGAGCTGATCGCCCCTCGCGGTCTCGACCGTGACCGGGCCTGAACGCGTGCGATGGCCGTCCCGATCGGGGCGGCCATCGTCGTGTGCCGGCGTCGGTCCGCCGGGGCCTGCGGGTGGTCCGACGATGATGACGTGCCGGTAGCCTTGGCGTCGACCGTTCGTGTCCGGACGGACCGACGTGGGGGCCCGGGTCGCGACCCGCTGAACGGAAGACGAGTCGTGATCGAAGATCGTGGGGTGTTCCGTCGGGGGATCCGTCTGGTGATCCGCTACGTGCGGGCCGAGCCCCTCACATATGTGACGTCG
>JBBSTY010000019.1:0-37388 GCA_038235385.1 Acidimicrobiales bacterium | reverse complement strand
TCATCGGCCCGACAGGCTGCGGCAAGACCTATCTCGCCCAGACACTCGCCAAGCGGCTCAACGTGCCGTTTGCGGTGGCAGACGCCACGGCGCTCACCGAGGCCGGGTCTGTCGGCGAAGACGTCGAGAACATCCTGCTCAAGTTGATCCAGGCCGCCGACTACGACGTCAAGAAGGCCGAGACGGGCATCATCTACATCGACGAGATCGACAAGGTGGCCCGCAAGTCGGAGAACCCGTCGATCACCCGCGACGTGTCCGGTGAGGGCGTCCAACAGGCGCTGCTCAAGATCCTCGAGGGCACCACGGCCTCGGTGCCACCCCAGGGCGGGCGCAAGCACCCGCACCAGGAGTTCATCCAGATCGACACGACGAACATCTTGTTCATCTGCGGCGGGGCCTTCGCCGGCATCGAGAAGATCATCGAGAGCCGGGCCGGCAACAAGGGCGTCGGGTTCAACGCCGACGTCCGCCGCGCCGACCAGAAGGACGTCGGCGAGCTGTACGCCCAGGTGCTCCCCGAGGACCTGTTGAAGTTCGGGCTCATCCCGGAGTTCATCGGTCGCCTCCCCGTCATCGGTGCGGTCAGCAACCTCGACCAGGAGGCGCTCGTGCGCATCCTCACCGAGCCGCGCAACGCCCTGGTCCGCCAGTACAAGAAGTTCTTCGAGCTCGAGGATGTGGAGCTCGAGTTCACCGAGGACGCGCTCGCCGCCGTCGCCGACCAGGCGCTCCTGCGGGGCACCGGCGCACGCGGGCTGCGGGCCATCCTCGAAGAGGTGCTGCTCACCGTCATGTACGACCTGCCGAGCCGCACCGACGTCGAGAAGGTCGTCATCGACCGCGACGTCGTGCTCGACAAGGTCAATCCCACCCTCGTTCCGCGGGCAGCGGCCCGCGAGTCCACCACCCGCCCTCGCCGCGCCGCCTCCTGACCTGCTGACCCGGAATCGGGTTGGTGACCGACGGGCTCGGCGACGACCGCAGGCGACCGGGATCGGTCCGGGTTCGCCCCGCGATGTCATCACGCCGACCGAAGCCTGACGCTGCCCGAAGGGAACGAATGTGCTGATCGACGTTCCCCCGAAGTTCATCCGGAGCGCGGTCACCGATGAGGCGGAGACGGTCGCCGGTGCGGGCCACCTCCTCGCCGAGCTGTCGGCGATCCTGGACCGACCTGATCTGGGCGGCGTCGATCTGCTCGACGTCGGCTGCGGGATCAAGTTCAGCCAGGCGATCCTGAACGGCGACCTGCCGTTGGGCTCGTACACGGGCGTCGACATCTACGCGGATCTGATCGAGTTCCTGTCGAGTGAGGTCACCGACGAGCGGTTCACGTACCGCCACCTCGATGCCGCCAACGATCTGTACAACCCCGACGGCCAACCGTTCACGACGACGAGCGATCTGGGGATCGGCGACGCAAGATTCGATGCCATCTGCCTCTACTCCGTCTTCACGCACCTGAACCCCACCGACTACGTGACGATGCTCGAGCACGTCCGCCGCCACATCCGCCCGAACGGCCGCCTCGTGTACACCGCGTTCCTGGACGAGCCGACAAAAGGCGGTCACAGCCTGGTCGACTTCCTCGGTCGCACCTTCCTCGAGATGGAGCGCCGCGACGGACGCCTGCTCGGCACGGTCGAGGAGGAGTGGGCGAAGCAGGACCGAGTGCCGTTCGTCGATGTCGATCCCACGCGGCCCCTCACGTGGGCGATGTACTCGCGTGAGCACGCCATCGAGCTCGTCGAGGGAACGGGGTGGCGCATCGACGCGATCCGTCCCCCCGTGGCGCTGCGCCAGCACCTCTTCGTCTGCTCGCCGGTCTGATCCACACCGCCGACCCGAGCGCGCCATCGGTTCGAGCGCGTCGCAACCCACCGTTGTGCCCTTCCGGTCCGCCGGCGGCCTCGACGCGCTGAGCTGCGCAGGTCACTGGGCCGGGCGCCCGCCGCTACCCTCCGGACGTGAACTACCAGCAGGCCCTGGCCTACCTCGACGAGCACGTCAACCTGGAGAAGACCGGCGCCATCGCCGGCAAGGTCGAGGGGCTGAGCCTCGACACCATGACCCGGTTGATGGATGTGCTCGGCGACCCCCAGCGGGCCTATCCGATCATCCACATCACCGGGACCAACGGCAAAGGGTCGACGGCGCGGATGATCGCCGATCTGCTCGCCGCCCACGGGTTGGTCGTCGGCCTGTACACGAGCCCGCACCTGCAACGCATCAACGAGCGGTTGTGGTGGTCAGGCGATCCGCTGCTGCGGGTCGACACCGACGGCGAGGTGTTCGAGGCCGTCGTCACCTCGGGCAAGCGGGCGCTGCCCGCCGAGCGCGAGGACGTCGTCGCCGACGCCGACCTCATCGGTCTCGACGACGAGGAGGTGTCGATCGCGCTGTCGGAGGGCATCGCCGCCGACACCGTCGAACGTACCGACGCCCGACCGGGTGGCCCGATCGACGACGACGATCTCGCCCAGGTGCTGACCGAGATCGCCGAGCTCGAGGTCCTCGCCGGTGTGACGCCGTCCTACTTCGAGCTGTGCACCGCCGCCGCGTTCTCGTGGTTCGCGCAGATCCCGGTGGATGTGGCGGTGATCGAGGTGGGCCTCCTCGGTCGATACGACGCCACCAACGTCGCCGATGCGCAGGTGGCGGTGGTCACCACCATCGGACAGGACCACACCGACCTCCAGGGCGACTGGCGCGCCGCCATCGCCCGCGAGAAGTCCGGCATCGTCAAGCCCGATTCGTTCCTGGTGCTCGGCGAGGAGGAGCTCGACCTCCGTCCGGTGTTCGAGTCCGCCGCCGAAGGTCGGATGTGGGTGCGCGGCGACGACTTCGTCGTCGAGTCGAACCAGGTGGCGGTCGGCGGACGGCTCATCGACGTGCGCACCCCCGGTGGCCTGCTCGACGAGGTCTTCGTCCCGCTCCACGGCGAGCACCAGGGCGACAACGCGGCGGTGGCCATCGCTGCGGTGGAGGCGTTCTTCGCCCGACCGCTCGACCCCGAGGTGGTCCAGGCCGGTTTCGCGCGGGTCGCGTTGCCGGGGAGGTTCCAGGTGGTCGGGCGCTCGCCGTTGACGATCGTCGACGGCGCCCACAACCCGGAGGGCGCCGCCACGGTCGCGGAGACGCTGTCCGAGGACTTCGACATCACCGGCCAGCTGATCTACGTCGTCGGTCTGCTCGGCGGCCGCGATCCGGCCCAGGTGCTCGATTCGCTCGGCGTCCGTCAGGCCAACCTCCTCATCGCCGTCGAGCCCGATTCGCCCCGGGCGTTCCCCGCCGCCGACGTGGCGGCCGCCGCCACGTCGCTCGGCGTCCCCAGCGAAGCGATCGCGGACCTGGCCGATGCCATCGCCCGCGCTCGCTCGGTCGCCTCCGAAGACGACGTCATCGTCATCACCGGCTCCCTCTACATCGCCGGCGCCGCCCTCACCCTCCTCACCTGATCCGAAATTGCGGCGCTCCGCAGCAGAGGGGTGTCTGAGCGCCGCAATTTCGGGTGGGGCTGATTGCGGGGGGTCGGCGGAGCGCGCCTAGATTGCGCGGCATGGACCGCACCCTGATCATCTGCAAGCCCGACGCCGTCGAACGGGGGCTCGTCGGCGAGATCGTCGGACGCTTCGAGCGTCGCAACCTCTCGATCGTGGCGATGGCGCACCGCGCCGTCGACGAGGCGACCGCGGCCAAGCACTACGAGGAGCATGCCGGCAAGGGCTTCTACGGCGAGCTCATCGAGTTCATCACCCGCAGCCCGGTCGTGGTGTTCGTGGTCGAGGGACCCGAGGACACGTGGCAGGTGGCCCGCACGATGATCGGCGCCACCAACCCGCGCGAGGCGGCCCCGGGTACGATCCGCGGCGACCTCGGCATCTTGTTCACCGAGAACCTGGTGCACGGCTCGGATTCGGCTGCTTCGGCCGAGCGCGAGATCGGCATCTGGTTCCCCGGTCTCGGCTGAGCGCGGAACGGCGACGGGCCGTCGGTCCGAGCCCGGCGGGGCATCCACCACCCACCGATCTCGTGTCGCTACCGTATTGCGGTTTCGTTACGACCGGGTACAGTGAGGGACAAGTTGGCACCGCACCGGGCTCTCCGGCGGGCGCCCCGGCAGGCTCGGGCATCGTCGCCTAGCCTCTGATCATTCCGCCTCGACCTCCACGCGGAGGCCCCTGATCCGAATGGCCGACAACGTGTTCTCCTCGCTTTCTTCGATCGTTGGCCGCGACATGGCCGTCGACCTGGGGACCGCCAACACGCTCGTCTACGTGCGAGGTGAGGGCATCGTCCTGAACGAACCCTCGGTCGTGGCCGTCAACGTCAAGGACGGCCGCCCCGTCGCGGTCGGCCACGAGGCCAAGCGGATGATCGGCCGCACGCCGAGCCACATCCAGGCCATCCGGCCGCTGAAGGACGGCGTCATCGCCGACTTCGACATGTGCGAGAAGATGCTGCGGTACTTCATCCAGAAGGTGCACCAGCGCAAGTGGGCCAAGCCCCGCATGGTCATCTGCGTGCCGTCGGGCATCACCCCCGTCGAGCAGCGCGCCGTGCAGGACGCGGCCGAGAACGCCGGCGCCCGCAAGCCGGCGTACATCATCGAAGAACCGATGGCGGCGGCGATCGGCGCCGGGCTGCCGGTCCAGGAGCCCACCGGCAACATGATCGTCGACATCGGCGGCGGCACCACCGAGGTGGCGGTCATCTCGCTCGGCGGCGTGGTCACGAGCCAGTCGATCCGCGTGGGCGGCGACGAGCTCGACGACGCCATCATCCAGTTCATCAAGAAGGAGTACAGCCTCGCCCTCGGCGAGCGCACCGCCGAGGAGGTCAAGATCGCCCTCGGGTCGGCGTGGCCCCTCGAGGAGGAGATGTTCGCCGAGATACGCGGTCGCGATCTGGTCACCGGTCTCCCGAAGACCATCGTCACCTCCACCGAGGAGATCCGTGAGGCGCTCGATGAGCCCGCCGCGGCGATCGTCGACGCCGTCAAGGTCACCCTCGACAAGACCCCGCCCGAGCTCGCCGCCGACATCATGGAGCACGGCATCGTGCTCGCCGGCGGCGGCGCGCTGCTCAACGGTCTCGACGTGCGGATGCACCACGAGACAGGCATGCCCATCGTGATCGCCCCCAACCCGCTGTTCGCGGTGGCCATCGGTTCGGGTCAGTCACTCGAGGAGTTCGAGGCGCTCAAGGGCGTGCTGTTCTCGTCCACGCCGACCTGAGAACCTGTCGGTCGTGGCTGTCAGTCGGCGCTCAAGCCGTTCTCGTTTCACGCTCGTGCTGCTCGTGCTCACGTCGATCACGCTGCTCACGCTCGACTACCGCGGCTTCGGACCGCTCGAATCGGCCCGCAGCTCGGTGCTGTCGTTCTTCGCGCCGGTCGGCGATGCTGCGTCCAGCGTCTTCGAGCCCGTCGGCGACACCTGGAACGGCGCCTTCGCGTCGGGCGATCTCCAGGCCCAGAACGACGATCTCCGGCGACAGATCGACGAGCTCCAGGGTGAGGTCACCGCAGGTCGTGCGGCCACCGCGGAGCTCGAGGCGTTGAAGGCGCAGCTCGAGCTCGACGACACGAGCGGGGTGCCGGTCGTGCGGGCCGAGGTGGTCTCCGGTGCGCTCTCGAACTTCGACGAGTCGGTGGAGATCAACAAGGGGTCGTCGTCGGGGATCGCCGTCGGGATGCCGGTCGTGACAGGTTCGGGCCTCGTGGGCAGCGTCGCGTCCGTCGCCGCCGATCGGGCCACGGTGAAGCTCATCACCGACCGGTCGTTCAAGGTCGGTGTCTCGGTGGCCGGCGCGCCCGGACAGGGCATCGTCGAGGGGCAGGGGGACGAGACCCGTCTGCTGGCCACCCAGTTCGCCACCACCACCGACCTGGTGGTCGACAACATCCTGGTCACGAGTGGCGCGCGCCGCAGCGCCTTCCCCGCAGGTATAACGGTCGGGACGGTCACGTCGGTCACCACCGACGACACCACTCAGCAGAAGACGGCGGACGTCCGGCTGTCGGCGAACATGAACGACCTCACCTATGTCACCGTGCTGCTCACCCAAACCGACGACGCCGGATGACCGCCAAGTCGGTCGCGCGCGTCGCGCTGGTGATCATCTCGGCGGCCGTGCTCCAGCGGGGCGTGTTCAGCCAGGTGACGGTCGCCGGGGTCCAGGGCGACATCTTGTTGCTGTTGGCGCTCGCCGCCGGGATCGCGTTGGGGCCTGAACGTGGGGCCATCATCGGGTTCGTCGCCGGACTCACCTTCGACCTGTTCGTGTACAGCCCGTTCGGTCTGCGTGCGCTGGTCTTCTGCCTGGTCGGCTTCGTCGCCGGTCGCTACCAGACCTCGGTCACCCGCTCCTCGCGCTGGCGGCTCATGTTCACCGTGTTCGTCGGCAGCGTCCTCGGCGTCACCGCGCTGGCGCTGGTCGGCTGGGTGCTCGGTGTGCGCAACATGCTCAACGAACGCCTGGTCCTCGTCGCGCTCGTGGTCGCCGCCATCAACGCCGTGCTGGCGCCCCTCGCCGTCGGCGCGCTCCGCTGGGCGTGGGAGCGCCCGCGCGACGCGACCCCCTATGGGGCGGTGACCTATGGACGCTGATTCGCCGCGCCTGCGCCTGAGCATCCTCGGCATCGTCGTGTTCTCGCTGTTCGCCACGCTGTTCGCCCGGCTCTACTACCTCCAGGTGATGTCGCCCGAGAGCGGCGAGGTCGAGGCCGCCGCCAACCGGGTCCGGGTGATCCAGGAGGAGGCACCGCGGGGGCGCCTGCTCGATGCCACCGGTCAGGTGCTCGTCGACAACCGCACGTCGTTGGTGGTCACCATGGAGCCCCAGGAGCTCAAGAAGCTCGACACCGACGAGCGCGACCGCGTCGTGCTGCGCGTCGCCACCGAGCTCACGCGCTCGGGAATCCCCACCAAGGTCGCCTGGATCGAGCGCCGTCTCCAGGACCCCCAGTACAGCCCGATCCAGCCCATCCCGGTGGCCATCGACGTCCCCGACGACCTCATGATCTACCTGGCCGAACGGGCCGACGAGTTCCCCGCGGTCGCGGTGCACCGCGAGTCGGTGCGTGCCTACCCCCACGGCAGCCTCGCGGCGCACGTCGTCGGCTACGTCGGGCGCATCTCCCAAGACGAGCTCACCGCCAAGATGGGCACCAAGGCCGAGCCCAAGACCATCGCCAAGCCGTACCAACCCGATTCCAACATCGGCCGCACCGGCATCGAGCGCACCTTCGAGGACGACCTGCGGGGCACCCCGGGCATCAAGAAGGTCGAGATCGATTCCAACGGCAAGGTGGTGCGCCAGATCGGGTACCAGAAACCGGTGCCGGGCAGCGACGTGCAGCTCACGGTCGACATCGGCACCCAGGAGGTCGCCGAAGCCAAGCTCGTCGCCCAGCTCGACGAGGCCCGGGCAAGGGGCTTCACCCGGGACGGCAAGCGCGCCCGCGCCCCGGCGGGCGCCTCGGTGGTGCTCGATCCTCGCAACGGCAACGTGGTGGCCATGGCGTCGTACCCCACCTACGACCCGAGCGAGTTCGTCAACGGCATCAGCACCGACCGCTACAAGGAGCTCATCGGCGGCGACCCGGTGGAGAACCCGATGATCAACCGGGCCATCGGTGGGTTGTACGCGCCCGGGTCCACCTTCAAGACCGTCACCGGCTTCGCCGCCGCCAACGCCGGCGTCATCGATCCGGGCACGTACGTCGCCGACAACGGCTACATCGAGATCGGTAACCAGCGGTTCCAGAACGCCGGGGGCGAACCCAAGGGCTCCGTCGACCTCGCCCGGGCGATCACGGTGTCGAGCGACGTGTACTTCTACAAGCTGGGCGAGCAGTTCTGGAACCAGCGCGACCAGTACGGCGACGGCATCCAGAACGCGGCACGTGCGTTCGGCTTCGGCGCTCCCACCGGCATCCAACTCCCCGGCGAGCTCGCCGGCGTCATCCCCGATCCGGCCTGGAAGCGCCAGCTCTACGAGGCGATGTCGCCCGAGGACCAGGCCAACCCGCAGACCTCGCCGGACTGGTACACCGGCAACAGCGTCAACCTGTCGATCGGTCAGGGCGACATGCTGGCCACGCCGTTGCAGATGGCGAACTCCTATGCCGCCCTCGCCAGCGGCGGCACCCTCCATCGCCCCAACCTCGTGCTGCGGGTGCTCAAGCCCGGCAGCGTCGAACCCGGGGTGGATCCGGCGACGCTCGGTGTCGACACGTGCGACCCCGCCGACGACTCGTGCCCGTTGGTGCGGACGGTCGACAACGGCGTCCTGAACCAGATCGACCTCCCGCCGCGGATCCTCGAGCCCATCGAGCGCGGCCTGCGCGGGGTCACCGCCGATCCGGGCGGCACCGGGTACGCGCTCTTCTCGGACTTCGACACCAGGGCGTGGCCGGTCATGGCCAAGACCGGCACCGCCGAAGCGGCCAACAACCTGGCCGACAGCTCGCTGTTCATCGGCGTGGGCCCGGCCGACGACCCGCAGTTCGTGGCCATGGCCGTGCTCGAGGAGTCCGGGTTCGGCGCCGACGCCGCCGGACCGGTCGTCAAGACCATCTTCAAGCACGTGTCGGGCCAGACCGACGACTGCGCGGCCGCGGCCGGCACGGGCACCTCGCCCACGGTCACCACCAACTCCGAGGGCAACGCCGTGGTCGACACCGACGACTGCGCGCTCGACGGGGTCGTCGCCGCCGAATCGGCCACGCCGGCCGACGGCACCACGCCGTCGGGCGGGACCGGAACCGGGACCGATCCGACCGGAGCGACGGGCACCACGGGCGCCACCGGCAACTCCGGCGCCACTGGCACCGATCCGTCGGGCACGGGGGGGTCGACCACCTACCAGCCCCCGGTCACCTACGACACGCCCACCACCTACCCGACCCCGCCGTCGACCCTCGACCCGGCCGTCAACACGACACCGTCCAGCCGGGTCCTCGACGACACCGCGCCGGTCGGCACCGACGCCGATGGCGTCTCACCCGAAGGCATCGTCGCCGGTCCCGTCATCCCGGTCGTCGGTCTGGGGGCGCTCGGTCTCGACCGCCGACGGCGTCGTCGGCGGCGACGACGACGACGAGGGACGCGCGTCGGAGCCGACCCTTCCGGGTCCGCCGCCGTGCGGGTGCCCTGATGGCGATCACCGCCCCCCGAAACCGCTCCGGTCCCGACCGCAGCCGCCGCGACTCGTCGGCGCCGCTGCGTCACCTCGATCCCGTGCTCGTGGTCTGCACGCTCGCGGTCGCGGCGCTCGGCACCGTGATGGTGTTCAGCGCCACGCGCGGCAACGACGATGTCGCCGACCAGTCCTACGTGCGCCGCCAACTCATGTTCATGGCGATCGGGGTGTGCGTGATGATCGCCGCCGCCGTCCTCGACTACCGCAAGCTCCGCGACTGGGCCGTGTTCCTGTACGGCGGGATGGTGGCGCTGCTGCTGCTGGTGGTGTCGCCGCTCGGCAGCGAGGCCAAGGGCGCCCAGGCGTGGTTCGCCTTCGGCCCCTTCCAGTTCCAACCGTCGGAGTTCTCCAAGCTCGTCGTGATCGTCAGCCTGGCCAGCCTGTTGGCGCTGTGGCGCGGCGACATCGATCTGCGGCGCCTCGCAATGGCCCTCGGCGTCGCCGGCCTGCCCATGGGTCTCATCATGTTGCAGCCCGACCTCGGCACCGTGCTCGTGTTCGTCGCCATCACCATGGCGATGCTGCTGATGGGCGGGGTCAAGGGACGCCACATCCTCGTGCTCACCGTCGTCGGTGTCGTGTTCGTCTACGGGGCCCTCCAGTCGAACGTGCTCAAGGAGTACCAGAAGGACCGCCTGACCGTCTTCATCGACCCCGAGAACGCCGACGAGACCGCCTCGTACAACCTCAGCCAGTCGCTCATCGCCATCCAGAGCGGGGGGTTCAGCGGCGGCGGGCTCTTCGAGGGCAAGCAGACCCAGCTGCGCTTCGTGCCCGAGCAGCAGACCGACTTCATCTTCACCGTGGTGGGCGAGGAGCTCGGGTTCATCGGTGGGGCGACCTTCCTCGGGCTGTTCGCGGTGATCATCTGGCGCATCTGGCGCACGGCGGCCCTCGCCCGCGACGAGCTCGGCCAGCTCATCTGCGTCGGGGTGCTGGCCATGTTGGTGTTCCAGCTCTTCGAGAGCGTGGGCATGACCATGGGAATCATGCCGGTCACCGGCATCCCCCTGCCGTTCATGTCCTATGGCGGCACCACCACCATCGCCTCGTTCGCCGCCATCGGACTGGTCCTCAACGTCCACATGCGCCGCTTCCGCTGATCCGAGGCGGCGATCGCCCGGGGCGGCCCCGGTCGTTGCCGTTGTCGGCCGTGCCCGTCCCTGGTACCCAGAGCCGGGGCGTTCTCCGGTAGCCTGGGGCGGACATGACGTCCATCTGGCCTCAGCTCGAACCGATCCTCGCCAAGGTCCAGAAACCCGCCCGCTACATCGGCCTCGAGGATGGGGCGCAGACCCCGGACCACGATCCCCGGCACGTCGCCTGGCTGCTGATCTACCCCGACACCTACGAGATCGGGCTGCCCAACCAGGGTCTGCAGATCCTCTACGAGATCATCAACGAGCGGCCCGATGCGGTCGCCGAGCGGTCCTACGCCCCGTGGACCGACCTCGAGGGTCTGTTGCGCCAGCGCGGCCTCCCGCTCTTCTCGGTCGACACCCACCGCCCCGCCGGCGAGTTCGATCTGCTCGCCTTCAACCTGTCGGCGGAGCTCAACTACACCAACGTGCTCAACTGCGTGGATCTCGCCGGCGTGCCCGTGCGGGTGGCCGAGCGCCGGCCCGAGCACCCGCTGGTGTGCGTCGGCGGCCACTGCGCCTACAACCCCGAACCGCTCGCCGACTTCGTCGACTTCTTCGTGATGGGCGACGGCGAGGAGGTCGTCAGCGAGATCACCGAGGTGGTCGACGCGTGGAAGGCCAGCGGCCGGTCCGAGGGCTCCCGCGAGCACGTGCTCCGCGAGCTCGCCCGGGTGCCGGGCGTGTACGTGCCGTCGATGTACGACGTCGAGTACGACGGCGCCGAGCTCAAGGCGGTCACGCCCCGTCACCCCGACGTCCCGGCCGTGGTCGAGAAGCGCACCATCGCCGATCTGGGCCAGTGGCCGTACCCCAAGAACCAGCTGGTCCCGCTCACCGAGGTGGTCCACGACCGCCTCAACGTCGAGGTCTTCCGGGGCTGCACGCGCGGGTGTCGGTTCTGCCAGGCCGGGATGATCACCCGGCCGGTGCGTGAGCGTCCGGCCGAGCAGGTGCGGTCCATGATCGATGCCGGCCTGGCCCGCACCGGCTACGACGAGGTGGCGCTCACCTCGTTGTCCACCGCCGACATGAGCGGGATCGAGGGCATCGTCCGCGACACCGTCACCGACACCCTCAACGACCTGCCCGTCTCAGTGTCGCTGCCGTCGCTGCGGGTCGACGCCTTCACCGTCGGCATCGCCGCGCAGATCCAGAAGGCCCGCCGCACCGGCCTCACCTTCGCGCCCGAAGCAGGCACGTGGCGCATGCGCCAGGTCATCAACAAGCTGATCCGCGAGGAGGACCTCTACGCCGCGGTCGATTCGGCCTACTCGCAGGGCTGGCGGCGCATGAAGCTGTACTTCCTCACCGGGTTGCCCACCGAGACCGACGAGGACACCCTCGGCATCGCCGAGCTGGGTCGCAACGTGGTAGAGATCGGCAAGGCGCACCACAAGCACAACGCCTCGGTCACGCTGTCGGTCGGCGGGTTCGTGCCCAAGCCGTTCACGCCGTTCCAGTGGTTCGGGCAGAACACCACGATCGAGCTGCAGCGCAAGGTCAACCTGTTGCGCGACGACCTCCGCAAGGTCAAGGGCGTCAACCTCAAGTGGCACGACCCCAAGGCCAGCATCATCGAGGGGCTGATGTCGCGTGGCGATCGCCGGCTCGGGCCGGTCATCGAGGACGTCTGGCGCGCGGGCGGCACCTTCCAGGAGTGGAGCGAGCACTTCAAGCAGGACCTCTGGTACGAGGCCATGGCCCGCCACGGGCTCGACCTCGAGTGGTACGTGTACCGCCACCGTGAGGAGTCCGAGCTGCTGCCCTGGGAGCACATCAACGCCGGGCTCCACAAGGACTTCCTGTGGCAGGAGTGGCGCGACGCGCTCGACGAGCTCGGTCTCGAGGACTGCCGGTGGACCCCGTGCTACGACTGCGGGGCGTGCACGGGCTACTCGATCGAACACGTCGTGGCCTCGGCCGTCCCGCCGGCCGGCGGGAGCCAGGGCACGGGCCAGGACCTCTCCGTCGGCGGCGAGATCCCGGTCACCCTCCTGTCCTCCCGTCCCGCCTCGAGTCCGGCCGCCGAACCGGTGGCGGCGGGGGAGCGGGCGTGAGCCGCGTGCCCGTCGGTGCCAGCGCCCCGGGTGCGCCGACGCCGCCGGTCGGTCCGGTCACATGAGGGTCCGCTTCCGGTACACCAAGCTCGGGAAGGTGCGCTTCACCAGCCACCGCGACGTCGCTCGACTCTTCGAACGCGCCCTGCGTCGGGCGCAGCTCCCGGTGGCCAGCACCGAGGGCTTCTCGCCGCGCCCCAAGATGCACTTCGGTCTCGCCCTACCCACGGGCGGCGAGTCGCTGGGCGAGTACCTCGACATCGACTTCCGTGAGCCCGAAGGCGACGATCTGGTGATCGACGAGCTGCCGGGCACCATCAGCCCGATGCTGCCCCTCGGTCTCGACATCGACAACGCGGCGGTCGTCGACCGCAAGGACCTCTCCCTGCAGGAGGCCGTCGTGAGCTGCTCGTGGCGCATCGAGGTCGCCGACCGCTCGGCCGCCGAGCTCGGCGACGCCGTCGAGCTGCTCCTCGCCGCCGACACCCTTCCCGTCACCCGTGAGCGCAAGGGCAAGGCCGTCCACGACGACATCCGCCCGAACATCACCGCGCTGCTGGTCGATCACGACGGCGCCCTCCTGGCCGATCTGGCCACCCAACCCCGTGGGGTCCGTCCCTCGGAGCTCGTCAGCTCGCTGTCGGGCTTCGCCGGCGGCGACCCCCTCGAAGAAGGCAGCGTCCGCCGGACACACCAATGGATCGTGCTCGACGGCGCGCGACGGGAGCCACTCCCGCCCGGCGCGACGAGAGCGCCGCACGCTGAGGCGCGTGCGTCATGAGAAGGGAACCCATCCATGACCGAGCCCGTGGTCGATGGCCCACCAGGCAACGACGACACCGCAGCGAGCGAGGCGGCCCGCGCCAAGCGCCGCCGAGGTTCGCGCGGGGGGCGCAACCGCCCCCGCCCGAACGGTGAACGCAACGACACCTCCGACGGCGCCGAGCACGACACCGGCCCGGACCCGAGCGCCGATCGCCTGACGTCGTCCACGTCGGCCGCCGACACCACCGCCGACGCGACGCGCCCCACCACCTCGAGTCGTTCCTCCGGGTCCGGCTCCGGCGGCGCCGCGCCCTCCAGCGGTCCCAGCCCTTCGGCGTCGAGCTCGGCGGGGTCCACGTCGGGTGCGTTGTCCACGGCGCCCACACCAGGCGCGTCGTCGACGGCGTCGACACCAGGAGCGCCGACGGCTGACGCATCGACCGGTGCGGCCACCGGCGACCCCTCGCCCCCGCCCGAGGGATCGGCCGCCCCGTCGGGATCCGTCACGGCGCCGGTCACCGCCGGTCCGGACGGCTCGGGAGACGGCGCCCCCGGGTCCGGTCGCAAGCCCAGGATCGGCGACACCCGTCCCGCACCGGTCCCGGTGGGTGAGCCGGGGGCCGATGCCGACGGCGACGGTCTCGCGTCGGCCAAGACCCAACCCCGTCGACGTCGTGGCGGTCGTGGCGGTCGCGGCGGCGGGGGCGGCGCCAAGGGCGGCGACGCCGGTTCGGACCAGAGCAAGGGCCAGGGTCAGCCGTCGGGCCAGGGTCAAGGTCAAGGTCAAGGTCAAGGGAAGCGGCGGGGTGGCGGCGACACGCGCGGGCGCGACAACGGCGGCCGCAACGGCGCCGATCGCCGTGGCGGCCAGGCCCCCGAGCCAGTCCAGGCGGTCATGGCATCGGGGCCGGTGGAGCTCGACGAGGACGAGCTGCGCCGTCGGGGCGGACGCGAGCGCAAAGGCCGGCCCGTCGGCCGGTACCTGATGGCGGTCAGCGTCGGACCCAAGGCCACCCAGATCGCCGTGCTCGAGGGTCGCACCCTGATCGAGCACTACGTCTCGCGCCCGGCCGACGACGTCTCCCAGATCCACGGCAACATCTACCTCGGTCGGGTGCAGAACGTCCTGCCCGGCATGGAGGCGGCGTTCATCGACATCTCGACGCCCAAGAACGCCGTGCTCTACCGCAGCGACGTGTCCCACGACCCCGACGACGTCGACGAGAAGGTGCCGCAGAAGGCGCGCATCGAGGACATCCTCCACGCCAAGCAGACCATCATCTGCCAGGTCACCAAGAACCCCATCGCCCACAAGGGGGCGCGTCTCACCCAGGAGGTCTCGCTCCCCGGACGGTTCGTGGTGCTCATCCCCAACAGCTCCACCTACGGGATCTCCAAGCGCCTCCCCGACGACGAGCGCAAGCGGCTGCGCGGCATCCTCGACAAGGCCCGACCCAAGGGCCACGGCCTCATCGTGCGCACCGCCGCCGCCGGGGTCACCGCCACCGAGATCGAGCGCGACGTCGCCCAGCTCTCCAGCCAGTGGCAACAGATCGAGGCGCTCGCCGCCCGCACCAACAAGCCCGCCCTGCTCTACCGCGAGCCCGACATGGCGGTTCGGGTGATCCGCGAGGAGCTCAACGACGACTACCGCGCCATCGTCATCGACGATCCCGAGCTCTTCGAGGAGGTGCGCAGCTACGTCGGCGCCATCTCACCGGCGCTCGCCGACCGGGTGCAGCTCTACGACAAGAAGGTCGAGCCACTCTCGATCTACGAGCGCCACCACGTGCACGAGCAGCTCCACCGGGCGCTCGACCGCAAGGTGTGGCTGCCGTCGGGCGGTTCGCTCATCATCGAGCACACCGAGGCCCTCACCGTGATCGACGTCAACACCGGCAAGAACGTCGGCTCGTCGAACCTCGAGGAGACGGTGTTCCGCAACAACCTCGAGGCGGCCGACGAGATCGCCAAGCAACTGCGCCTGCGCGACATCGGCGGGATCATCGTCATCGACTTCATCGACATGGAGATCGACAAGAACCGCAAGGCCGTGATCAAGGCGTTCCGCGATGCGCTCGCCCGCGACAAGACCCGCACCCAGGCCTTCGACATCACCGACCTCGGACTGGTGGAGATGACCCGCAAGCGCATCGGCGAGGGCCTGCTCGAGTCGTTCGCCACCACCTGCCCCGAGTGTGAGGGCCGCGGCGTCACCCTCGATCAGGACCTCATCATCTGATCGGGCCGGTTCGCCGCTCCCGGATCAGCGAGGGGTGTACTGCTGGTTGCTGTCGACGCAGCGGGTGTCGTTGAAGTTGTAGCGGCAGAAGTTGCTGGTGACCGGCGGCGCGGGCGGCGCATCGGGGTCGTCCGACGTGACGGGAGGCGCCGGTGCCGGCGTGCAGATGAGGCCGTCGCCGTTCGTGACGCACGACTCGGTGCCACCGGTGTCGGGGTCGGTGACGTACACGGTGGAGGTCGGACGGCCACCGCCACCGCCGCCGCCGGTGGTCCTGCCCTCCCCGGAGGCACCGCCTTCACGGTTGGCGAGCGACACCCGCAGCCGTTGCCACGACGGGATGGCCGTCGCGCTGAACTCGGCCGGCGCGAGGGCCACCACGTCGCCCTCGGCAGGACCGCTCCCGACGTAGACCCAGGCGCCCCCCTGGAGGGCGAAGAGCACCGCCGTCTCCCCGTTGGGGCCGGTCGACCACGTCGCCACCGCGAACGAGGGTTCGCACACGATCTGGGAGAGCGCCGCGCCGGGCAGCGGGCCGGCGGCTGCGGCGTTGAGGTTGTTCGCATCACACGAGGGCCGCGGTGTGGTGCTGACCGGGACGCCTCCGGTGGCGGCTGCGCCGGTGGTCGAGGTGGACTCGACGGTCGAGTCCACCGTCGCGTCGTCGGGGCCCGAGCTCGAACACGCACCGAGCGCGACGGTTGCGAGGATCGCGAGTGCGATCAGGGCGGTGGGGCGGGTGAGACGACGTCGTTCGATCATGCTGGTCCTGTTCCGGGGCGAGCTCTCGTGCGAGGTTGCGAGTCTGGCAGCTTCCGCACAGGTCTGATCGGCGCCCCCGTGCGCGATGTGAGCACTACGCACTGCGGGCGATTGGCCGACCCCGGCCGACCGTCGCTAGCATTGCCACCCTATGTATGCCGTGATCAAGACAGGTGGCAAGCAGTACCGGGTCAGCGAGGGGCAACGTCTCGACGTCGAGCGCCTCGCGTCGAGCGACGAGACGGTGCAGTTCACGCCGATCCTCGTGGTCGACGGTGATCGAGTGCTCGCCACCCCCGCCGACCTCGACGGCTCCACCGTCGCCGCCCGGGTCGTGGGCGAGGCGGCCGGACCGAAGATCACGGGCTTCCGGTACAAGAACAAGTCCAACCAGCGCAAGCGGTGGGGTCACCGCCAGCACTACGCCACGATCGAGATCACATCGATCTCGGGCGCGAAGGGATAGCCGACCATGTCGAAGACCAAGGGCGGCGGGTCCACCCGCAACGGCCGCGATTCCAATGCCCAGCGTCTGGGCGTCAAGCGCTACGACGGTGAGGTCATCACCGCGGGCACGATCATCGTGCGCCAGCGCGGCACGCGCATCCACCCCGGCGACAACGTCGGCCGGGGCAGCGACGACACCCTCTTCGCCACCGCCGACGGCTCGGTGAAGTTCGGCGCCCGTCGCGGACGCAAGCTCGTCGACATCATCGTCGGCTGAACCTGCCCGTCGGTCATCGACAGGCGAGACCGTCGACGCCAGCCGGCCGCCGCACGCGGACCGATACGGCGTCGGGGACCAGGAAGCGCGCGTTCCGGTGACGGCCTGAGCACCGTCCGCGGGCAACCTTCGCGCGCTCCGTACGGCCTATTTCGCAGAAGGTGGCTATCGCTTTCGCGAACCCTGTGGTAGAACCTCAGGGCGCAGCCTTGCCTGGAAGCTGACCGGCCGGATGGTTATTCGGATAGAGACCGCCAGGTCCCGGGCACCGAGGCTGCACACGAAAGCGAGAAAGGTCGCCCGTATGATCGTGCACGGCGATGCGCGCCGTCTCTCCGGAGACGGTGGAAGCGCATTGGTGGAGGCTGCATTCATCAGCCCCATTGTCTTCTTCATGTTCCTCGGCATCTTCGAGGGCGGTGGATTGATGCTCGACTACCTGAGCGTCTCCAACGCCGCGTCGGCCGGGGTCCGCACCGCGGGCATCGCCGGGAGCGAGCTCACCGCGGATTACGCCATCGTGCATGCGATCGCCGGCGAGAGCGCCGCGATCAACCGCGAGACGATCACCCGGGTCGTGGTCTACAAGGGCAACGGGTCGCAGTCGACGGTGCCGATCGGTTGCTCGACGGCCACCAGCGGCACCACCGGGACCTGCAACGTGTACCTCACCACCGACCTCGACGACCCGGTGACCTCACCGACCTTCAAGTGCGGTTCGATGTCCAAGGACCGCTTCTGGTGCCCGACCTCCCGCAAGACCGCCCTCCAGAACGACAGAGGGAACGGTCCGCCGGACTGGATCGGCGTGTACATCGAAGTGAACCACCAGATGGTGAGCGGGTTGTTCGGTGACTCCCGGACGATCACCGCCGACGTCGTGACCCGCATCGAGCCGGAGACCCTCACGTGAGCCCGCACCGAGTGGATTCCCGACGCAGCCTCCCGCGACTGGGTGGCGATGACGGTGCTGTCCTGGTCGAGGCGGCGCTCGTGCTGCCGCTCCTCGCCATCATGGCGTTGGGCATCTTCGACTTCGGCATCGGGTGGCGACAGACCCGGATCATGAGCTCGGCCCTCGGCAACGCCGCCCGTCAGGTCGCGAGCACCCAGGATGGCCGCCACGCCGACATGTTCGCTCTCCAGTCGTTCATGGCCACCATGAACGACACGCAGAGCACCACCGTCTCCAAGGTCGTGATCTACCGGGCGAACACCTCAGGAGACCCGTTCAACGCAGCGTGCCTCACCACCGCCCCGCTCTCCACGGTCACCGGGTTCAACGGCAACTGCAACATCTACGGTCCGGTGCAGTTGGCCAACCTCACCACCGCGCACTTCGGCAACGCCACCGACGGGGTGTGCAACGCGGCGCACTACGACGCGCGTTGGTGCCCGAAGTTGCGAAAGGTCCATCAGGGCGATCCCCCCGACTTCGTCGGCGTGTACGCCCAGGCCACCTTCGAGCCGCTGTCGCAGGCGTGGGGATCCACGTACACGTTCACGGATCACGTGGTCACACAGATCGAACCGAAGGTGGTTTGAGTGATGTCTTCTTCGAAGAACGACGCTCCAGCGCTCGGGACCCGTCCGCGGCCGCGGCGGGTCGAGAGCTCCCGAACGAGGTTCCGGCGCCTGCGGCGCGACGACGGCTACGTGATGGCCATGGTCGGCCTCCTCATCGTGCCGCTCGTGATCGTCACCGCCTTCGCCACCGACGTGGGCCAGTGGTACGCGCAGGCCACCCAGATGCAGCGCACCGCCGACGCGGCGGCGTTGGCCGGAGTCGTGTGGATCGGCGACAAGACCAACCCCACGCGGTACCGCGACGAAGCCCTCAAGGTTGCGGCGCAGAACGGATTCGGCCAGGGGACCAACGTCAACGGGTCGACCGTGTCGGTCAACGTGGAGAAGGTCCCGCCGAACCGTCTCCGGGTCACCATCGACGCCCGCGCCATGGTGTTCTTCGCCCCGGCGTCGGGCCAGACCCGCCAGGACCTCTCGCGATCAGCGGCAGCCGAGTTCAACCTCTCGGTGCCCCTGGGAAGCCCCCGGAACTACCTCGGCACCGGCGACCTGGGTTCGAACGCCGCCGGGTACGCCGGGACACCGCAGCAGCGCGAGGGCATGTGGATGGCGATCAGCGGCTACTGCACCGATAAGCAGCAGGGCGACCGGATCGCGGCCGGGTTCAAGAGCGGCGGCGACAACAACAACTGCGCCACGACGGTCAATGACGAGTACTCGAACACCAGCTACGAGCACTACATCGAGCTCCCCGTCGGACGGTCCTACAACACCGAGGTCCTCATCTTCAACGGAAACATGTCGGCCACCCCCTCGTGTGGCGTGTCCGGCAACAACCGCACCCGCGAATCGTGCCCAGGTGGCCTCGACAGCAAGGCGATCCAACCGACCACGTTCACGCTCTATCGGGCCGACGGCACCGCGCTCGACGACACGGACAACCCGACGATGGCGTCGGTCGGTGGCTGCGCGTCCAACGTCGCCGGGGTGAACGGCACCAAGACCTTCGATGGCCGACTCAACTCCAACGGCTACGTCGAGCGCAACAAGCTCTTCAACCCCGGGTCGGGGTTCGCCGGCAGCGGAACCGTGATGGCCACCGATTCGGCGACGAACGGGTGGTGGAACATGTGCACCATCCCGTCGGGCGCCCCGGCCGGCCGCTACATCCTCCGGGTGCGGGCGCAGGCCACCACCAGCGGCGCCCCGGCGCAGAACAACGGCTCCAACGCGTACAGCGTGGTCGCCAACCGCAGCAACAACACGGCGCTGTGCGATTCGCGGTTCGACGCCATGTGCCCGAAGGTGTTCGCCAAGGACTACCTGTCGGTCTTCGCCACCCCCTCGGGTGATCCCGAGTTCTTCCTCGCCGAGGTCGGATCGGAGCACGCGGGCAAGAAGGTCGAGATCACGCTCTGGGACCCGGCTGAAGGTGCGACCTTGATCGAGATCAAGCGCCCGACAGGGTGCGGCGGTCCGGGCGGCGGCGGGACCTGGGCGAACCAGACGTTCGACTGGCAAGCGGGGTCCGACTCCGGAACCGGCGTCTCGAGCATCGCCGTGGACTCCTACGACTTCAACAACAAGGCCGTCGTCATCACGTTCCGGTTGCCGACCTCGTACAACCCTGCGGCCTGCAACAAGTGGTACCGGATCCGTTACCAGTTCAACTCCGGCGCCACCGACCGCACCACCTGGTCGCTGAAGATCCTGGGCGACCCCGTCCACCTCGTCGCGTAGCCACGGCGCCCGGCGCCACACCCGAACGACGACTTGGGGGCGGCCTGCGGGCCGCCCCTACACTTGTCGGGTGTCTGGCTTCGTCGACGAGTGCAACCTCAACGTGCAGGGGGGCGACGGCGGCGCGGGCTGCGTGTCGTTCCGACGTGAGGCCCACGTGCCCAAGGGCGGGCCCGACGGGGGCGATGGCGGCAAGGGCGGCGACATCTGGCTCGTCGCCGATCACAACGTCGCATCGCTGCTGGCGTTCCGCGACCACCCGCACCGTCGGGCCGAGAGCGGCACGCACGGGTCGGGCAAGGGCAAGTACGGTCGCAGCGGCGCCGATCTGATCGTCTCGGTGCCCGAGGGCACCTCCATCTACGACTTCGACGGGTCGCTCCTCGCCGATCTGGTGCACGCCGGCGATCGCTGGCTGGCGGCCGAGGGCGGTCGGGGCGGTCACGGCAACGCCAAGTTCCTGTCCAACCGCCGTCGGGCGCCGTCGTTCGCCGAGCAGGGCGAGATCGGCGAGGAGCGGTGGTTGCGCCTCGAGCTCAAGCTCATGGCCGATGTCGCGCTCGTGGGGTACCCCAACGTCGGCAAGTCCACGCTGATCTCGCGCATCTCGGCGGCCAAGCCCAAGATCGCCGACTACCCCTTCACCACGCTCGAGCCCAACCTCGGGGTGGTGCGCCTCGACGAGGGCGCCGCCGGCGCGTTCGAGATGGTGGTGGCCGACATCCCCGGTGTGATCGAGGGCGCCAGCGAGGGTCGGGGCCTCGGCCACCAGTTCCTGCGCCACATCGAGCGGGCGCGCGTGCTCGTGATCCTGCTCGACCTCGCCGAGAACGCCATGGCGCCGCCCGCCGAGCAGCTCGAGGTGCTCCTCGGCGAGCTCGGTGCGTACCGGCCCGAGCTGCTCGACCGACCCCGCGTCGTCGTCGGGTCCCGAGCCGACGTCGCCGGCCCCGATGATCCCGAGGTCGAGCTCGAGCTGCGCATCTCGGCGGTCACCGGCGAGAACCTGCGCCCGCTCGTGGGCCGCATGGCCGAGCACGTGAAGGCCGCTCGCGCCGACAGCCCCACACCGGACACGTTCGTGGTGCTCCACCCCGTCGCCGAGGGCTTCCGGATCGAGCGCGAGGACGATGCCAGCTACCGGGTGCTCGGACGCGAGGCCGAACGGGCGGTGGCGTTCTCCGATCTCACCAACCTCGACGCGCTCGACGAGGCCCACAAGCGCCTCAGCCGTCTGGGCGTCGACAAGGCCCTGGCGCGGGCCGGCGTGGTCGAGGGCGACATCGTGCGCATCGGCAAGCTCAGCTTCGCCTACGAGGTCGGCTCGTGAACCGACGCCGGTCGGCGTGGGGGCCGGCGGCGTGAGGGTCATCGTCAAGATCGGCACGTCGTCGGTCACCGACGACGAGGGCGAGATCGCCGTGCCGGCGATCGCCAAGCTCTGCGCCGAGGTGGCCGCGCTCGCCGCCGACGGTCACCAGGTGGTGGTGGTCAGCTCGGGCGCCATCGGCGCCGGTCTGCCCGCGCTCGGGCTCGGCGGCGACCGACGCCCCCGCGACGCCGTGACCCTCCAGGCGGTCTCGGCGGTCGGCCAGAGCCGCCTCATGCAGGTGTACAACGACGAGCTCGGCCGTCACGGCCTGGTGGCCGGCCAGGTGCTCCTCGCCCCGCTCGACTTCATGGTGCGCCAGCAGTACCTGCACGCCCGGGGCACGCTCCAGCGACTGATCGAGCTCGGGGTCGTGCCCGTCGTCAACGAGAACGCCGCCATCGCCGACGACGAGATCCGCTTCGGCGACAACGACCGCATCGCCGCACTGGTGGCCCACGCCATCGACGCCGACCTGCTGGTGCTGCTCACCGACGCGCCGGGCCTGTTGACCGCCGATCCCCGGGTCGACGCCGACGCATCGCTGATCGAGGAGATCCGCGAGATCGACCACGTCCTCGAATCGCTGGCCGGCGGGGCGGGCACCGTGCGGGGGAGCGGCGGCATGGCGTCGAAGCTGGCCGCCGCCAAGATCGCCGCGTGGTCCGGGGTGCGTACGGTCATCGCCGCAGCCGGGCGCGAGCAGGTGCTCGTCGACGCGGTCGCCGGCACGCACGGGGTCGGCACCGTGGTGCACCCCCACCAGCGGCGCCTCTCGGCCCGCAAGCTGTGGATCGCCTTCGCCGTGGGTTCGAACGGCACGATCACCGTCGACGACGGTGCCCGACGGGCGCTGATCGACGATCAGCGGTCACTGCTCGCCGCGGGCATCGTGAGCGTCGCCGGGAGCTTCGCCGCCGACGACGCCGTGGAGCTCGCCACCCCCGACGGCGTCGTGTTCGCCAAGGGCATCTCGCGCGTCGATGCCGCGACTGCGGCCGACGTGGCCGGGAAGCGCTCGGCCGACCTCCCCGACGGCACCCCGTCGTGGGTCATCCACCGCGACGATCTCGTGGTGCTCCCCGCCTGAGCGACGGGGCCGACGGTTCGGCTCAGGTGTCCTGCGGGGACGACGAAGGCCCCCGCCGGATCGACGGGTTCAGCCCGTGCCCTCGGCGGTCTGAGGGGCGGTCTGGGGAGCGGCCTGCGGCTGGGCGGCAGCGGGTTCGGCAGCCGGGGTCCCGGCGCCGATCTGGCCGGCCGCGGCCGCGTCGACCTCGTCGCGGGTGGGGGCCGGCTCGATGCCCAGCTGCGAGCGGATCTCGTTGAGGCGGGCCTGCGCCTCGACGTTGCGGGCGGCCTGTTCGATCTCGAGGATGTTCGACTCGACGCTCTGCTCGGTGAGCTCGGCCATGGAGGTGGCCTTGGCGTAGCGCGCCTCGATCTTGGACTGCACCTCGTCGAAGGTGGGGACGTCTTGGCCCACCGCCTCGTTGAGGGTGGCCATGGCCGTGTTCATCTGCTCCTGCATCTTCGCCTGGTCGAGCTGGGACAGGAGCTTCTGGCGCTCGGCCAGCTTCTTCTGCAGACCCGACGCGTTCTGCGACACCGCCTGCTTGGCCTGCACGGCGGCCTGGGAGGCCTGGAGGGCGAGGTTCTTCGACTGCTCGATCTCGCCTTCCATGGCGATGAGGCGGTTGGCGAAGGATTCGGCGGCGTTGGTGTACTCGCCCATCTTCTTCTGATCGCCCGAGCGCGTGGCCTCGTCGGCCATGAGGATGGCCTGACGGGTGTTGGCGTTGAGCTTCTCGTACTCGTCCATCGACCGGTTCAGGCGCATCTCGGCCTGCTTCTGGTTGGCGATGACGTTCGCCGCCTGCTCCTTGAGCACCCGGTGCTGGGTCTGGGCCTCGTTGATGGCCTGTTCGAGCTGCACCGCCGGGTCGGCCTTCTCGTTGAAGGTCTTCTCGGTCTTGGCCACCCGATATTTCCACCAGCGCTTCATCGCGTTCCACATAGCGAGTGATCCTAGTGCCGGAACCGGGAACTCCTGCGTGGTCGTGACGTCCGGTTTCGCCGCGAGGGTGTCGTCGCCGTCGACGCCTGGAACCAGGCGACGATGCTCACGCCCGTCGCAGCACGATCCGGGCGATGTCGCGCACCTCGGGGACGCGCAGCACCACGAGGGTCACGCCGTAGACCCCGAGGCCGGCGATCGCACCCGCGCCGGCGAGCACGACGGCGGGCACCGACGGACCGTCGAGCAGCCGGGCGATCCCCCACACGACGGCGGCCATGACGGCGGCGCCGATCGTCATGCGGATGATGGTGGACACCGTGGCCGGCAGCGCCGGTCCGAACGTGGCGAGTCGGCGACGCACCACGACGACGGCGACCACCGCCGCGACGGTGTAGGCGCCCGACCAGGCCCACGCCAGGCCCTCGACGCCGAACCCCCCGGGCGTGAGCAGGTCGCTCACCAGGACGAACGCCAGCACCAGGTTGATGGCGTTCTCCACCACGTTGATGAGGACCGGCGTTCGGGTGTCCTTCATGGAGTAGAAGGCGCGCAGGGCGTACAGGTAGATCGAGAACCCGATGATCCCCCAGCCCAGTCCGGCGATGGTGGGGGCGGTGAGGTCGGTGGCGGCGGCGTCGAAGTAGCCGCGCTCGAGCAGGACCTCGACCATCGGCCGCGCCAGCAGCACGAAGCCCACCGTGGCAGGGAGCACCACCACCATGATCAGGCGCAGACCGGTGAGGAAGCGCTCCCGGAACCGGGCCTGGTCGTCGCGCTCGTGGAGCATGGCCAGCTCCGGGGTGAACGCCGTCATGATCGACACGGTGAACACGCCGTAGGGCAGCTGGAAGAAGATGTAGGCGATGCTCCACGCCGCGACGGCTCCCTCCTCGGACGCCACGGCGAGCGCCAGGATGATGAACAGCGCCGCCTGGTTCACCACCGCGTAGCCGAGGGTCCATCCCGACAGGCGGGCGACCTTGCGCACCGACGGGTCGCGCCAGTCGAACACGGCGTGCAGGCGGATGCCGGCGAGGCGCATGGCCGGCCACAGCACCACGGCCATCGCCACCACGCCGGCGGTGGTGCCGAGCCCGAGCAGCAGCAGCAAGCCGCGGTCGTCGAGCACGTCCTGGACGGTGAGCTGGTCCTCGATCGCCAGGTAGGTGATGAGGAGCACCCCCAGCATCACCACGTTGTTGAGCACCGGGGCGAAGGCGGCGGCGGCGAAGCGGCGGTGGGCGTTGAGGATCGATGTGCCCAACGTGGTGAGGCCGTAGAAGAGGATCTGGGGCGCGAACAGGCGCAGCAGGTTGGTGGCCAGCTCGGTCTCGGCGGTCGCGGACGGCTCGGCGTCGCCGAAGCCGCTGTAGAGGCCGATGATCACCGGCGCCAGGACGAACGCCGCCACCGTGATCACCACCAGCGCGATCACGGCCAGGGTGGCGACCGCATCGGTGCCGTGGCGGTCCCCGCGGTCGCGGTTGGTGACCAGGACGGGAACGAGCGTCGCCGACAGGATCCCACCGAGGAGCAGGTCGTAGATCATGTTGGGCGTGGTGTTGGCCAGGCCGTATGCGTCGCCGACGGCGGTGGCGCCGAGCACCGCGAGGGTGAACGCCCACCGCACCAGCCCGGTGATCCGGCTGGTGAGGGTGCCGATGGCCACGATCCCGCTGGACCGCACGAGCCCGCCGGCATCGGCATCGGCGACGTCGTTGGTGTCGTTCCCGTCGACGGCGACGAGGTCGTCGGGGATCACCGACGCCAGGGCCTGAGCCGGGGTCTTCGCGTCGGCGGGCGCCGGCGCGCGGGCAGGACGGCGATCGGTCATGGCTCGGTTGTCGGGCAGGTCACGACGAGGGGGGCGGCGACCCGGTGCCGGGCGACGGGGGCGGAGCGGCCGGCGACGAGGGCGGCCAGGTCTGGGGTTGGTTCGGCGGGACGTGCGGCGCACCCGGCAGGTTGGGGGCGGGCTGGCCTGGGGCGGGCTGGCCGGGGGCGGGCTGGTTGGCACCGGACGGCGTCGTGCCGGAAGCGGGCTGGTCGGGCGGCGTCGCTCCGGCCGCCATCTCGGGCGTGGGGGCGCCGGGCGGGTCCGATGCGGTGGCGAGCGGAGCGGGGGAGGTGAGGGGTGCCGGGAGCGGCATCGGCGTGGGGCTGGTGCGACCGGCCTGATCGGTCTCGGCGAGCGCCAGGCGCAACGCCTCCATCTCGCCGACCACGCTGTCGACATCGATCCCGATGGCGGTGAGGTCGTCGAAGCCCTCGGGTCGCACCGACAGCTCGACCACCCGGGTGACGAGCTCGCCGAGGCGGGCGTCGAGCAGGCGCAGGCGATCCTGGGTGGTGATGATGATCTGGTCCATCCGCCGAGCGGTGTCGAGCTGGGACTGCAGGGCCTCGGCCGTGGCCACCAGGGCCGGGTTCTGCTCGAGCTGGGGGCTCGCGGGCAGCTGGCTCAGCTGCGTGGTGACCGACGTGAGGTCGACCCGGCTCCGGGCCTCGGTGAGCGCCTGGCCGCCCTGGGCGACCTGCCAGCACTCCTCGACGCCGGTGTCGATGCGCTCCTCGATCTCGCGCAGGCGGTTCTTGAGGGGTCCGTCCTTGGCCCGCTTGACCTCATCGGCGAACTGGCGCTGCGCCCGCTTGGCCTGCCACACGAACGAGCGCCACGGGTCGTCGAGCGAGAACGGGTCGACACCGTCGGCGTCCTTGCCCTTGGGCACGGCGACGGCGACCCGCACGGCGTAGGCGGCAGCACCCACGCCGGCGGCGGCGAGGATGGGCAGACCCACCACGATCCCGGCGGCGACGCCGCCACCCGCCGCCAGGATCCCGAGCGGGGACCACAGGGCGCGGGCGACCTGGGGTGTGAGGAACCGGTCCCGCAACGTCGGCTTGGCCATCCCCACCACGGTACTCACTCGCCCCGCGGGCCCCGTCCGCCACGCCGCAGACGCCTCCACCACCGAACCACCACCGAACATGCGTAGCGGCGCGGCGCCGACGCCGGCGCCGCTACGCATGTTCGGGTGATCGGTGATCGGTGATCGGTGATCGGTGATCGGTGATCGGTGATCGGTGATCGGTGATCGGTGATCGGTGATCGGTGATCGGTGATCGGTGATCGGTGATCGGTGATCGGTGATCGCGTCGCGATGGCGGCGCAGGCGGGCGGTCTCAGAAGTTGGAGACGACCTGGGTGAACACCTTGTTGATGGTCTTGGGGTCGCTGGCGTTGTAGGCCGCGCCGCTCGACGCCTCGGACATCTGCTTGAGGACGTTGAGGTCGGCGTCGGCGCCGTAGGCGATGGTGAACAGGCGCACGGGTCGGGCGTTCTCGCCCTGGGTCTGCTCCTGGAGGAACTTGAGCAGCTCGGCGAGCTGGCGCTGGTCGTCGGACGCCTGACCGTCCTCGTTGCGCCCGTCGGTGAGCAGGACCACGGCGTTGATGAGCGTCGGGTCGTACGACTCGATCATCGACTGCATCGACTGCTGGGCGATCTCGTACAGCGGCGTGCCGTTGGTGGGCAGCAGCGAGTTGATCTCCACCTGGAGCTGCTCGCGCTGGGTGCTGATGGGGGCGATCGGGAGCACGTCGACAGCGATGTCGCCGCCGCCCGGGCCGAGCCCGGTGGAGAACACGGTGAGTCCGACGAGGTCCTCGGGTTTGAACTGGTCGAGCGAGTCGATCGCCGCCCGCTTGGCCAGGTCGAGCTTGGTCTGCCCGGCGAGGACCTCGTCGCCCATCGAACCGGAGATGTCGATCACGAGCAGGACCCGGGCGCCCTTGCGGTTGAGGTTCCATTGCTCGAGCAGCGCCACCATCACCGGCGGCGCCGGCACCTGCATGGTGGTCTGCGGCTGGGCCGGGTCGACGCCGTTCTGGGTGGTGATCGGGGCGCCGATGGCCACGGTGGGGTTGCCGGGGCGGAAGTTGAACTGCAGCACCTTCTGCTGGTTCTCGGGCTGCTGCACGAAGTCCTGGAACGCCTTGGCGCCGTCCTTCTCGGTCTGGCTCACCCAGTCGGCGTCGAGCACGAAGAACGGGTTGTCGGAGAAGAGCGTCCCTTCCTTCGGGTAGATCGCCACCAGCGGGATGCGGGGCGGGCGTGGCTCCTCGCCCTGCTGGAGCACCCCGTCGGGGTTGCCGGTGTTGTAGTCGATGACCGACTTCTCCTCCACGGCCACCGCGGAGGCGTAGGTGTAGGGGTTGCCGCGCTGGTCGGCGCGGTACCAGTTGTTCATGAAGGTGAGCGTGGTGTCGCCGTAGTGGACGACGGCCGACTCGATGCTGCGGCCGAACTCCACGACGTCCGGGCGGGCGAGCTCCTCGTTGGAGAGGTTGTCGGTCGTGCCCACGGCCGCGTAGTTCTGGGCGATGAGCGCATGGAGCCCGCTGGTGGAGAAGTTGGGGTTGGTCTTGCCGAGGCGGAACGGACCCCACTCGGGATGGCCGTAGGCCGCCCACCCCTCGGGGTTCTCGGTGAGGGCGAGGATGTCGCTCCACCCGAGCTCGGTGTCGGGCCACCCGATGGCCTCGGCCATGGGCTTGGGCATGGCGATCACGAGCGGGGTGTTCATGAACGGCGTGCCCTGGTTGGCCATGGCGGGCTTGCCGGCCGTCGACAGCTTCTGGTCGAGGATGGCACCCCACGAGCTCGCCGCGGGCGACCAGATCACCGGCCGGGGCCCCTCGGCCTCCTCGTCGGTCCAACCGTCGGCGAGCAGCTGCATGGCCCCGCCCGATGCCTTGCTCTTGACCTGGACGACGACGCGCATGTCGCCGACCTTGGTCTGGGATCCGTTGAACGTCTTGGCCAGCTCGGTGAGCAGGTCGATCTTCTCGGGCGAGGCGGCGACATCGACGACGACGCAGTCGCTCGGGTTGCAGTCGGCGACCCCGAACTCGTCGGCCTCGCTCACATCGGACGTCTTGGAGCAGCTGGCGGCGATCGCGAGCACGGCGATGGCCGCTGCCAGGAGTCGCAGCAGCGGCGGCCGGGCGGCGCGACGGCGGGGTCGGTCGGCGGTGCGGCCAGATGGTGAGGTGGGGCTCATGTCAGGTGGTCGTCCAGACGTCGTGCAGGGCTTGGACCACACCCGGTGCGGGGAGTCCGTCGGTATCGGGGAGCGGACCGGATCCGACGCCGTCGGCGGCCGGTTGCCCGTCCACCCGCCACCCGTTGGCGGCGAGTGCGGACCCGGTTTCGTCGGACCCGAACACCTCGCGGGCGTGCTCGCCGGCACCGGCACCGCGAAGTGGGACGAGGACGACATCGGCCGTGACCGCGGGTGCAGGGTAGATGACGGTCAGCTCGTTCTTGTCGCGCGAGGTGGCGACGGCAGGCGCCGATTGCGCCTCGGTCGACCCGGCGAGATCGAACGATGCCCGCCCGGAGAACAGCATCTGGGTGAGGGCGGAACCGGTGGAGGGAGCGAAGGTGGGCACCGCTCGCTTGAGCTGGTCGAGCCACGCCAGGTAGCCGGGATCGGTCAGATCGTTGCGGGCGAAGTCGGTGCGGCCGAGCTCGTCGGCGCTGGCCTGCGTGATCACGAGCAGCCCGGTGGCGGCGGTGGTCGGCGAGGGGAAGCCGGGCTTGAGCTTGCCCCAGCTCTGCTGGCCACCGATCTCGGACCACGCCTGTCCGGCGTGCTCACCGATGCAGCGCCAGCTCACCTCGCCTCCGCACGTGGTGACGAGCGCGGCGAGGCGGTCGTTCCAGATGGTGATGGTGAGGGGCGAGCGGGCCAGGACCCGTCCGGTCGGCTCGAAGATCGGGTCGAGCCCGGCGAAGGAGCGGTTCTCGTCGACCATGCGAGCGAAGGGCTGCGGCGCGAGCCAGGCGTCGAGCGGGGTCGTCTCGCGGGAGAACGAGGGGGCCGACAGCCGCTCGACGGTCGCCAGGGCGTCCTCGACGGTGACCTCGATCTCGGGATGGTCGCGCCCGACCTGGTCGCACACCGGCTTCAGCTCCGGCGAGCACACCACCACCGCCCGCGACGCCTCGAGTCGGTCGGCGTCGCCGCTCGAGTCGAGGCGCGAGCGGATCAGCAGCGCGCCGCTGACCATCACGATCGCGGCAATGACCGCCAGAGCTCGCCTCACCGGCGCCACGCTAGTTGCCGCCACCCGGGCCGATGCGCCCCTCCCGGCCGGTGGCGCCGACGCGCGAGCGCGTCGGTGGGTCAGCCGGCGTCGGGGGCGACCGCCGCGGGGAGCAGGGGCGGGTCGGCGATGTCGACGGGGAGCAACGTGACCAGATCGACGTCGGTGGGATCGGCGATCTCGACGACGCGGCTCGCCTGCCGGGCGACGGCGTCCTCGAACAGGTTGCGGACCACCCGGCCGTTGCCGAACCCGCGCACGCGGGGTTGTGCCTCGAGGTAGAGGCCGACGCGCCGTCGGGCGTCGTCGTCGGCGCGGTAGTGGCCGTTGTCGCACAGCGAGACGAAGATGCGGATCAGCTCGTCGGTGGTGTAGTCGGGGAAGGCGATGGTCTTGGGGAACCGGCTCTCGAGCCCCGGGTTGGCGTGGACGAAGTCGCCCATCTCGGCGGGGTACCCGGCGGCGATCACCACCAGCCGGTCGCGGCGGTCCTCGACGAGCTTGACGATGGTGTCGATCGCCTCCCGCCCGAAGTCCTGCTCGCTGCCCCGCACCAGGGCGTAGGCCTCGTCGATGAGCAGGACACCCTGATCGGCCCGATCGAACACCTCGACCACCTTGGTCGCGGTCTGGCCGACGAACCCGGCCACCAGCCCGGAGCGATCGGTCTCGACGAGCTGGCCGCGTTCGACCACCCCGAGCGTGCGGTAGATCTGCGCCAGCAACCGGGCCACGGTTGTCTTGCCCGTTCCCGGGTTGCCCGTGAAGATCAGGTGGCGGCTCTGCTCGTTGGTCTGGAGGCCCCGCTCGCGGCGCAGCTGCTGCACCCGGAGCAGGTTGGTGACGAGCTTGACCTCGTGCTTGACCGCATCCAGCCCGATCAGCTCGTCGAGCTCGGCGAGCAGCTCGTCGATCGGACGAGCCGGCGGGAGCGGAACCTCGTCGGGCTCGGTGTCGCCGCCCGCCGTGGCGTGCGCGTCGCCGGTGTCGGCCTTCGCCTCGGCGTCGGTGACGGTGGCGTGGGGGAGCGGCGCGGCCACCCGACCGTCCTTGATGGCCTCCAGCAGCGACCCCCGGAACCGCTCGATGGTGAGCAACTCGTTGCGGTCGGTGTGATCGTCGAGCGAGGCGGTCATGAACCCGAGGGCGACGGCGTGCTCGTAGTAGGTGGTGGACCAGCTCGAGCCGTCCCGCACATCGGCGCCCAGGAGCTCGGCGAACAGCGCCGAGGGTGCGTCGAGGAACGTGCGCGCTCCGGTGGTGAGGCCCTCGCCCCGAAGCTGGTCCGGCGTGCGTTCGAGCAGCGTCGGGTCGTGGACCGGAGCGAAGGCGACGATCAGCGACCAGAGCTCCTCGTCGGTCGCCCGCTGATCGGCGTCGATGAACCCACGCGCCAGGTCGAACGCTTCGGCCGTGACCAGGCGGCGGGCGTCGTCGGCCACCGGGGACGCAGCCACCGGGGAGGCGTTCGACGCCGACGCGCCGCGGCCCGCCCGGACCGATCCCACGATCGGGGTCAGTGCGTCGATGAACGCGTTGGCCGCCACCTGCAACCCCAGATCGACCTTCACGGCGGCGATCGTACCGTTCGCACGATCGTCGGCTCTCCGGTGGCGTCGGCTGGTCGACGAGGGCCGCTCCGGGAGCCGTCCGCCGATGATCGCGTCCGGTGACGTTCGGTAGGCTGGCCCCATGTCCTCCGGCTCCGACGCACCCGACCTCGTCCCGATCCCCGAGCTCGGACGCCGGGCCAAGGCCGCCGCCCGGGTGCTCGCCACCACGGCCACCGCGGCGAAGGACGAGGCGCTCGTGCTCGGCGCCGAGCTGCTCGTGGCCCACACCGACGAGCTCCTCGAGGCCAACGCCACCGATGTGGCCCGGGCCACCGACGGCGGCGTCGCCCCCACCGTCATCGACCGGCTGCGCCTCGATGCCGCCCGGGTCCGGTCCATGGCCAGCGGTCTCGAGCAGGTGGCCGCCCTGGCCGACCCCGTCGGCGAGGTGCTCGACGGCTGGACCCGGCCCAACGGGCTGCGCATCTCGCGGGTGCGGGTGCCGCTCGGTGTGGTCGCCATCATCTACGAGAACCGGCCCAACGTCACCAGCGACGCGGCCGGGCTGTGCCTCAAGTCGGGCAACGCCGCCTTCCTGCGCGGATCGTCGGGCGCCATCACCTCGAACATCGCCATCGCCGGGGTCCTCCGGGGCGCGTTCGCCAAGGCCGGGCTGCCCGCCGACGCGCTGGTGCTGGTGGAGGACACCTCACGCGAGGCGGCGGTCGAGTACATGCGCCAGCGCGACACCATCGACTGCCTCATCCCTCGAGGCGGACCATCGCTCATCGCCTCGATCCGCGAGAACGCCACCGTGCCGTTCGTGATCGACGGCGACGGCAACTGCCACGTGTACGTGGATGCGTCGGCCGACCTCGACATGGCGCTCCAGATCGTCGTGAACGCCAAGACCCAGCGACCGTCGGTGTGCAACGCGGCGGAGTCGCTGGTGGTCCATGGCTCGGTCGCCGACACCTTCCTGCCCCGCGCCGCCGAGGCGCTCGCCGGCGTCGAGCTGCTCGGCGACGAGCGCACCCGATCGATCCTGCCCACCGCCGGGGTGGCCGACGACGAGGCCTACGCCACCGAGTTCCTCGACCTGCGCATGGCCGTCCGCGTGGTCGACAGCCTCGACGACGCCATCGATCACGTGAACCGGTTCAGCTCCGGGCACAGCGAGGCGATCGTCACGGCCGATCTGGTGTCGGCGGATCGCTTCACGAACGAGGTCGACGCCGCGGCGGTGGTGGTGAACGCCTCCACCCGCTTCGTCGACGGCGAGGAGTTCGGGTTCGGCGCCGAGATCGGCATCTCCACCCAGAAGCTCCACGCCCGCGGTCCGATGGGACTGCGTGAGCTCACCACGGCGAAGTACGTGGTGCGGGGCACCGGTCAGATCCGAGGCTGACGTCGGATCCGGGGGCTGGTACCGGTTGCGGCGCGACGCCGGTGCCCGAGCCGAGTCGACCGCCGCTTCGGCCATTTGAGGTCCGCGTCTCAAATCGCTCTTGACCGGCCGGTCAAGGGGGCCGGTAGAGTGCGTGGATGGCTGAACGCTTCGAGTCCGTGGACGCTGTCCGACAGGACCTCAAGAACGTCGACTACCTCGCCGACGCAGGCATCGCCGGGGTCGTGTACCTCGCCGACCGCCTGGGCAAGCCCGTCCTGGTGGAGGGTCCGGCTGGCACCGGCAAGACCCAGCTCGCCAAGTCGGTCGCCGAGATCACCGGGAGCCGGCTCATCCGGCTCCAGTGCTACGAGGGCCTCGACGAGTCCAAGGCGCTGTACGAGTGGAACTACAAGAAGCAGCTGCTGCGCATCCAGGCCGAACGCAACGCCGATTCCACCTGGAACGACATCGAGGACGACATCTTCTCCGATGAGTTCCTCCTCACCCGTCCCCTCCTCGAAGCCATCCGGGCCGACGAGCCGGTGGTGCTGCTGATCGACGAGGTCGACCGCGTCGAGGTGGAGACCGAGGCCCTGCTGCTCGAGGTGCTGTCCGAGTACCAGGTGTCGATCCCCGAGCTGGGCACGCTCGAGGCCAAGCAGGTCCCGCTCGTGTTCCTCACCTCCAACAACACCCGCGAGCTGTCCGAGGCGCTCAAGCGCCGGTGCCTCTTCCTCCACATCGACTACCCGGACCTGGACCGCGAGAAGGAGATCGTGCTCGCCCGGGTGCCCGACATCACCGATGCGCTCGCCGACCAGGTCGCCCGCATCGTGCGGTCGATCCGTCAGCTCGAGCTCAAGAAGGCCCCGTCGGTCAGCGAGACCATCGACTGGGCTCGTACCCTGATGATCCTCGGCATCGACGAGATCACCGACGAGGTGGCCATCGACACCGCCAACGTGCTGCTGAAGTACCAGAGCGACATCGCCAAGGCGAACAAGGAGTTCAGCAGCGACGGCCAGAGCTGGAAGAAGCCGGCCTCGAGCCGGTGACCCCATGACCGACCTGGTGATCAGCGGCGAACCGATGCTCGACCTGCTCAGCGGGTTCATCGTCGAGCTCCGCCAAGCCGGACTCCCGGTGAGCGTCACCGAGAACCTCGACGCCATGCAGGCGGTCAAGCACATCCCGCTCGAGGACCGCGAGGCGTTCAAGTACGCCCTCGGGGCCACGCTCATCAAATCCAACGCCCACTGGCGAGCCTTCGAGACCGTGTTCGAGGTCTACTTCTCGCTACGGGGCAAGGAGTACGCGGTCGGCGACAAGGACGACGCCGACGCCGCCGGCGACGGCGAGCAGGACCCGAACCAGGCCGACGGTCAGCAGGGCTCGGGGGGTGGCGGTGGTGACGCGCTGTCGCCCGAGGAGCTCGCAGCGATGCTCTACAAGGCGCTGCTCGACGGCGACGACGCCATGCTGCGCGCCTTGGCCCGCCAGGCGGTCAAGCGCTTCGCCGGGATGGAGCCCGGTCGTCCCGTCGGGGGCACCTACTACCTGTACCGGACGTTGCGGAACCTCGATCTCGACAGCGTGCTCGACCAGCTCATGCAGCAGGCCCGCACCGATTCACCCGAGCCGCTCAGCCCGCTCGAGGAGCGCCTCGAGCACGACGAGTACGAGCACCGCATCGACCAGCTCAAGAAGGAGGTCGAGGCGGAGATCCGACGCCGGCTCGTGGCCGACCGCGGCGTCGAGGCCATGGCCAAGACCCTGCGCAAGCCGTTGCCCGAAGACGTCGACTTCATGCACGCGTCGCGTGAGGAGATGGCCAGCCTCCGCAAGGCGATCTATCCGCTCACCCGCAAGCTTGCGGTCCGCCTGGCCCGCAAGCGGCGCCACGGTCGCAAGGGGCCGCTCGACTTCCGGGCCACGATGCGCACGTCGTTGTCCTACGGCGGGGTGCCGGCTGATCCCAAGTTCAAGTACCCGCGGCCCACCAAGCCCGAGATCTTCGTGATCGCCGACATCTCCGGGTCGGTGGCGTCCTTCGCCCGGTTCACGCTGCACCTCGTCTACGCCATCTCGAACCAGTTCTCGAAGGTGCGGGCCTTCGTGTTCATCGACGGCATCGACGAGGTCACGCGGTTCTTCGAGGGCACCGACGACATCGGCGACGCCGTGCACCGCGTCAACACCGAAGCCGACGTGGTGTGGGTCGACGGCCACTCCGACTACGGCCACGCCTTCGAGGCCTTCTACCAGCAGTGGGGCAACGAGATCGGTCCCAAGACCACCGTCATCATCCTCGGCGACGCGCGGAACAACTACCACGCCAGCCAGGCCTGGGTGATCAAGGAGATCCGCAAGAAGGCCCGCCACACCTTCTGGCTGAACCCCGAGCCACGCGCCTACTGGAACACCGGCGACTCCATCGTCGGCGAGTACGCCGCCCACTGCGACGGCACCTTCGAGTGCCGCAACCTGCGCCAGCTCGAGAAGTTCGTCGACCACCTGGTCTGAGCGATCCACGCACCGCCTCGCGTCTGCGTTGCTGCCCCGGTGAACGCTGTTCGAGTCGGGACAGTCCTTGTGCAATGATGTGCCGCCCACCTCAGCTCATCTCAACGCTTTCGAAGGACGTCTGATGTCTCGTGCCCTCGCCCGTTCCCTTGTCGTCGCGGGTGTCGCCGCGTCGGCGGTTGCGCTCAACATCCTCCCGGCGTCGGCCGCGCCGATCGGGTTCACCATCGATCAGGAGTCGGGTCAGCTCGCATCGATCGACGCCGGCGCGAACTCGGTCACCGGCATCGGTGGCGAGGACGGCCTCATCGATTCGCTCGCCCTGGCGTGCGACGGCACGCTCTTCGGGATCGAGGCGCCCGACGACGACTTCGAGAGCGCATCGCTCGTGACGATCGACACCACCACCGGGGCCACCACCTCGATCGGTGTGCTCGGCCTGGACCGCTACGAGTACGGCATGGCCTTCGCCCCCGACGGCACGCTGTGGCTGTCCACGGGCGACGACCTCTACCGTGCCGACGTCACCACGGGCGCCACCACCCTCGTGGGTCCGTTCTTCGACGACTCCGGCACCGAGATGAACTCGCTGGCCTTCGACGTGGCCGGCACGCTCTACGGCTACGACGACGACCGGGGACGGCTCTTCACCATCGATCCGGCAACCGCCGCGGCAACCGAGGTGGGCTCGTCCGACTTCAGCATGGGCGACGTCCTCGGCCTCGACTTCGACGGCGCCGGGACGCTGTGGGCCATCGCCCGCACCGACGGCACCGGCACGGCCACCTTCGATCTCACCACCGGCGAGGGCGACTTCGTCGGAGGCGGTCAGATCTCGGCGCAAGGCCTGGCGCTCACCTCGCTCCCGTGCCCGCCGCCCCCGTCGACCACCACGACGTCGACCACCTCCACGTCGACGTCCACGACCACGCCGGCTCCGGCGCCTCGCCCGGTGCCCCCGGTCGTCGTCCAGCCTCGCTTCACCGGCTGATCCACCTCGGATCCACCGGGACCAGGGCGACGGCACCAACGGGCGCGGGCGCTACTGGACCAGGATCGGGACGGTGACCTCGGTGCCGTCCGATGCGGTGATCACCAGCACGACTGCGCCGGCGGTGTCCGGCGTGGTCGTGACCCGTTGGAGGAACGGCACCGGGGCGAGCGACTCGCCGGGGATCGCGGCGCCGGCCGACTCGGCCAGGGCGGTGCCGTCGAGCGCCACCACCCGGGTGCTGAAGGTGACGTCAGGGGCGGCGAGCGTGCCGGCGACGGCGAAGGTCGGGCCGACCACACCGCCGAGCGCCGGCGACTCGACGAGCACCGGAGGTGCCAGTTCGAGCACATCGCCCCGGCCGGCGGGCCGGGTGCCGGTGGCGCCGTTGGGCGCGTGGTCGACCTCGAAGCGGACCCCGGCGATGGTGGGGAACTGGGTGAGCGTGTACACGACCTGGGCGACCTGCGGTCGGGTCGCGGCGGTCTCGAAGTAGCGGTTGTAGTCGACGACGGCGACCCCGTCCTCGACCCGCACGCCGTAGAAGTCGCTGATCGATCGGATGTTGCTGGAGAGGCCGGCCGCCCGCTCCGCCTCGTTCGGCCCCCCGTTCAGCGCCTCCATGGCAGCGGTGAGGATGTCGGGGTCGGTGGTGGTGCGCGACTCGCCCACGGCGATTCGACAGTCGCCGACGGCGGTGGCGACCTCGGGCGACGGACAGGTGCGCAACCAGTAGACGTTGAACCGCGTGGTGCCCGACGGATCGGTGGTGGCCGGCACGATCGGCGCCTCGGTGGTCGAGGTGGACGCGACGGTGGATCCCGACGGCGATCCCGCGCCGGCGTCCGTCGGCGCGTCGGTGGTCGAGCCACAGGCGCTGGCCAGGGCGAGCACCACGACCGTGACGAGCGCACCTGCCAGGCGCGTCGCTCGAGCGGTGCCGATGGTGGCCGAACGGCCGCCCGACCGCCGACGGGCGCTCGCCCGATCCGGACCGACGAAGGAAGGGGAGGTCAGGCGCATGGGCGAAGAACGTACTCGGAGCGACGTCCTCGCCGGACGGTCAGATCAACGAGCTCACGAGCTCGTCGAACGGGGCGAACAGCTGGGGCTTGTTGTGCTCCTCGCGGATCAAGATGCCGAGCCGGCGGCTGCGCACGAGGAGATCGCGGGCTTCACGCCCGGGCCAGGGGCGGGGGAGCAGCTCCGGGGGCAACAACGGGTCGACGTTGAAGCACTCGGTGAACTTGATGCCGATGAC
>JBBSTY010000018.1:0-37726 GCA_038235385.1 Acidimicrobiales bacterium | reverse complement strand
GGCCGGCCCAGGCCGAGGCGGACCAGGCTGAGGCGACAGATGGCGTGGAGCCAGTGGTACCCGAAGGCTGCGGCCTCGTCGGCGATCGAGCGCAACCGGGCCTCGGCCACGTCGGCTGGCAGCACACCGGCTGCGGCGCGCACGTAGGTCGCGAGGTGGTCGTAGTCGAGGTGCAGCAAGGTTGTGGGGAAGGTGGCGCGCTCGAGATCGGCCTGGTCGAGGGTGGCCAGCGCGGCGTCTCGCTCTCCTCGCCGGATCCGCGACGACGCCAGCAGCCCGTGGATCAGGAGGCTGCGCGACGAGGGCACCACGAGATACTGGAGGCTGAGCTCGAGCGCCTCGACGGCGTGATCGAGGTCGCCGAGGAGGTACGAGCGGATGCCCCGCTGGGCCGCGGCGTTCATCATCTCGTCGTAGGCGAGGGCGCGACGGGCGATGGCGAACGAAGCCTCGTCCTCGGCGAGCGCCTCGCGGATCCGGCCGTCGTACATGAGCAGCGACACCCGAGCACCCTGGCTGCCCATCAGCGCAGGCAGGTGGAGCGAACCGGGCGGGCGGGCGGCGAGGCGGGCCTGGCTGGCTCGGGCGACGTCGAAGCGTCCGCCGATCGAGGCGACCATCACCAGGAACTCGTCCACCTCTTGCTCGATGCCGGGCGCATCGGCGGGGGCCGCGCAGCGAGCCTGTTCGGCGAGGTCGATGGCGGCGGCGAGCGCGCCGTCGACGAACGCGGTGAACGACTCGAGCAGGACGGAGAACGACGTCCCACCGAGATGACCGTCGGCCCACGCGGCGACGACCCCGGCGTGCTCGGGCCGACCGTCGAGGTATCCCATGGAGCGCCCGAACGGGCTGTGCAGCCGCACGAGGATCCGGGCCAGCGCCACGACCTCGTCGGTGGTGGTGGCCAGCGCCCGGGCATCGTCGGCGATGGCCATCGCTTCCTCGAAGCGGGCGGCACGGGCCAGCGCAACGGCGTGGAAGAAGGCGGCCTCGGCCGACGGCTCGCGCCGCTGGAGCTCGCCGGCGATGTCGGCCGCCAATGCGTAGTCCATGTGGCGCAGCGCCAGACGTGACCCGTCGCGCAGCTCGTCGAGCGGAACGTCGTCGCCGATCTCCACTGCCCAGTGCAGCGCCTGGAGGATGTCGAGGTCGTCGGGGTGAGCGACCTGGCGAGCTGCGCCGACCAGCGTCGCCAGCCGCCGGCGGCGCTCGTCGTCATCGAGCCCCGCTCGGAGGGCGTCGGCCACCATCGGGTGGGCGAGGCGCACGTAGGGAAGCAACGAGCCGCTGGGGAAGTCGAGCAGGCCCTGGACGTCGAGCTCGATCAGCACGTCCTCGGGAGCGAGGTGGTCGAGGAGCTCAGGCCTCAGCTGGCCGGCGAGGGCGAGCATCTGCAGCACGGCCAGGGCCGGCCCGCCGGTGGGGAGACGGCGGCCGATGAGCCGGGCCGCGGAATCGGGCGACGCGACCGCCGGGGTCCCGCGCCACCGCTGGCCGTCGTAGGTGATCCGCTCTGCGGCGATCCCGTCGAAGACCAGCTCGCGGGCGACGAGGGGGATCCCACCGGAGAGCTCGTGGATCACACCCGCGAGATCGACCGTGACGTCGCCGGCGAGCGTCGACTCCAGGGCGTCGCGCATCTCATCGACCGTCCATGGCTCCAGGACGATGCTCGCCCACGACTGGTGCAACGCCACCCGGTCGAGGTCGTTCGGAAGGTGGCGGCCGGCGCGCATGGTGACGATCAGGTGGAGTCCCTCGGTCAGCGCGGTGTAGCTCAGCAGCCCGCTCGACGGCGGATCGAGCGCGTCGGCGTCATCGACCAGCACCCAAACGCCGTCGCGGGCGAGCCCGCTCAACCACGTTCGCAGCCGACGCACGACGTCGTCGTCGCGGTCGGCGTCGGCATCGAGTCCCTGCTCGGAACGAGCCGCGTTGAGGGCGGCGAACGGCACCGAGGACAAGCCCTCGATGCCCCGCACCACGATCGAGGGCCGGTCGGAGCGCTCGACGGCCTGCCGGGCGAGCGTGGTCTTGCCCACTCCGGCAGGGCCCACGACCAGGCAGCCTGCGGGGCTGGCGCGCACCCGCTCCCTCAGTGCCGGTCGATCGCGCACCGTCCAGGTCCAGGTCGCGTTCACCGCGGCGGACTGCCGATCCTGGAGCGCCGCATCGGGTGATCGTACCGCAGCGGTTCCGAACTCCGCAGAGCCGGGGTCGGAACCCGGGAACGCGTTCCAGGGTGGTCGGTCCCGTCCGCGTTCGGGTCGGTGACGGCGTCGCGACGGACGAGCGCCTCCGGTTCGGGTGGCCGAGCGAACAGGTACCCGTGGGCGTGCGGGCAACCCCCTCACACCGGATGGAACGAGGGATCACGGCGAGCGCGTCGGCAGACCCCGACCCATGCGTCGCGTGACAACGAGAAGACGGTCTCCGACACGGACGTGGCGCGCCGCCGGGAACGATGAAGGCCCCGCCCGGATGGCCGGGCGGGGCCTTCGATCGGCTGGGAAGCGCTGGAAGAGCTCGAGGCTCGGATCAGGTGCGTCGGGTCCTCGCTGCGAGGGCGATGACGCCGCCGGCGACCAGGAGCAGGCCGAGTCCGGCGAGGACCAGGGAGCTGGCGCCGGTGACCGGGAGCGAACCCGTTGACGTCGTGGTGGTTGTGCCCGGAACCGTGGAGGTGGTCGAGCCGGGCACCGTCGACGACGTCGTGGAGGTGGTGTTCTCCAGGTCCGTCGGATCGGTGGGATCGGTCGGATCGGTCGGATCGGTCGGTTCGGTCGGGTCGGCGGCGACGGTCACCGTGACGGTGGCGGCGCATCCCTGGCCGAGCTCGTCCTGGGCGACGTACTCGAAGGTGTCGACGCCGCTGAACCCGTCGGCGGGTGTGTAGACGAGCTCGGTGCCGTCACCGTTGAGGACGAACGAGCCGCCTTCGGTGCTCTCGCCCGGATCGTCGGCGATCGGGCCGGGCAGCAGGACCGGCGAGTCGTTTTCGTCGACGTCGGTGTCGGAGTCGTTGGCGAGGACGTCGATGTCGACGTCGGTCCCGAACGGGGTCTGGGCGACATCGGCGGCGCAGGTCGGTGCCGGGTCCACTGGCTCGTCGGGCGGATCGATCACCAGCAGCGGGATGATGTTGATGGTGATGGTCTCGGTCGAGCAGCGGCCAGCGAGGTCACCTGGACTGCGACCGTCGGCGCCGTAGGGCGAGGCCGGGTAGGCGGGGTCGGCGAGCACGTGGGTGTCGCAGACCTCGTACTCGACGGTCACCACTCCAGAGGCCGAGTTGACCGGGTCGAACGAGACGTCGCAGTTGAACCCGATCTCGAGGTACTCGACCTTCTCGGGGTTTGACACCGACACCGGGGTGCTGGTGCAGAAGAAGGCGTCGTCGTCGGCGTCGTTGGCGCCGACGTTCTCGTCGATGAGCTCGGCGGTCTGGACGACCAGGTAGCCGTCGGGCTCGGTGGTGGGAGCGTCGTTGCCGATCACGTCGATGGTCACGAGACCGACGCCGCAGAGGCCGAAGCCCTCATAGGTCGGCGTCTGGGCATCGGGATCCTCGCAGACCCGGTAGGTCAGCTCGACCGAGTCGGCGTAGCCGTCGGCCGGGGTGAACTCGATGTTCGAGCCCACGACCGTCGCGGTGCCCTCGGTGGCGTCGGGGCCGTCGAGGACGAAGAGGCCGGCAGTGGGCTGGGTGGGCTTGGGGCCGTTGGCGTCGAAGTCGTTGGCCAGCACCGGGATGCTGATCGTGTACGGGCCGATGGCGTCACCGGTGTAGCCGGCGTCGACGACGTCGTGGTCGGGCACGCCCTTGGGCGGCACCTGCAGCGCCAGGTTGATGTGGATCGTGGCGTTGGCTTCACGGCACCGCGAGGTGGCCTGGCCGCTCAGGTCGCCCTGGGAGAAGCCGGGCATCTTGGTGACGCCGGCGCCCATGTCGGCCATGGCCAGTGTGGGGTGGGCATCACAGGTGCGGTAGGTCAGGTTCACGTTGCCGGTGAAGCCGGCGTCCTGGTTGTCCCAGCTCAGCTGGCAGTTGCTGTCGATCGTCGCGACGCCGGCGTTGGCCGGTGCGGCTTCGGTGACGAGGTTGGGGATGCAGAAGACCGGGTCGGCCTGAGGGTCGGTGATGACGTCGGTGAGGTCGAAGGTGTCGTCGGTGTTCTGGAGGGCGCCCAGATCGACGTGCGGTGCGGACGGGGCCGCGTTGCCGGTCACGAGGACGTTGACCGGGACCAGCTTCTCGAGGTGGTCGGTGGCCTGGCGGACCTTGTAGTAGAAGACGTCGGGTCCGGCGAAACCCGGCTTGGGCTGGTACTCACAGGCCTTGCCGAGGTTGTCGACGGTGACGCTGCTCGCGGCGCCCTTGATCGGCCCGCACAGGACCTGACCCCCCTTGGAGGACTGGGCGCTCCAGTCGGAGATGCCGAGCTCGTCGAGGTCACCCTCGCCGCCGGGCGTGTTCGGGTCGTCGTCGTTGGCGAGCACGGGGATCTTGATGCGGTGCGAACCAGCCGACAGGTCATCGATCGTGTCGGCGCCATAGGAGGCGTTGACCTTGGCGTAATCGGTCTTCACGACGGGGGAGAGCGGACCGGCGACGGTCCAGGACCAACCCACGTTCAGGTCACACGACACCGGACCGGCGGGGTAGGTCTCGTCCCAGCCGGAGATGTGGATCTTGGGGAGGGTGATGATGCCCTCGGCGTTGGCTTTCATGGTGGTGGTGAGCCGGACGTTGGCGCCGTCGGTGAAGCGCGTGACGCCCGGCGACGAGTTCGAGTCGAACGAGTAGCCCCAGGCGCCGACGGCGTTCTTCGGTCCGACGCTGCCCGAGCCGTCGTAGGAGTAGACGTTGAAGATGTCGTTGGTCTCGCCCGTCGGTGCTGCGGCCGACTCGACCGGGCCGGCCGGCTTCAGCTCGAGGTTGAGCGGGTCGGGTCCGTTGTTGCCGTAGGGACTGGCGCCGTAGTCCTGGCCGATCTCGAAGGTGACCTTCCACTCGTCACCCACCCAGACGGTCGATCCTGCACCGATGCTGGACACGACCCTCCACCGGGAGCGGTTGTGGAACTTGCCGTTGATGTTCCCGGACCCGCAGCTGTCGGGCATCGTCAGATCCCCTCCATCGGTACCGTCGTCGTACCGGATCGCCTCGCCCTCGGACTTGGGCAGGATGTTGCGGGCGCCCTGCGCTGCGCTCACCGGTTCCTGCGTCTTCATGATGGCGGGGCCGGCGAACATCGCAGCCATCACCAACCAGGCCAGGAGCATGCGGCTCCTCGACCCTCTCTGCTTCCCAGTCGAACGGGACATGAGCTTCTCCTCGGAACTTGGGCCCCGGGTGGACCCGACGCTACGAGTGTCCGCGATCGCCCGCTCCGGGTCATGAGTGGCCGATTACTCCATCCGCCGTCGAGGTCCAGTACGCACCGCCGGATCGAGCAAGGCCGCGGTCTCGATGGGGGGACGCGGTGTCGACGCCCTCCATACTCCGACGGGAACGATGCGGGTGTCGTCGGTCGAGACGACCGGCTCGACCTGGTCGCTCACCCGCTCCTCAGCTGGGGTCTCTCCAATGTGGCGGCGATCCTCGGGGAGATGGTCGAAGAACAGCGGATCGATGTCGGCCGGCTCGCCGACGCCTCCGTCGCGTGTCCGTCGTCGGCTGCGCAGCGATGCGGATGGGTGCTCGACTACATGGTCGACGGCGCACACATTGCCAGGTCAGTCATCCGGAAATGCCCGTGCCGGTTCCGCTTCGCCAAGTCACTCGGTGCGGTATCGCTCCAAGTGGATGGTGGTCGTAGAGCTCTCCGCTGCGTTCGAGCGCGACGAGCCGCCGGCCGACGCAAGGTCGGTGATCGACCGCAGCGTGAAGGTGGGCACCTGCTGCTCCCCGGGCCCGCTACAGGTGAGCGGAGTGTCGATGACGGTCATGCGGCGCCGGATCCGCACCGCAACCGACCGGTCGCCGATGTGCGCAGGGAACGAGCCGTCGCCATCACGGGGTCCGACCACGACATCGTCGATGCCGTCGACGTCGAACTCGAGGCGGACGAAGTGCTCGACGGCTTGCTGGGCGAAGGACAGCGATGTCCGCCCGCGGAACCGCTCGAGGTCGAGGCGACCGTGGTCCAACGCACCCAGGAGGGTCGGTGCGACGGAGGGGTCGACACGTCCGAAGTAGAGGCCCTGCGGAAGCGCCACGACGTTGGCAGCGAACCGGTCACCGCCGACGTGTGATGACTCCCACACCTGTTCGGCCCACGAAGACTGCCGCAGCTCCCGCACCAACGGACGACCCAGGTTCGCGCAGCACTGATCGTGTCGCCCGTTGGTGCACACCAGGAAGACCGCTTGATCGGCTCGGCTCCAGCCAACCCCGGGTTCGGCGTTCGCAGCGATGCCTTCGGTCGCGTCTGCGACGTCGGCAAGCGAACTGACCTCGCGGTGCCAGAGCACTGCTGGGCCACCTCCGGCCCTTGGCACGGTGCACGTGAAGAGGCGCACGCCCTCGACGTCACGGCGGGCATGGGTGCGGATGCACACGACCCTGAGGCCGCGCGTTCCGAGTTGGTCCTTCCACCGCCGAGGCACGTGCTCTCCGAGCGCGCTCTCGTGTATCGCATCGACGCCCCAGGACCCGCGCACCTCGACCAGCAACCAACCGCGCACCTGCGATGCCGTGGCGAACAGCGGCTCCCCGCGGTCAACGGCAGCGAGAGCGCATGCGAAATCATTCGACATGGGAGATCACTCCCTCGTTCAACAAGCGCCGGAGGACGACGTCACGTGACGCGTCGTCGAGACCTCCGAGCTCGCTCGGAAGAAAGGCATCGCCGGATTCGAGCAGAGCGGCCAGGAAATCGTACGCCTCGATCGGCAGGTCGAGGAGCCGATCGCCGAGGCCCAGCACCGCTCGGTCGCCGACCATCGTCAGCCAGAGCAATGGCCCTGGGGTGAAGCGCAACGCCGACCGTTCGAGCTCGAGAGGAGAGCGGGGGCGGAGACGAGTCGCGGGTTGCCGGCGCCAGACCTCACGGGCCAACCAGTTCCTCAAGAGGTCCGGCGACAACTGGTCACGGAGGGTGCCGAGCTCGAGCGACGGATCGACATCGGCGTCCGGGTCCAGCAACCCCACCGGGAGCGGGGCGGACATCCGACCGGCTGCGACCTCGGCGTCGACGGCTTTGCGGACGACCCGGTTCCAGGTCACCGAGACCAAGCCGATCGTGAGGTGGTCGGAGAGCTCGTCGAGCGACTCAGCCAGATGCGGATAGCCACGGGGTAGATAGACCACATCTCCGGTGCGCAGCGTCAGATCGAGGAGGGGTTCACCCAGTTCCTCCAGAGTCGGCGACGCGATCGCGTGCGAACCCCTCACGGGATTGCGCGTTCGGTCCAGTGCCTCCCAGATCCGCCACCGCTTCGCGCCTGCGATTTGGACGACGAAGACGTCGTGATAGTCGAAGTGCACGTCGAGTCCACGCTCGCCCGGTGGTGACAGATAGGCGTTGATCTGGATCGGCTGGTCGAACGAGAGGGCGAGGTTGTTCGACAACTCGGCGAGGTGCGGGTCGGTGTGGTGCAACCCTTGGAGCACCACCGTGTCGCCCTTGCGATACCGATGGACCACTCGGTTCGGATCGATCACATCGTCCAGGCTGCGGTTTCCGATCCCCGCGCGACGACTGACGCCAACACGTCCGACCGTGGAGCCGGCCCGCACCAACCGGAAGCCGGGTTGGCGAGTCCCGTAGCGCAGCAGCGTCCGCCAGAGCGCTTCGCTGTCAGCGAAGCGATCGACCGACCCCTGCACCCGCGTCTGCAACGGTCGCTGATAGACGACCTCGCGGCGGAACGCCTCGACGTCGCCGACCAAGTCGGCGAGGTCGGGCGCGCCGGGATGGGGAACGCGCCGGACCCGCCAGCGCGATTCAGGGTTCAGGAGTCGGCGCCGTCGGCGTCTCCGCTGTCGGCGCCACTGTCGGTGCCGTCAGCATCCCCGCTGTCGGAATCACTGTCGGCCGCATCCGCGTCGGCGTTGTCCGTGGCGTCCGCATCCGTGCCGCCGGCGTCGCTGTCGGTTGCGTCGGCATCGCTGTCCGTCGCATCGGCGTCGCTGCTGTCGGCGGCGTCCGCGTCTCCGCCCACGTTGGACGCGAGTCCGTCGTCAACGGGCTCTTCATTGATGTCGTCATCGGAGATGCTCATGCACCCGATCGTAGTGGGACTCGACACGACCCGGCTCCACTTGCGCCACCCCATGACGACCCTCCACCACGGTGACCCTCCACTACGACGACCCCTGCCCCCCACCCGCGGTGGCCCGAGATGGAAGACTCAGCCAGAGCTGTCGTCGAGGAAGATGTTCGCCGCGCTCAGGCGTGACAACGTCGAGGCCCTCGTCGCGACGGTTTCCGAGGACGCCGTGCGATCTCGCTGGGTACTGACCGAGCTCCCGCACGGTGCGGTGGCCCAGCTGCTGGCCCAGCACGTACGCCGCCGACCTCGGTTGCCCCTCCGCCAGATGCGTGACGTGGTGTGGGTGAACACCGCTGCGAGTTCACGACAGCTTCGGACCCCCGTGGTCGTTCCTCCGTGATCAGGACGTGCGGGTGTAGGTCATCACGTCGCGGAAGAGCGGGAGCTCCTCGGTGCGAGGCCCGACCTGCGTCGTGTCGAGTTGGAACGCGCCGCCGTTCTCGGCGGCGTCGGTGAGGTTGGCGGCCGATACGACCTGACCCTCGAGGACGAACGAATCGATCATGAAGGGGACCCCGTTCGAGACCAGCGGGTTGGGCCCGTCCATCACGTGGAAGTGCAGGTGAGGTGCATCGCTGTTCCCGGTGTTGCCGAGCAGGCCGACCGACTCGCCTCGCTTCAGCATCTGGCCCACCTCGAGTCCGCGCGGGTTTCCGGCTTGCAGGTGGGCGTAGAACGCGTAGCGGCCGTTCCCGATGTCCTGGACCACGTTGTTGCCGCCGTACTGGTTCACCTGCAGCCCGGTCGGCGCGGTGCCGGGGACCTGCTCGACCTGATCGGTCATCATCGAGACGATCGCTCCGTCGCCCACGGCGAGGACGTCGGCGCCGTAGAAGCCGTAGCTCGCCAGCGTCGTCTTGTCGCCCTCGAACATGCGCCCCGACCCGTTGATCTGCACGTAGTCGATCGCGTAGCGCTCGGCCGCCCACAGCCACCCGTTGATCGGGTTGACCGCGCCGCGATGGGGGCCCACGACGCAACAGCCGTTTCCGTCGACCCAACCCGGTCCCACCAGGGGCGCGCCGATCCGGGCGGCCTCCTGCTGGACCACCGTGACGGGTGCGATGGTCTCGGTGATCGTGGCCGAGGTGAGGGGCGGCACGATCTCCGGATAGGTGACCTCGATCACGTGATCGATGGTGGTCGGGACCTCAGCCCCCGAGGCCACGACGGCGTCGATCCACACGATTCCCTGTTGTCCGGGGCCGAGCACCGTCGTTCCCGTCGGCGCGCTCATGGGGCGGAACCACGCCCCGATCTCGTCGCCGGTCAGGGCTTGCAACGTCGCGCCGCCGTCGATGGCCCGGATCGAGGTGAGGGTGGCCGGCTGGCCGACCACGTTCGTGACCAGCAGTTCGTAGGCCAGGTGCACGAGCCCATCAGTTCCTCGCACCGGCACAGGAGGGGCCAGCACCGTGGCGATGACCGGCGACAGCGTGTCATCGCTCGCGTCGCCTCCGGATCTCGCCGTGTTGGATGTCGTCGTCGGCGACGATGCTGCGCTCGACGTCGCGCTGCCGTCAACCGAGCCACCGCTGCTGCTGCTGCTGCACCCGGCCAGTGCGAGTGCTCCCGCCGCGACCATGGCTGCGGCCGTTCGAGCGAACGATCGCTCCCCCCGATGCACCTGTGCGTCTCGCATGTCCACCTCTCGTCGTTTCGATGCCGGAGGACCCTAGACCCCCGCACCTTCGTGAGCGCTCGTGAGCGGTCGTGAGCGGTCGTAGAGGGCATCCGGGGCTCTCCCGACTCGCGCGTGGATCGGTCGAGGACCGGCGGGCCAGTGGGGCTGGGCTGTTGGCGTTGGTCGGGTGGGACCGTCGTGACCGGCACGGCCTGAGCGCATCGGCTCTGGCCGGTCAACGCCATGGCGTGCCGAGCCCCGACGGGCTCGAGGTACCGCCGTCGTCCTCGAGCCGCCACCACGCTGACGCGGCCCCTGGCGCGGTCCGGGAGCTCCGGCAGCGCAACGCCAACTTCCCGGGCGGCGCGCATGCCGGCTGCCGCAACCGGTCGGGTCAGCCCGTGACGGCCGGTTCGGCAACGACTGGGATGATGGGGACGGCGGGGATGACGGCGACGGGCGCCGCCGGCTCGGCGACGCAGGACTCGGTCGGCGGAACCTCCGCCACCTCCAGCAGGATCGGGGTCAGGGACTTGTAGACCTCGACGAACGCCTCACCGGTCCCACCGTCGCCGTTGCCGAGGAGGGCGAACACCGAACCCGTCGTGGTGAAGTGCGCGACACTGGAGCCGTATCCCGGTTCGGCCCCGCTGTGGCTCAGGCCCAGGGTGCACCCGGTGGCGGGATCGATGCGCACCCCGACCCCGAGCCCGTAGCCGCTGCCGCCGGGGGCGACGTCGGTCACGCGGGCAGTGCGAAGGTCGGACGTGAGCCCGAAGCCCTCACCCAGGGCGACGCCCCATGTGTGGAGGTCGTCGAGGGTGGACAGCATGGCGCCAGCCGCCCAGGACTCGTGGTTGTACCAGTCGGTCGTGTCGGTCGACACGGGCGCGCTCGGCGGGCAGAACAGCGAGTAGCCGCGGTTCAACGGCGGGGTCAGCTGCCCGTCGGGGGCGAAGCGGCTCCGGCTCATGTCGAGCGGGACGAGCAGGTGCTCGTCCAGGAGGGCCGTGAGATCGGTTCCGGTGGTCTTCTCGAGGATGCGCCCGAGGAGGAAGGTGTTGACGCCCGAGTAGGTGAACCCCTCGCCCGGCGCGTAGGGCTCGCGCGGGGTGGCGGCGCCGATGGCGATGTACTCGTCCGGCGTGATCATCGAGTACGGGTCGGCGCAGATCCGGTCGATCTGGGCGTCACCGGGGCTGGCGATCCCGCTCGACATGTTCAGCAGCATGCGCACGGTGATGTGCTCGGCTTCGGGGAACTCGGGGTACCACCGGTCGATCGTGTCGTCGAGCGTGAGGCCCACCTCGCCGTCCCCGATGATCTGCAGCGCGGTGGTGCCGACGAGGGTCTTGGTGATGCTGCCGATCTTGCTCTGGTTGGCTCGGTTCATCGGCTCGTCGGTTCCGAGGTCGGACACCCCGCGGGACGCGACCCACTCACCCTGACCTGGGATCCACAGACCGACCGTCACCCCGGGCATCTTCGAAGCCGCGAACCCCTCGTCGAGGGCGGCCTCGAGCCGCGCGACGAGGGCGGGATCGAGCGACGACTCGGCTGCCGCGGGCACCGGCGGCGGCTCGGCCGCTGTGGACGGAACCGTGGGCGTCAGCGCCAGCGCCGCGATGGCCAGTGTGACGGCGCCGGCGGCGCAGCCACGACCTCGGCGTCCGGAGCGCCGGCCGCGCCGGCCCCCGACCACGGACCCACCCGGCTCGGGTCCGACGGTCGAGTCGGTGCCGTCGGCGGACGCGTGCCGCAGAGGTCGGTCGTCGTCACGGGTCGAGGTGGCCATGAGGTCGGTCTTCTCCTGGTGGGTTCCGGTTCGACACGAAGGCCATCGTCGGCGATCGGTGACCACCCAGGACGAAGGCCACACGAGCGTCCGCCGTGCAGGTTCCAGGGCTCGTCGACTGTACAGGGCCAGGCGCTCAGAGCGCGACCCGTCGCAGCAGGTCGTGGCGGGAGGAACGTCGACGTCCCTCACCGTGGCCTTCGTCCGGGGCGTTGGTGCGGGCTCAGACAGACGTCAACAACGGTCGAGGCTGCCGACGACGCGGAACTCGCTCGATGCGGAGTGAACGGGATTGGTACCTCCACCTTTGTGCGTGCCTCTCGCGAGACGTCACGCGTCGTGCGTACGTGCCCGCCCGTCGTCGACGTAGGCCAGCACCGCGAGCACTCGCCGGTTGCTCTCTCGCCCCGGTGGCAGGTTCAGCTTGGTGAAGATCGAGGACACGGCAGGCTCGATGGTCTTGATGCTGAGGTGGAGCTGCTCGCAGATGCCGGCATTCGAGCGCCCCTGGGCCATGAGGTCGAGGACCTCGATCTCCCTCGGGGTGAGGTGGTCGAAACGTCGTCCGGTCGGACTGCCGGTGGCCGCCGATGATGCGGCCAGGTGTTCGAGGACGAGCGTCGCCTGACCGCAGAACCCGTCGAGCAACCGATCGTCGTGACGTGACAGCGGATGGCGCCGGTCGACGACGACTGCGCCGAGCTCGGTTTCGCCGCGGGCTATCAGGTGCACCGTCCGGGTCGGATGGTTGGCGGTCAGGTCGGCGGGGTCGAGGTCGTTGACGGGCACGATCTCCTCGGCTGGCTCGGGCCACATCCCGACCGCGTGGTAGCGATTGGTGCGCCGGGCCCACACGATGACTTCCCGGGCACCGAGCGCGTCGGCGATGGCCTCCGCGAGCTCGGCCGGCAATGCGGCAGCATCGTCGGATCGCCGAGCCAACCAGGTGAGTGCGGAGTGCGTGGCGAGGTACTGTCCGTGCACGATCGCCCAGCCCGCCGCGACCGGCACCAAGCACACGGCGAGGACTCCGGCGGTCGGCGTTCCCCACACCAGGAGACCTGCTGCGAGTGCGACCAACGAGATGGCCGCCGCGGCGCTGACGACGGTGAGCTGGCGCCGGGCCACCGGGCCCGACCCTCGCCAGCGGCTGATCACGGCGACGAGCCACACGACCTGGAACACGACGTAGATCGGCCGGGCCGCGATGTTCCAAAGATCCTCGGCCGCTGCTGTCCCGGCGACGGTGAACGGATGGGGCGTGACGACGCCGGCCGAGGCCGCGCCTGCGGCCCACAGCGCCGACAAGCCGGCCAGAGCGGTCGTCACGGCGGCGCCGATACCGACGACCCAGCGCCAGGCTGGGGATGGGAGCGAGCCGTCTGGAAACAGGATCACCGACACCGTGACGAGCGCCAGCCCGACCACGAGTGGCCAGACGCCGAGCCATCCCCACCACGGACTCGCTCCGTGTCCCGGATCGTGGCCGATCTGGCGGCCCAGGAACATCACCGCCTCCACGACGCCGGTGACCAGGAACGCGATGCCGCAACGGTTCTGCGGTTGCTGGTGCAACACATAGACCCCGACGGATGCGAACGCGAGTGCGAGCAGCCCGTTGTGGAGGTTCGGGAGCCAGACACCCCGGGCGAACCCCGCCACCACGACGACCACGACCCCACTCAACAGCAGGAGCCGGACGGTGTCGCCGTGTCGTGAACGGTCCGCTGTTCCGATCCTCACGGGCTCATCATCCCAGGCCTCTGGCGTCGAAGGGCCAGGGTTCTCCCTAGATCTCCCACAACAGGGATCGCCCCGTGGGAACGCGGAGCAGATCGGCGCAGGGTCGATCGACGAACCACGTCCGACCGAGGAGGATTCCCATGACCACCATCACCGGCACCACCGACAACAACTCCAACCCCACCACCGCTGCCGCCGCTGCCCGTGCCACGCTTGCGCCGGTCGGGTCGCCCGCTGACCGCATGCTCACCGCTGCGCTCGTCGTCGCACCCGTTCTCATGTTGGGGGCCGACGCGCTGTACGCCTTCCAGGGTTGGCACAGCGGCAACGCCGGCGTCGTCCACGTCCTTGCCGCCGTCGGGTATGGCATCCTCGTGCTCCGCTTCGCCACCTGGGCTCCGGGAGGATCCTGGCTCATCACCGCACTCCTGTTCACCGCCGTGGCCGGGGCGATCGGCGACGCGGCCTACGGGTTCGAGGCGATCCACCAATCCTTCGGAGACATGGCGCTCGTCGATCGATCGGGGCCGGCGATCGTCATCAAGCTGCTCGGGCTCGTGTTCCCGCTGTCGCTGGCACTCGTGGCACGGGCCATGCAGCGTTTGGGTCATCGCTGGCCCGCCGCAGCGGTGCTCGTCGGCGCCGCGCTGTGGCCTGTCGCCCACATCGCCAACGTCGCTCCCCTCGCCGTTGCCGTGAACGTCGTGCTCGTCGTCGCTCTCGGCACCAGCGTCTCATGGACGCCTGCCGCGAGTCCGGCCGCCACCCTCACCCCTGAGCGGTGACGTCCGCAGGGTGCGGCTCCGCGCCCGACCCCTGCCGGTTCGGCTCGACGGATGGCGTGCGAGCGGCCTGGGTCTCGATGGCGCACGCTCGTGATTCAGGCGGCGTGTGGTCGCGGCGACTGGAGCCGTCGACGGAGCCAGAGGGCGTCGGAGACGGCGTCGCCGTCGTGGTCGTTGTTGAAGTAGGCGTAGAGGTCGATGCCGTTGGCGATCCACGGTTCGATCCGTTCGGCGATGCGCCACAGCCGCCTGCTGGTGTAGCGGCCGCGATAGGGGACCGAGGTGGCCATCGGCCCGTGGAACCGGAGGTAGGTCCACGATGCCGTCAGCTCCCATGGCTGGGTGGGGAGGAGGTCGTGCAGGACGAGCGCGGCGTCGTGGCGGGCCAGGACCTCGAACACCTCGTCGTGGATCCAGCTCGGGTCACGGAGCTCGACGGCCCAGCGGAGGTGGGAGGGGGCGACGGTGAGGAACTCGTCGAGTCGCTCGGTGTTGCGCTTCCACCGGGGCGGGAGTTGGACCAGGTTGGGGCCCAGTGCCGGGCCCAGTTGCTCGACGCGGTCGAGGTGGTTCGCCAGCCACGAGTCGACATCACGCAGCTTCTTGCGGTGGGAACCGAACTGTCCGACCTTCACGGCGTACAGGAACCCCGGGGGCGCCTGCTGCGCCCATCGCTGCATGGTCGTGGGCGGGGGCAACCGGTAGAAGGTGTTGTTGATCTCCACCGTGTCGAAGATCGTGGCGTAGTGCTCGAACCAGCGGCGCGCCGGCAGATCCTCCGGGTAGACGGGCCCCCGCCAGTCCCGGTAGTTCCACCCCGAACAGCCGATGCGAACCGTCGCGCGCCCGTCAACCACCGCCGGTGCCTTCCCCGCAACGCGCCCCCTCATGCCGCCGGGCGCCGGTCCAGGGGCTGATCTCGACCGTGAGCCACTGGGTGCGAGCTCGACTGCGGCACTCGTTGCGACGTCGCTGGCGTGTGCCGATCAGCCGAGCGGTCGGCTCGTCGCGCCGTCGTCGGTCGTCGGTTGTCGGTCGTCGGGGCGCGATGGGGCTCTCGGTCACGACCGCTTCTGGCGACGCTCGTCAGCGGCGGACATCGGGTGGTGCGGGCTGGCGGGCCGGGTGCCGGGGTGGTGGCCGTTCGATGAGGGCTTGGATCTTCTCCTCGTGTCGCCACCAGGCGACCACGAGGCCGAGCAGCAGGGGGAGGAGGACCACGATGGGCAGCACCCACATGATCGCACCCCCGAGACGCTGGTCGGCCAGGGAGTCGGGGAAGCTCTGGTACGAGGAGTACAGCGGGTGATCGGCGCTGAAGATCGCCAGCCCACAGAACGCCAGGGCCGGCATGAGGATGAGGACGTAGGGCATCTTCAACACATCGGGCAGTGCGCTCGAGCGCGGCCCCAGCAGCGGTCGCCAGAGCAGGACAGCGGTGACGAGGAAGCCGGCGTGCTCGAGGGAGTGCAGCGCGGCGTTGTCCACGGCGAGGTCGTAGAGGACGCTGAAGTGCACGACCCACACGAACCCGACGAACAGCACCCATCCGACGGCTGGGGACAACGAACGTCGGAGGGCCAGGCGCGCGGTGCGCGCCCCGCTCGACCCCCGGCTCCGGGGGGTGATCGTGCGGGCCAGGGCGACGCCCGGACGGGCGAGCACGAAGAGCGGGGCGGCGACGAAGCAGAAGAGGAGGTGCTGCACCATGTGCGCGCTGAAGCGTTCGTCGACGTAGGTCCCGAGCGGCGGGAGCTCGGCCACGATCACGACCGTGAGCCCCGCGAACCAGCACCACAGCCGTCGGCGACCGCGGGCCGTCCGTTGCGCGCCGGTGGCCGGGGCGGACAACCGGTGGAAGCCAACTGCGCCGAGGACCGAGACGATCACGACGAAGGCGGCCTGCGGCGGCTGGACGTGGGCCAGGATCGAGCTCCCGCTCACCGCGCCCTCGTCATCGCTTGTGCATGCTCTCGTCGAGCACGCGGGCGGCCCCCAGCGAGAGCAAGGCGAGCCCCGGCACGGCGGTCCACAGACCGAAGAGGACACCCAGGGCCACCAACGCGATCCCGGCGCTGATGGGGAGCGGCCACGCGCTCGAAGCCGGGAAGTAGCCGATCTGACCCGCGTTGGCCGCGATCGTCGCATCGGCGATGTCCTCGGATCGGTCGCCGATGCGTCGTCGCCACAGCCACGCGTTGGCGCCGCCGACCGCTCCGAAGAGCGACGCGACGAGCAGCGCGGTCACCCCGACCGGGTCGCCGGCGAGGATCCAGTAGGCGCCCCCGGCGATCAGGTAGAAGACGAGGGCAGTCGTCCACAGGATGGCCTCGACCCTCACGCGTCCGGGCTCTCTTCGGCTTCTCGGGTGACCGGCGTTCCCGGTGGGGGTCCGGTTCGGGCGGACCCGGGATGCTCCTCGACCCAGGGGTGGAGCGGAAACCACTTCGTGTCGTGCAGCGTTCGGCGCCGCCACGGATCATCGGGCCCGAGGGCGCCGACTCCGTCGGTGTCGCGATGGCGCCAGTCGTACGCCGGCCGCTCCGAGCGGATGGTCGGCAGCCAGTCGAAGTTGTGCTCCGGTGGCGGCGACGAGGTCAGCCATTCGAGCGTGTAGCCGTCCCATGGATCCGGGCCGCTCGGCTCGGGCCGACGCCACTGCCGGATGAGGGCCCAGACGAAGGGCACGAGCGACAGCGCGATGATCGCCGCACCCAGCGAGGAGATCAGGTTCTCGGTGGCGTAGGGGGCGTAGGCGGGGTAGTCGGCGACCCGCCGGGGCATGCCCTCGAGTCCGGCTCGGTGCTGGACGAGGAAGGTGACGTTGAACCCGACGAGGAGCAACCAGAAGTGCCAACGCCCGAGACGCGCATCGAGCATGCGGCCGGTGACCTTCGGCCACCAGAAGTACAGCGCGGCGAAGACGGCGAACACGACGGTGCCGCCCATGACGTAGTGGAAGTGGGCGACCACGAAGTACGTGTCGGTCAGGGAGAAGTCGAGGGTGGGCGACGACAGGATCACCCCGGTGAGCCCTCCGAGGAGGAAGGTGAACAGGAACCCGATGGCGAACAACATCGGGGTGGTGAAGGTGATCCGGCCGCCCCACATGGACCCGATCCAGTCGAAGAACTTGATGCCGGTGGGAACGGCGATCAGCGCGCTGGTCACGGCGAAGTACGCGAGGTACACGTCGCCGGTGGCGAACATGTGGTGGGCCCAGACCGACGTCGACAGCGCGGCGATCGCCATGGTGGACAGGACCATGCCCTTGTAGCCGAACATCGGTTTGCGCGAGAACACCGGGAAGATCTCGGTGACCATCCCGAAGTAGGGGAGGGCGACGATGTACACCTCGGGATGACCGAAGAACCAGAACAGGTGCTGCCAGAGGATCGGTTGACCACCGCTCTCGGGCGCGAAGAAGTTCGTGCCGTATCGCCGGTCGAGGAGCAGCATCAGGAGCGCTGAGGTGAAGACCGGGAAGACGATGAGCACCATGAACGACGTCAGCAGCATGTCCCAGACCAGGATCGGCATGCGGAACATGGTCATCCCCGGGGCGCGCAACATGATGATCGTTGTGACGATGTTCAGCGCGGTGAGGATCCCCGAGGTGCCCGTCAGCATCAGCCCGACGACCCACAGGTCGCCGCCGAGGCCGGGCGATCCGGCCTGGCCCGACAACGGGGGGTAGGCGAACCATCCGAAGCTGGCCGCCCCGGAGCTGGTCAGGAACCCGGACAGGACGATCAGCGCGCCGAGCAGGTAGAGCCAGTACGAGACCATGTTGATGCGGGGGAAGGCCATGTCGGGCGCCCCGACCATCAGCGGGACCAGGTAGTTGCCCACCGCGAAGGCGAACGGGACGGCGAAGAGGTACACCATCACCGTGCCGTGCATCGTGAACACCTGGTTGTAGGTGCTCGAGCCGACGATCTGTTGGCCGGGTAGCGCCAGCTCACCACGGATGATGCCGGCCAGGCTCGCCCCGACCAGCGCCATGACGAGCGAGGTGAGGGCGTAGAGGATGCCGATGCGCTTGTGGTCGGTGGTGGTCAACCAGTCGACCAGCCCGAGGTTGGGTCTGCGGATGATCTCGGTTGTGGGAGGTTCGAGCTCCTCGCCAGAGGGGGAGGCCTCGGAGGTCGTGCTGGTCATGACGTCACCCCTCGTGGTCCTGCAACCAGGTCTGGAAATCCGATGGCGAGACGGTGCGAACCGTGAAGGTCATCTCGGCGTGCTGCAACCCGCAGAACTCGGCGCAGTGGCCGTCGAAGGTCCCGATCTCGTTGGTGTCCACCGAGAACGACGTCGGTGTCCCGGGGATGAGGTCCCGCTTGAAGCGGAACGCCGGCACCCAGAAGCTGTGGATCACGTCGTTGGACCGGACGGTGAAGCGGACCGTCGCCGGTGCCGGCAGCACCAGCTCGGTCGGGGTCCCGCCGTCGCCGGTGATCACCACGCCGCTGTCGGGATAGGTGAACTGCCAGCCCCATTGGTAGCCCTGGACCTCGATGGCGAGGTCGGGGTCCGGTGCGTCCGAGGCCACGTCGCCGATGGTGAACAGCGTGACCACGGTGAGCGCGCCGACGATGAGCAGGGGGATCACGGTGTAGGTGATCTCGAGGGGGGTGTTGTGGTGGCGTTGGGACCCGGGACCGTCGCCGTGACGTGAGGCTCGACCGCGAACCATGACGAAGATGATCAGTCCCATCACGATGGCGCCGATCACGTAGGCGACGATCAGGTAGAGGTTGAACACCTGGCCGACCGTCTCGCCCTGGTCGGAGGCGGCGCGAGGGAGACCGAGCTGCTCGGCGCAGCCGCCCAGGGCGATTACGGCCGCCACCGCCGCCAGGAGCTGGACGGGGCGGCGGTCGAGCGTGACCCGTTGGAGCTCGTCTCTCATGGTCCCCCCACGGGCGCGTCGGCGTCGACGGCGGGTGGGCCCGACCCACCGTCGTCCGCCGGGTGCCGGTCGGCCGACGCGTGGTCTGCGGCCGCCGCCGTCGGATCAGCGTTCGACGGGTGGACGGCGACGTAGCGACCGTCCTCGGTGCGCGCCAGCACGTTGCCGACCGGGTTCCGTTCCGGGTGGCTGGCTCCGTCGGCCAGGTTGCGACACAGCCGGTAGGCCACCAGTCCGGTGACGAGCGGAGCGACGAAGACCAGGACGCGCAAGATGCTGCGGAGGCGGTCGACCGAAATGGAGAAGTGCGCCGCCAGCACGTCCTGGCCACCGGCCACGACGAGCACCAGGTAGAAGGCGATGGCGGCCGCGCCCGCCGCGGTTCGCCCTGGCGCCTGCCGAGGCCGCTGGGCCAGGTGGTGGATCTCGTCGTCGCCCGTGAAGCGCCGGTGCAGGTACGGCACGGCGTAGAGGATGGTGAACATCAGGCCCGGCAGGACGACCCCGGACCAGAACAGGGCGGCGATGCGCACGCCGAAGATGTCGAACTGCCAGCCGGGCCAGAGTCGGAGCGAACCCTCCAGGAAACCGATGTACCAGTCGGGCTGGGACGCGATGGAGACCGATGCCGGGTCATAGGGTCCGTAGAGCCACACCGGGTTGATCTGCACGAGGCCGCCGAGCAGGAACAGGCCACCCGAGACGAGTAGGGCCAGTCCGCCCGCCTTCATGGCGTACGCAGGCCACAGCCGCTCGCCGATGATGTTGTGCTCCCGAGCGCCGGCTCCGGTCATGTGGGTGTGCTTCTGGCGCCACAGGATCATGAGATGGGCGGTCAGCAGACCCAGGATGACCACGGGGAGCACGATGATGTGCAGGGCGTACAGGCGCGAGGTGAAGCCGGCGACGGGCCATTCGCCACCGAAGATGAGGAAGGTGAGCCAGGGGCCGGCCAGGGGGATCGACTCGGCCACCGAGTAGGCGATCCGGAGCCCGGTGCCCGACAGCAGGTCACCGGGCAGCGAGTAGCCGGTGAACCCCATGCCGGTCGCGAGGAGCAGGAGCGTCATGCCGATGATCCAGTTCAGCTCACGTGGCCGGCGGAAGGCGCCGGTGAAGTACACGCGGGCCATGTGCACCATGATCGACCCGATGAAGAGGAGCGCTGCCCAATGGTGCGTCTGGCGGATCAAGAGGCCCGCCCGAGCCTCGAAGCTGAGGCGCATGGTGGATGCGTAGGCCTCCGAGACGCTGGTCCCGACCAGCGGTCCGTACAGGCCGTCGTAGACCACCTCGGAATCCGACGGAACGAAGAAGAAGGTCAGGTAGATGCCCGTGGCCACCAGCACGAGGAAGGAGTAGAGCGCCACTTCCCCGAGGACGAACGACCAGTGACGGGGGAAGATCTTGTTGGCTGTGACCCGCGCGAAGCGGGTTCCGCCGAGGCGGTCGGTCAGCGGACGGACGGCCTGGCCGAGCTTCATGGCTCGTTCCAGTACGACGGCCCGACGGGTGACGGGAAGTCGTCCGTGGCGATGAGGTAGCCGTCGTCATCGGTCGCGAGGGGCAGTTGGGGAAGCGGGGTGGCCGCCGGTCCGGCCAGCACCCGGCACCCCTCGAGCACGTCGAAGAGGGACTGGTGGCAGGGGCACAGCAGTTGGTAGCTCGTATCGGGTGATCGGTGATCGACCCGGAACTGACCCACCGGGCACCCGGCGTGCGAGCACACCTTGGAGTACGCGACCCTGCCGTCGACCACGCCGCCGGCGACGGTTGCGGCGGACAGGAGCTCTCCAGGCACCCGCACCAGCATCACCTGGGAGTCCGCAGCATCGGTGTGCGCCTCGGGGTACACGGTGAGGGCGCCGTCCATGGGGATGTCGTCCTCGTGGACGGGAGCTCCTTCGGCGGTGACGAGGCGCCGTCCGGGCCGCCACGAGGTGTGCTCAAGTGCGCCGTCGGGATCGGGGCCGAGCGAACGCAACGGAAAGGCGATGGCGGCCGCGACCGCCGCGCCCGCTCCGGCGAGGAGCCGGAGGAGCATCCGGCGGCCACGCACGTCCAACTCGGACCGGGCCAGGTCGTCGTCCAGGGCATCGTGGTTGCCCTCGTCGAGAGGCGGGCGTGTCTCGAGCGACAGCGTCTCGGGCAGGAGTCGCTTGCTCCAGGCGACGAGGGCCACGCCGATCAGCGCCAGCGATCCCCCGAGCAGCACGCCCTGGAGCTGGTGCTGGCCGCCGAGCACGTACACCACGGCGAAGCCGACGGCGCTCGCTGCGGCCAGGACCAACAGGAGCGCGACCAGGCCGGGGCGACCCCGGGGGGCCTCGCCGATCGCGAGGAGCTGGCTGGACCCGTCGCCGTTGTCGAGACGGCGCACGTCGCGGGGCGAGAGCGACGCGGCACGGATCGCCGCCTCGAAGTCGGCACGCTCCTGATCGTGCTGGTCGGGTTCCTCCCGTCTGCGTCGATCCGGTCGTTCCCCATCGCTCCCCACGCCGGACTCGTTCATCGGCTCCTCCGCGTCTTGACCCAGTCCATGACCACCGCGACGACGGCGGCCAGTGCCACCAGCCGGGAACCGAGCCTGGCCGCCCAGGACCTCGGTTCCTCGACGCTCACTGCGCCCGCGTGGGAACCACCTGCCGGCGCAACCTCGATGGGTTCCGACGCGACCATGTCGGTGGTCCTGTCCCCGATCCAGCGCGCCAGCCCCAGCACGCCGATGGCGATCACCAGCAGGAGGGCGAGGCCCTCGGCGATCGGACCGATGTGGCCGATGCCGGCCCCGCCTCGGTCGTCGGGCTCCTGGCCGACCTGGATCACCCACGCGGAGACATCGGCGACCTCCGTGTCGTCGAGCTCGGAGAAGTTCGGCATCACGCCCGGCCCGACCTTCAGGACCTCGGCGATGGTCAACGCATCGACGCCCTGGAGGTCGGGCGCATCCCGACCCCCGTTGACCGCGCCTCCCTGCGCCACGGACTGATGGCACGAGGCGCAGTTGCGGCGGAAGATCTCGCCGCCCCGTACGACGTCGGCACCGCTCAGGTCGACGGTCGGGATCCCCGGTCCCTCCATGCCCAACGACTGCAGGTGCGAGATGATGGCATCGATCTGAGCCGAGTCGAAGCGCGGCTCGGATCGGGCGACAGCCTGAACCCCCGGTGAGGACAACGGCATGCGACCGGTGCGGAGCACCCAGTCGACCGCGGCTGGACCCTCGTCGAGCAAGCTCGGGCCATCCGGGGTTCCCCTCCCGTCGGGCGCGTGGCAGCTGGCGCACGTCGTGCCGTAGAGCTCGGCGCCATCGGGGACGGGACGCTCCTGGGCGGGGGTTGCGGCGTGGCCGGCGACGAGCGGGATCATCGTGATCCCAGCCGTCAGCGCGATGCTGCTGGCGATCGCCAACAGATGGGGGAGCGCGGACATCCTGGAGGTGCTCATCGGATCAGGAAGAGGGTGGTGTAGACGGCGATCCAGACGACGTCGACGAAGTGCCAGAAGTACCCGATGCTCACCGCTGCCGGGGCGTCTCGTCGGTCGAAGCCCGGGTAGGCGGTTCGGACCATGATCGCCGCCAGCAGAAGCAGGCCGACGGTCACGTGGAAGGCGTGGAGCCCGGTCAACGTCCAGTAGACCGACCCGTAGGCGCTCTCCGTCGCCGAGAAGTCGAGCGATGCGTAGTCCCGGAACTGGTTGGCCAGGAAGGCGACGCCGAGGATGATGGTGATCCCCGTCCAGCGGCGCAGAGCGGCGACGTCGCCTCGCCGCTCGAGGGCCCTCGTTCCGAGCTGGAACGTGGCGCTCGAGGCCACCAGCACGATGGTGAACACGGTGGCGTCCCGGAGGTCGAGCTCGACCCCGGCTGGTGGCCACACCGCCGTGCGCGACCGCAGCAGGAAGTTCGCGGCGAAGAGCCCGGAGAACAACATCAGATCGCTGGCCAGGAAGATCATCATCCCGATCTTCGCGAGCGCAGGGCGCCCGGGAAACGGGTCGACCCCGACCGACTCAGCTCGATCGGTCATGGCCGCTCGGAGTCGACTCGGTTGGCGCATCCGTGAGGCCTCGCCGTCCGAGCGGGTGCACGAACGGCACGACTGCACCGACCTCGTGCGCCTCTCGCATCGGACCGGGAGCAGGGGCCATGGAACGCCTCCTCGGTTGGGAGATCGCCACGGAACGGCTGACATGTGGACAGCAGTCCCGTGGAACGGCTGGGGTCGAGCGTGGTCTTGGGTGCGGTGATCACCTCACCCAGGCTGGCGGGTGCAGTGTTTCATGGCTGTCAAACGAGCGGACCGCTTCGGAACCGGCTCGGGCTGGTCGGCGATCCCGCGTGTTGGGCCGAGCCCACCCGAAAGTGCAGCGCTCAGACACCATGTGTCGCGGGCCGGCGCAATTTCGCCAGGCCGCCGCCGTCACAGGCGAACTCCATCCGCACCTGGCTGGTGGGTGCCGGTGGGGATCGCTTCGGTGGCTTCGGTGGTGAACTCCTGGATGCCGAGGACGTTGTAGACGAACGCGGCCCTTCCGTTCTTGACGTAGACCGCCCACCCGCCGAACCGTCCGCCCTGGGCGATGATGACACCGTCGAGGTCGCCGCTGGGGACGTCGATCTCCCACATGTCGTCATCGAAGGCGGGCAGGTCGCCACCAACCATGACCCAGGCCGCCCGGCTCGTCGATGCCGTTGGGCCGATGGATGATGGTGCCGTTGCGGGTGCCGCTCCAGTGGGACGCGACCTGCTTGGTCCACTGGAACGGGGGTGTCCATCGCCCGGGCCCAACCCACGGCGTAGTGGTTCTAGGACTCGGGCGAGCCGAACTCGTCCATCTTGCTGACCATGAACTCGGGCGTCTCGAGGGCGGCCATCCCGTGACGTTTTCTGTGCCGAGCTCGTAGCCCAGACCATGCCTGCCGTGGCGGAGCCGGATGGGCCGAACTCGTTCGGGCTCCGGGGGCTAGTTGCCGGCGAAGGTGACGACGGCGATGATCGTCGCAAGCACGCCGATCACCACCGAGATCCATCCCAGGATGATCCCCCACTTGGCGCGGACCTCGCCGCCCTGGAGACCTCCGGAGGCGGCGATCTCCGCCTGTGCCTGCTTGCCGACGATGATTGCGGCGATGCCGATGATGAGCCCGCACACGGTGACGCTGAGGATGCCGCCGATCAGCGACCAGGTCGCCTTCGTGTTGGTCACCTTCGTGCTCGAACCCGGTGCTGCCGGTGTCCCGAGGTTCTGATCGCTCACTGGAATCTCCTCCGCCGTTGTGCTCGCACGCCAACTCGTCGTGACCCATGACCCGTGACCCGTGACGGTGCCCGGGTCGTGGACCGACGAAGGTCGGGCGTCGTGGGATTGGTTCGTTGCGGCGAACAGCCACCGGCACGTGTCGCTGATGATGTCGTTGCGTGACAGATCATAGTCGGCGCGGCCAATTCGATCAAGATGCACCAGAACGAATGGACCAGCGGTCGAATCATTGTGATCTCGAGGTCAGCGTTCGTAGGTGTTGCACGTGACCAGCCGGTCGGTCCGCTCCCGAGCCGACGGTCGAGGTCCTCGAACGGTTCACCCGCCCAGATGATTCGACTCTGAACACGGTCATTCGCTTGTCTCTTGAATGAACCTTGCCCCGCCGCTATCGTCGCCGGCGTAGGCCTCGAGTGGAGGCCCCAGTGACTCGACCGCCCGATCCGGTCCGAACCGCCAAGGACAGGAACGTACACATGACCCGCGCCGGTGCTCGCTCGACGACTCATCTGTGCCGTGCGATCGCAACCATGGGGGTGGCGCTCGTCCTCCTCGTGGCGGCTTCGGCGTGCTCGTCGTCGGACTCGGCGGCACCGACCGCGCCGGGTTCGAGCTCGACCTCGCCGATCGTCGAGATGGAGCTGATCCCGATCGACGAAGCGGCGATGCAGCGAACCATCGACGAGACGGCGAGGGCGCTCCTGGTGCCGGGAGCGATGGTGGTCGTCGAGACCCCGGCCGGGACCCACCGGTTGAGCTACGGCACCACGACGCTCGGCGAGGAGAACCCGCCGACGTCGTCGACGCACTTCCGCATCGGGTCGGTGACCAAGACCATGACCGCGGCGGTGATCCTGCAGCTGGTTTCGGAGGGCCAGCTGTCCCTGGATGATCCCATCGGCAGCTACGTCGACGGTGTCCCGGATGGCCAGACCGTCACGATCGCCCAGCTGCTCGAGATGCGCACCGGCCTCCGCAACTACCTCGACACCACGGGATTCGCCACGACCTTCCGCGCCGACCCCACCCACGTCTGGGCACCGCAGGACCTCCTCGACCTGTCCTTCGCCGAGCCGATGACCTTCGGGCCGGGTGGCGGCTACGACTACTCGAACACCAACACGATCCTCCTCGGCATGGTGGCCGAGGACATCGAGGCCAAGCCGCTGGCGTCGATCATGTCCGAGCGCCTGTTCCAGCCGCTGGGCATGGATGCCACGTCGCTTCCCGATGCGGCCACCTTCGACATGCCCGATCCCTCGTCGCACGGCTACCAGTACGGGTTGTTGCAGGTCGCCGACGCACCGCTGACGGCTGCTGAGCAGGCCTCGGCCGAGTCCGGAGTCCTCCTTCCGAACGACGTCACGATCCAGAGCCCCTCGTGGTCCTGGGCCGCCGGCGGTGTCGTGTCCACCGCCGACGACCTCGAGGTCTGGATCCGGGCACTGAACGACGGCAAGGTGCTCGATGCCGCCACCCAGCAACGCTGGCGGGACAGCCTCCAGGTGGTCGACCCCGAGGACCCCAAGTTGTCCTACGGCTACGGCATCGGGCAGATCCGCTTCGGCGACGTCGGGCTCACGTACCACGAGGGCCAGCTCCCCGGCTTCAACACGATGGCGATCGACGATGCCGACAACGAGGTCACCATCGTCGTGTGGACCAACCGATCCGTCGACCACGACCGTGACATCGCGTTCTCGCTGGCCGCGAACCTGCTGGGTCACATCTACCGGACCCCCGTGGACACCCCACCGGCGAGCTCCCCGCCGGCCAACGCGCCGTGAGCGACATCTGGCACGCGTCGCGCGCGAACCCCCGCAGCCAGGACCGGCCCGTGCATCCGATCTCGAGCCACCCGACAGCCTGAACCGGCCGGTGGCATCGGGTGGCCCAGCGGGGTCAGCGCATGCGGATGAGGCCGCGATCGACGGCGGTCGCAACGGCGGCGGTGCGGCTGTCGACGCCGAGCTTCTCGAAGATGTGGACGAGGTGGGTCTTCACGGTCGCTTCGGAGAGGTAGAGCTGGGTCGCGGCCTGCTTGTTGGACAGGCCCTGGGCGATGAGGCCGATGATCTCGGTCTCGCGGGGGCTGAGGTGCTGGGCGTTCGGGCTGCGCATCTGGTTGAGCACCCGGGTGGCGACGGCAGGATCGAAGACGGCTTGTCCGGTGGCGGCGAGGCGGAGCGCGCGGAAGAGCTCGTCGGGCGGCGAGTCCTCGAGGAGGTAGCCGATGGCTCCGGCCTCGACGGCTCGGAGGATGTCGGTATCGGTGTCGTAGGTGGTGAGCACGAGCACGTGGGGTGCGTCGGCCATCTTGCGGATCTCGGTCGTCGCCGCGACGCCGTCGAGCTCGGGCATCTGGAGGTCCATGAGGACCACGTCGATGGTTCGGCCTGCCTGGGCATCGCGTTCGATCGCAGCGAGGGCCTGGTGCCCGTTGACGGCTTCGCCGACCACGGTGACGTCGTCCTGGCTGTCGAGCATGGCGTGCAGGCCGCTGCGCACGACCGGATGATCGTCGACGATGAGGACATGGATCACGGCGCGACCGGAGAGGGGTCGGGGCGTGGGGTCGCGGTGGTGAGGTCCGCCTCGGTTGACGGTGTGGAGGTCGGGAGGGCGGCGGCGATGACGGTGCCTTCGCCCGGGGCGGACTCGACGGTGAACGTTCCGTCGAGGGCTTCGATGCGCTGTTGCATCGTCACGAGGCCAAATCTGCGGTCGGACCCGTGGCGTCGGTCGACGGTGTCGGGATCGAAGCCGTGCCCATCGTCGTGGATGTCGAGGGTGACGCCGTCGGGCAATCCGCCAGCGGCGGCGTCGGCGTCTGGTTCACCTACGACAAGACCTTCTGCCTCGACGAGCCCAGGTCCCTCACCCTGAGCGGCGCGGCCGCCGTCGCCAACCTGCATGCCGATGACGTGCTGCGGTGGCAGCTCGACGGCGGCACGGTCCACTGGTACGACTTCTACGCCAACGTCGGCCCGCTCTGCTGCCCGCCGGATCCGTCGGGCACCTGCGAGGCGCGAGGCGGCGGCGGGGTGGGCCCCGCCATCGACCTCGGCACGGTCGGCGCCGGACCCCACACCCTGACCATCCGCGTCTACAACTGCGCCCAAGGCGCGCAGAGCGTCGGCAACCTCTACCTCGTGTGAGGCCTGCCGGTCCGGGCCGGTTCCCGGGATCGCGGCGGGGTTGCGGCCGCGGAGGGCGAACTCGCCGAGCTCATCGAGCCAGAACGCCTGCTCCGGCTGCGCCGCCGCACTCGAGAAGCCGTCCGGCGTCGGGTAGGCGTAGGCCTAGAAGATGGGCTTGGGTGCGTCGCGGTTCCCCGGCCCCGCCCGGTTCCCACTCGACCTCCCGGTCAGGGGGATCTCGGACGGCATCGGCGGTCGTGTGATCGGCATCGCTCATCGAGTCGCTCCTGTCGTCCAGATCAACACCTCGGCGCCGTCCCGGCCGGCGACGAGGGAGAGGTTGTCGGTGCGTGTCAGGCGAACGGCGTCGCCGCTGTGGAGGCGTCCGTTCGCCTCGAGCTCTCCGTTCCCCTTGGCCACGAAGAGGTGGCCGAACGCCGCCTCGGGGACCTCGATCCGCTCACCCGGGCTCAGCCGAGCCGCCCACAGCACGGCGTCCTTCTGCTGGAGCGAGATGGCGGTGTCGTGTCCCTGCCCGGAGGCGACGGGCACGAGACCGCCGGCCGCCAGGTGGTCGTTGATGTCGAGTTGTTGGTAACCGGGGTCGGTCGACTCCGTGTCGGGAAGCACCCACATCTGGATGAAGTGCACCTCGTCGGCGGGACTCGCGTTCTTCTCCGAGTGCCAGATGCCGCGACCGGCGCTCATGCGTTGGGCGAGGCCGGGGTAGATGAGTCCGCTGTTGCCTTCGGAGTCCTTGTGCTCGAGCTCACCGTCGAGGACCCACGTGACGATCTCCATGTCCCGATGGGGATGGGTGTCGAAGCCCGTTCCCCCCGCCACGTGATCGTCGTTCAGGACGAGGAGCTGGCCGTGGTGGGTGTTGCTCGGGTCGTAGTGGCCGCCGAAGCTGAACGAGTGCTTGGAGTCGAGCCAGCCGGCCTGGGTGTGGAACCGATCGTCGGATCGGCGTATGTCGATCGCTGATGTCTTCATGACCGGTGCAACCGCACGGCGAGGTCATATATTTCCGTATGGAAATAGCTGTAGGATCCAGACGTGCAGGATCCGACCATCGTCGACGCGTGGGAGCATCTCGTCCGCTACCACCGGACGACAACCATCGCCATGGACCGGCATCTCCAGGCCACGTTCGGTCACTCCCTCGACGACTACGACGTGCTGCACCAGATCAGCGTCCACGACGGCCCGATCCGGATGGGCGACCTCGCCGGGAACCTGCTGGTCGCCAACAGCTCGTGCAGCCGCATCGTCGGGCGCCTCGTTGACCGTGGCCTCATCGAACGAACCCATGGCGAATCCGACGGTCGCGTCGTGCTCGTCGACCTCACCCGAACGGGCACCGCGCTGAGGAGGCGGATGGCGGCTGCGCACACGCGTGACATCGAGGCCCTCTTCGGCGCACGGCTGACACCAACCGACGTGGCCGAGCTCGACGCCATCCTCGTCCGTCTGCTCGCGGAGCCATCGGCCGAGCCGTCATGACCCGCACGGAGCTGCTGCTCGGCGTGCCGCTCAGTGGTGGTGCTCGTCTGCGTCCGCTTCGGCCTTCGTGGCGTGCACGGTGCCCGGGTCGTGCTCCGGTGGTCCGTAGATGGCGTAGACCTTGAGGGATTCGTCGCCGATGTTGGTCACGTTGTGCCATGTGCCTGCCGGAACGAGGATCACCCAGTCGTCGCCGACCTCGCGGTCGAAGGGCAGGTCGTCCTCGGACGGTCCCATCTGCACGCGAGCCCTGCCGGCTTCGACCCGCAGGAACTGGTCGCCGTGCTCATGGACCTCCAGGCCGATGTCGCGGCCCGGGTCGATGCTCATGAGCGTCAACTGGATGTTGGAACCCGTCCAGCGAGTGGTGCGGTAGTTCTCGTTGGCCAGGGTGTCGGCTTCGATGTTCGTGACGAACGGGTTCGGTCCGTCATCGGTCGAGTCGGCGCTGTTCATCGGCTTCTCCTTCGTCGGCCTGTGTCGTTCACCAGTTCTACCCGACGGGGGCGGGCGTCGAGGACGGACCCTGTTGGCGGGGCGTGGGTAGGGTGACCTCATCGGGACGACGGCCCTGCCCGAAGGGGTCCATCGTGGGCGTCGCCCTCGGGAGATGTCGATGATGGAGAACGTCCGGCCGCGAGGCAGTCGCCACGACCACCCCCGGACGCCGGAGCTGACGTCCACCCCCAGCGACCCGTCGGCGCACGGCCGGGGCGGACGCGACGAGTCCGGCGCAGGACACGCCGTCCATGGCTCCGGTGGGGGACATGGCGACCACGGCGACCACGGCGATCACGTCGAGATGTTCCGACGCCGGTTCTGGTGGAGCCTCCTGCTGACCGTTCCGTTGGTGGTGACCAGCCAGATGGTCATGGACTGGTTCGGCTACGAGCTCGACGTCGTCGGGATCGCCCTGGTCGGCCCGGTGCTGGGCACCTTCTTGTTCGTGTGGGCCGGATGGCCGTTCCTCGCCGGCGGCGTGCAGGAGGCCAAGGATCGTCAGCCCGGGATGATGTTGCTGATCGCCATGGCGATCACCGTCGCCTACCTGGCGTCCATGGCGACGTCGCTGGGCTGGTTCCACCTGGACTTCTGGTGGGAGCTCGGCGCGCTCATCACCGTCATGCTGCTGGGTCACTGGCAGGAGATGAAGGCGCTCGGTGCCGCCCAGGACGCACTGGGTGCCCTGGCGGAGCTGTTGCCAGACGAGGCCGAACGGATCATCGCGGACGGATCCGTGGAGACGGTCCGGGTGGATGCGTTGCGAGCAGGCGACGTGGTCCTGGTGCGATCGGGCAGCCGGATCCCCGCCGACGGCAGCATCGTCGAGGGCGAAGCCGAGCTGGATGAATCGATGATCACCGGGGAATCGCGACCGGTCCCGAAGGCACGGGGTGACCAGGTCGTCGCCGGTTCGGTGTCGACGGACTCGGCGGTGCGGGTCGAGGTGACGGCGGTCGGTGAGGACACGGCCTTGGCCGGGATCGGCCGGTTGGTGGCCGAAGCCCAACAGTCACGATCACACACGCAGGTTCTGGCCGACCGCGCCGCCGCACTGCTCTTCTACGTGGCGCTGGGCGCCGCGATCATCACCGGGATCGTGTGGGTCCTGCTCGGTGAGGTCGACGAGGCGGTCGTGCGGGTGGTGACGGTGCTGGTGATCTCGTGCCCGCACGCGCTGGGTCTCGCCATCCCCCTGACCACGGCCCTGTCGAGTGCGATGGCGGCCCGGAACGGCATCTTGATCAAGGATCGCCTGGCGCTCGAGAGCAGTCGCCGGGTGGACACCGTGCTGTTCGACAAGACCGGCACCCTGACCAAGGGCGAGCACGTGGTGGTGGCCGTCGCCTCAGCCGACGATCGCGGCGACGACGAGGTGCTCCGTCTCGCCGGTGGTGTCGAGGCCGACAGCGAGCATCCGTTGGCCCGGGCCATCGTCGACGCCGCCCGCGAGCGGGCCGGGATCGCATCGGCCACCGGGTTCCGCTCCCTCACGGGCCGCGGCGTCGAGGCGACGATCGACGGGGTCGGCTACTCGGTGGGTGGCCCGGCGCTGCTGAGCGAGAGCAATCTCGCCGTACCCGACTCGATCATCAGCACCATCGCGGCGTGGAAGGACCGTGGTTCGTCGGTGCTCTACCTATCGGACCACGAGGCGGTCCTCGGTGCGGTGGCCGTCGAGGACGAGGTGCGGCCCGAGGCCCGTCAGGCGGTCGAACAGATCCACGCGATGGGCCGCAAGGTCGTCATGATCACCGGTGACGCCCACCAGGTGGCCGATGCCGTGGCCGCCGACCTCGGCATCGATGAGGTCTTCTCCGAGGTGCTCCCCGAGGACAAGGCCGCGAAGGTCGCGGAGCTGCAAGGTCGCGGCCGGCGCGTCGCCATGGTGGGCGACGGCGTCAACGACGCCCCCGCGCTCGCCCGGGCCGATGTCGGCATCGCCATCGGTGCGGGCACCGATGTCGCCATCGAATCGGCGGGGCTGATCCTCGTCAGCAACGACCCCCGCAGCGTCACGTCCATCATCCGCCTCTCCGAGGCCAACTACCGCAAGTCGGTGCAGAACCTGGTGTGGGCCGGTGGGTACAACGTGTTGGCGATCCCCATCGCTGCGGGAGCGCTGCAATGGGCAGGGATCACCATGCCGCCGGCCGTGGCCGCGATCCTCATGAGCGTCTCCACCATCGTGGTCGCCCTCAACGCCCAGCTCCTGCGCCGAGTCGATCTCCGCTTCGATGGTGGTGGCGACCATGGCGCCAGCGCCGACTGACCAACCGCGGCTGATCGCCGAGAGACGACGTTCTGGACGACGCACGGCCGCGTGCCCGTCCCGGAGATTGCCGCGGGGTCGACGTCGGTCGTTCCGTGGAGAGATGGAGCTTGCTCTGACGAAACCGTTTGCTGTCGGATCGAGGTCGACATCCGCGGTTCGGAGCCCGACTGGACGCCGTGCGAGCCTGCGAAGGCACCCGAGGGTGCCCCGAACGTGATCTACACGCTCGACGACGTCGGGTTCTCGGCGATGAGCGGATGCGGCGGTCCGATCCCGACACTCGAGGAGGGGTACCACCTCAGCGTCGACATCACCGACGAGGCGATCGGGTGGGATGGTGCCGCTCGGCGCCCGAGAAGCCGTTCTTCCGACGGCGGCCTCGGTGATGCATGGAGGCCCGCGGCGAGCTCCGGACCCAGTACCACCACGCCATCGACCTCGTCCCCATCGTGCTCGACGTGCCTGGCGTTGAAGCGCCCCGCACCCTCTCGAGGGGCATGTGCAGCCAGACACGAACGCCCAGAACTCGGGGCGCCCGCCTCGGTCGTGCATCGCATTCATACGTATGTATACTACGGCGATGACGCCAGCCCGAGGAACCCGTTCGGCACTCATCGAGGCAACGCGCGCTGCGGTCGCGGCGGGTGGATTGGGGGCGGTGACCGCACGGGAGGTCGCCGGGCGAGCGAACGCCAACCTCGCCTCGATCGGCTACCACTTCGGTTCGAAGGACGCGCTGGTCGCCGAGGCGCTCGTGGAGGAGGTCACCGACCTCGTCGCGCCGGTGCTGGCGCTCCTCGACTCCACGGACGAGCCGGCAGACCGGGCGTCGCTCGCCGTCATCGTCCTCGAGGACCTGTTCGAGACGTCGACCGCCCGAATCCCGGCCTACCTCGCGGCACTGTCCCGAACCCCGCACGACCCCGACGTCCGCACCCGCCTCGCCGCGCTGTTCGCGGAGATCCGCCAGCGTCTCGCGGCGAGCATCGACGCTCAGGCTGCGGCCGGACAACTGCCGAGTTGGATCGACCCGATGGCCATGGCCGCGCTCATCGTGGCGGTTGTCCAAGGTGTCGTCGTCTCCGCGGCGCTCGAACCGACACCATCGCCGGACACGGCCCCCGCAGCGGTCGCGTCCCAGTTCCTCGCGCTGCTGCTGACGGCGAGGACCGATCCATGAACGTGCGCCGACTGAGCCTGGTGTTCTCGGTCGCCGGGGGCGCGCTCCTGATGGCCGCGACCACCGTCCTGGTTTCGATCAGCCTCGGGAGGGTCGGCACCACGACCATGGGTGCCGACGGCAACGCGGTCTACGCCGAGTTCTCGACCCCGTCGATCATGGAGGATTCGCCGGGAACCGCCGTCGGATGGATCGCCGCCACGGCGGTGTTCGTCGTGATCGTGGCGTTGCTCATCCGATACGGGGGTTTCGTCGGCCCGATCCTCGTGTTCATCGTGCTGCAGCTGCTCGTGCTGGTGTCGATCCTCTCCATCGGGATCTTCCTCGCCGCCGGCACGGCCGCGTTCTGTGCCTCAGCGCTGCTCGCCATCAGCGATCGCTCCACCCGCCGCGCCCGGGAACATCGAACCCTTCGGTTGGAATCTGACGACCGCCTGCACCTCGGGGATGGATGCAGGCGAGACCTGACGACCTGATCTCGTCCGAGGTGCCCGCTAGCGGGCGGCCTCGGAGACCTCGAAGGTGCCGACCATCCCGAGATCGGTGTGCGCCTTCTCGGACGCGGGATCGACGAGGATGCACTGGTAGCGGTACGTCCCCGCCTCGTCGAAGGTGACCGTGGCACCGCCCGACCCTCCTGCGGCCACCGCCGCCACCTCGCCGATCGGCTCGTTCGAAGGGTTCAACACCTCGAACTCATGGGGCTGGTCGCCCGAGTTGGTCATCTCGAATCGGATGGTGTCACCGGTCGAGATCCCCGACAGGTCGAGCTGGTCGTAGTGGAAGTCGACGGCGTCGAAGGTGATGGTGCGGTCGGGGGCGGCTTGGACGGCCCCGCCGTCGCCCGTGACCGTGAAGTCGGACTCGATGCCCTGGCCGGTCTGGCCCGGCTTGCAGCGAACCCGGTACGCGCCCTTCGTCAGGTCGGCGGTGAGGGTGCGAGTGGTACCGGTGGTGACGTTCTCGACCTCACCCACCACGTCGCCGTTGTCGCGCACGACGTACAGCTCGTTGACCTTGATCGCTTCGTTGGTGAAGTCGAAGTCGATCTTGCCGGCGGTGAGGATGTCGTTCTCGATGCGACAGCCGTCGTCGGTGCCGGTCACCGCCACGGTGCTGCCAGCCGCTTCGGTGGAACAGCCGGTCAGGGCCAGGGCGAGCGCCGCTGCGGCGGCGACCGCGACGAAGGCCGTGATGGGGGAGGGGGAGGGACGCACGAGGTGCTCCTGGGGAGAGGGGGTGGGCCGGGCTCAGCGAGCCGGAGCCACCGGCGTGGGGCGATCGGCGTGCTCGGGCACGTCGGCGACTCCGGGAGACGTCGATCCCTCTCGGGTGACGGGCCGGAGGAACAAGAACATGGTGGGGACCAGGTAGGCCACGTAGGTGATCACCTCGAGCACCGTCATCTGGGGACCGAGGTTGAAGACGCCCTTGATGACCGTCCCGTACCAGCTGGTGATCTCCCAGCCCTGGATGTCCCAGGCCAGGTTGTCGATCCCCGGGAGGATGGCCGCTTCCTGGAGGTCGTGGACCCCGTAGGCCAGCACGCCGGCGGCGATCACGATCAGGGCCACGCCGGTGTAGCGGAAGAAGACGCCCAAGTTGATGCGCACCGCGCCGCGATAGAGCAGGAAGCCGATGCCCACGGCGGTGGCCAGACCGAGCACGGCGCCGATGGCCGGCCCCGCGCCGGCGCCTTGGGCCTGGAAGGTCGGGTAGATGAACAAGGCCGTCTCCAGGCCCTCGCGGCCGACGGCCAACAGGGCGGCGATGGCCACTGCGGTGGCGCCCATCTCGACGGCCGACGCCATGCGTCCGCTGAGATCGCCCTTGAGGGTGTGGGCGGCCCGGCGCATCCAGAACACCATCCAGGTCACGAAGCCGACGGCCACGATCGACAAGGAGCCGCCGAACGCCTCCTGTGCCTCGAAGCTCATGTTGGCCGACGAGAAGTGCAACAGGGCACCGAAGCCCATCGACAGCACCACCGCGGTGGCCACGCCCGCCCACAGCGCGGGGATGCGGTCCCGGTGCCCGCCCCGCACCAGGAACGTCAGCAAGATGCTCACCACCAGGGCGGCCTCGAGACCTTCGCGAAGGCCGGTGAGGAAGGTCTGCAACACGGTGCTTCTCCGACGCAGGTCGCTTCGATGGGTCGATGGCCGGGCAAGCGTGGCTGCCAGTGCCAGGTAGGTTCGCCTATCAGCCTACCGAACGGTGACGTGCTCCTGCGAGTCGAACGGGGAGCGGTGACCTCCCCGGGGTTCGGGGTCCTGGCCGACCGGGAGCGAGGCCGCCCGCGTGCGTCGACAGGGCTGCGCCGTCCCCGTGGCCGACGGCTCACGTGCCGGGGGCGTGAGGGTGGTGGCGGACGTCGTCGGGCGTGAGCGCCGGCGCTGGCGAGATGGGACCTAGGTCCCGATGAACCGGGACGTTGTCCCCCGGGTTCCGCGTCCGGACACGGGCATGGTGAGAGCTGAGCGGTCACTGCGGCCGTGAGCAGAGGACCGTTTGCCATGTCACTTCTCGGTACCACATCCACCTCCACCTCCTCCACCGCGTCGGGGGATCCATCGGCTCCGGGGCCCCGCCGTCCTGACATCGAGGTGGTGGACGGTGGTTTGGCCGAGACCCGCGAGCACGCCGCCGCTCGCTACACGTTCGCAGTCGCGCGCATCAGCATCGGGTTCGTGTTCCTCTGGGCCTTCGCCGACAAGCTGATCGGTCTCGATCACGCCACGCCCGCCGCTCGTGCCTGGATCAACGGCGGTTCGCCGTCCACCGGGTTCCTGTCCGGGGTCCAGGGTCCGTTCGCGGGGTTCTTCAACTCGATCACCGGGAGCGCGGCGGACTGGTTGTTCATGGTCGGCCTGCTCGGGATCGGGATCGCGTTCATCTTCGGCATCGGGATGCGCATCGGTGCTGCCAGTGGTGCGCTGATGCTCGTCTTCATGTGGGCGGCGTCGTTGCCGATCGCCACGAACCCGTTCATCGACGATCACCTCGTGTACGCGGTCGTCATGATCGGGCTGGCCCTCATGCATGCGGGCGACACCCTCGGGCTCGGAACCCTCTGGCGCAAGCTGCCCATCGTCCAACGCTTCCCTGCGCTGATCTGAAGGTCGCGGTCCACCGACTCGGACTCGGGATCGAGGACGCCGAGCGGCTGTCGAGCGGCTGTCGAGCGAATCGTGGTCAGATGACCGATGTGATCCGCGTGTTCCTCCTCGACGACCACGAGATCGTGCGGCGCGGCCTCCGCGACCTGCTCGAGGCCGACGGCGACATCGAGGTCGTCGGTGAGGCGGAGACGGCCGAGGAGGCCCACCGTCGCATCCCCGCCACCCACCCCGATGTTGCCGTGCTCGATGTCCGGTTGCCCGATGGCAACGGCGTCGAGGTGTGCCGCGAGATCCGATCGGCCAACCCGGAGATCCGCTGCCTCATCCTCACCTCGTTCGCCGACGACGAGGCGCTCTTCGATGCGATCATGGCGGGAGCCGATGGCTACCTCTTGAAGCAGATCCGGGGGGTGGACGTCGTGGATGCGGTGCGAAGCGTGGCGGCCGGCCAGTCCCTGCTGGATCCGAAGCTGACCGGAAAGGTCTTCGATCGGCTTCGGGACAAGCACACCGAGGACGAGCGGCTCAAGGACCTCACCGACCAGGAACGCCGCATCCTCGGCTTCATCGCCGAGGGGTACACCAACCGGCACATCGCCGAGGAGATGTTCCTCGCCGAGAAGACGGTCAAGAACTACGTGTCGATCATGCTCGCCAAGATGGGCATGTCCGGCCGGACCGAAGCGGCCGTCTACGCCGTGCGCAACCTGCCTCGGGAGCCGTCGGACTGAGGGTCGGAACCGTCGGGGGTCGGGTCCGAGGGAACGATCCACTCGAGGGTCGTGCCGCCCGCCGCGAGCGGACCGATCCGGAAGGTGCCGCCGAAGCCAGCCGCCCGGTCGGCCATGTTGGCCAGTCCGAGGCCGTTCTCGATCCGGTCCGGGAACCCGGAGCCGTCGTCGACGACGGACAGGGCGACGGTCGCGCCGACCGTGACCGCGACGCGGACCTGGTGGGCGCCGGCGTGGCGAGCGATGTTGGACAGCGCCTCGCGCAGCGTCGGGACGAGGTGATCGGCGATGGCATCGTCCATCGTCTCGATGGGTCCGTCGAAACGGAGGAGCGGGTCGAAGCCGAGTCCGGCCCGAGACTCGGTGACGACGTCGGCGATCCGACCGCGAACGCCGCCCGGGGCTGCGGTGGACGGGCCCTGCAGCGAGAAGATCGCCGATCGGAGCTCCTTGATGGTCTCGTCGAGGTCGGTGATGGTGGTCTCGAGCCGGTGGCGGGTCCGTTCGTCGGTGCCGGCTGCCGTTGCCTGCAGGTTGAGTCCGGCACCGAAGAGCCGTTGGATCACGGTGTCGTGGAGATCGCGGGCGATCCGATGGCGGTCGTCGGCGACGGCGACGACCTGCTGCGCATCGCGCAAGGCATCCTGGCTGCGTCGCAGATCGTCCTCGGCCTGCAGACGGGCAGAGGTGTCGCGGGCGAGGGCGATGATCCACTTTGTTCCGTCACGGCCGGGCGGCGCGACCTGGTAGGTCTTCTCGACGGGCACCTCGACGCCGTCCTTGCGCACCAGCACGGTCTGACGGACGACTGCGTGGTTCGGGTCGCGGTCGAGGGCCTCGACGAGGTTCCGGTAGTCGGTGTCG
>JBBSTY010000017.1:0-39948 GCA_038235385.1 Acidimicrobiales bacterium | reverse complement strand
TCAGCGACCTCCGGGTGCTCGCCCGATCCGAGCGGCCCGACTTCCTGGCCATCGACGACATCGACGTCACCGAGTTCATGGCCGACCTCGGCCGCAAGGCCGACCGCATGGCCGCGCGGACCTGGGACGTGCAGGTGCGCACCTCGGGACTGGTGCGCGCCGACCGCCACCGGCTCACGCAGGCGCTGTTGAACCTGATCGAGAACGCGGTCCACGTCACCGACGACGGCGACCCGATCGTCATCGTCGCGAGCACACGAGACGACGACCTGGTGCTCGCCGTGAGCGACGACGGCCCGGGCTTCGCCCCCGAGGATCTCCCCACGTTGTTCGACCGAACCGACCGCGCCGTACGTCGGCGGGTCAGCGGCACCGGCCTCGGTCTGCCCATCGTCGCGGCCATCGCCGAGGCCCACGGCGGCACGGTGGCGGTGCGAACCGACGCCGGCGCCGGCGCCGGGGCGACCATCGAGATCACGGTCCCCCACCTCCGACGGCCTCGTTCCCGATCTGCTCGGCCGCTCGAGACGGTCGGACCGTGAACCGCGTGTTGGTGGTCGACGACACCGAACGGATCACCGCCTTCATCGAGAAGGGTCTGCGCAAGCACGGCTTCACCACCGTCGCCGCGCACGACGGCGCCAGTGCGATCCAGCTCGCCCGCGACGACGACTTCGACCTGATGATCCTCGACGTCGGTCTCCCGCACTGCGACGGGTTCGAGGTGCTCGACCAGATCCGCGGTCGCGGCGAACGCCTGCCGGTCATCATGCTCACGGCGCGCGACGAGCTCGACGCCACCGTCACGGGGCTCGAGGCCGGCGCCGACGACTACATGACCAAGCCGTTCCGGTTCGACGAGCTCCTCGCTCGCATCCGGGTACGGCTCCGGTCTGCCGGAACCGTCACGGAGCCGGTGCTCCGCGCCGGAGGGGTGGCGCTCGACCTCCGCACCCGCAACGCCACGGTCGGCGGTGAGGAGATCGCCCTGTCGTCGCGTGAGTTCGCACTGGCGCAGCTGCTCATGGACCACGTGGGTGCCGTGTTGAGCCGCGAGCAGATCCTCGATCGCGTGTGGGGGTACGACTACGACGGCGGATCGAACGTCGTCGAGGTCTACATCCGCTACCTGCGCCGCAAGCTCGGCGCCGAGGTGATCGAGACCATCCGAGGAAGCGGCTACCGCTTCCGTCGTTGAGCCATCACGGCCCGGAGAACCGACCGCCCGCAAGCGTCGCCTCACCGGTGCCGACGGCCGGCTCGTGGTCGTCCTCGTAGCGGGTGAGCTCGGCGCGGCCCACGACGTGCCAGTGCACCTCGTCGGGCCCGTCGGCCAGGCGCAAGGTGCGCTGGCTGGCGTACATGCCGGCCAGCGGCGTCCACTGCGAGATGCCGGTGGCGCCGTGGATCTGGATGGCTTCGTCGATGATCTCGCACACCCGGATCGGCACCATGGCCTTCACGGCGCTGACCCACACCCGGGCTTCGGCGTTGCCCATGACATCCATCGCCTTCGCCGCTCGCAGCACCATCAGGCGCATCGCCTCGATCTCGATGCGCGCCTTGGCGATGACCTCGGTGTTCTTGCCGAGCCGGGCCAACGGCTTGCCGAAGGCCTCTCGGTTGAGCCCGCGGCGGACCATGAGCTCGAGCGCACGTTCGGCGGCGCCGATCGAGCGCATGCAGTGGTGGATGCGACCGGGTCCGAGCCGCACCTGAGAGATCTCGAACCCGCGACCCTCCCCGAGCAGCATGTTGCTCGCCGGCACCCGGACATCGGTGAAGCGGAGATGCATGTGCCCGTGGGGTGCGTCATCGGCGCCGAAGACGTGCATCGGGCCGAGCACCTCGACCCCTGGCGTGTCCATGGGGACCAGGATCTGGGACTGGCGCTGGTGCGGCGGACCGTCGGGGCTGGTCTGCACCATCACGATCATGATCTTGCAGCGGGGATCGCCGGCGCCCGAGATGTAGTACTTCTCACCGCTGATCACCCACTCGTCACCGTCGAGCGTCGCCGAGCACCGGATGTTCTTGGCGTCCGACGACGCGACGTCGGGCTCGGTCATGGCGAACGCCGAGCGGATCTCCCCGGCCAGCAACGGTTCGAGCCACTGCTTCTTCTGCTCGGGCGTCCCGACGCGCTCGAGCACCTCCATGTTCCCGGTGTCGGGCGCGCTGCAGTTGAGGCACTCCGATGCCAGCGGGCTCTTGCCCAGCTCGTTGGCGATGTACGCGTAGTCCAGGTTCGACAGCCCTTCGCCCGTCTCGGCGTTGGGGAGGAAGAAGTTCCAGAGACCGCTGGCCTTGGCCTTGGCCTTGACCGAATCGAGCAGCTCGAGCTGGCCCGGCCCGTACCCCCAGCGGTCGGTCCGGCCGTCGCCCAGTCGGTAGAACTCGTCGGTGATCGGATCGATCTCGGCGGCGATGAAGGTCGTCACCGCCTCGTAGAGGGGCACCGCTCCGGGAGACATGGCGAGGTTCATGGCATCGTCGGTGGGCGAGCCGGAGTGCATTCCCGGTGCAGGCATGAGGGTCCCCTTCGTTGGTCGAACCGGCCGCGGTGGGCCGCCACGGACCGTACCTGACCGCCGATGAGCCGATCAGCGTCGGGTGGCCGACGCTCGTGCCTGGGCGATCCGTGCGGCCGCGTCGCCGACGGCGACGAACAGGACCGACGCGTCGTCGATGAGCTCGTCGAGGGTGAGATCGACGCGACCGTGGAGCCACGTGATGACCAGCTCGCTCATGCCCCCGACGACGAGGCTGGCGGCGACCTCGACCACCGGGTCCGGATGGATCGGCTCCTCGTCCGTGGACCGACCGCTGGCGATCAGCTCGGCCATCTCGATCATCGCTTCGAGGCGCCGTCGAGCCAGCGCCTCGTTGCCCAGCCCGGCGACGTAGAGCACCTGGGCGCGGCGGGGGTCGTCGGTGATGAAGCGGAGGAACGAGTTCATCACCGCTCGGGTGGTGATGATGGCGTCGTCGTCCCGGGTGGACGCGACGGCCTCGAGGATCACGGCCAGACCGGCCTGGGCGGTGCGGTTGAACACCGCCACCAGCAACGCATCGAGGTCGTCGAAGCTCTCGTAGAAGTACCGCGGGTTGAGCTGAGCCGCCTCGCACACGCCACGCACAGTGGTGCCGGCCACGCCCACGGTTCCGAGCAGCTCGAACGCCGCGTCGACCAGGATGCGGCGGCGTTCGGCCTGGCGTTCGTCGAGCGGGACGCCTCGCCAACGACTCGGGATGCTGTGGGACTCGGCCATCATCGCCTCCCCGGCTGCATCGCACGCCCTCGATCGGACACTCTGGCAACGCACGTTACCATCCTCTAGGGTTTGCTACAGGCGTTGCCAGCTGTCGGCTCGAACCGAGCGGGCGGGGGGGGGACGACGCACCGATCGAACCCACCTCGGGAGGATGAGCCGTGCACGACATCGTGATCACCGACGCCACCATCGTCGACGGAACCGGAGCGCCGCGGCGCACGGGCGACATCGCCATCGACGGCGACCGCATCACCGAGGTCGGCGAGGTCGAAGGGTCGGGCCGACGCGTCATCGACGCCGGCGGCCGACTCGTCACCCCGGGCTGGGTCGACGTGCACACCCACTACGACGGCCAGGTCACCTGGGACCCCGAGGTGTCGCCATCGGGCTGGCACGGGGTCACCACGGTGGTCATGGGCAACTGCGGTGTCGGCTTTGCACCGGTCCGGGCCGAGGACCGGGAGTGGCTGATCCAGCTCATGGAGGGTGTCGAGGACATCCCCGGCGCTGCGCTGGCCGAGGGCATGTCGTGGAACTGGGAGACCTTCGGCGAGTACCTCGACGAGGTCGAGCGCATGCCCCGTGTCCTCGACGTCGCCGCCCTGCTCCCCCACGGCGCCCTCCGCGCCTACGTCCTCGGCGAGGGACGCGGCAACGACGTCGCCACCGCGGAGGAGATCGTGCGCATGCACGACCTGGCCAAGGAGGCGATCGCCGCCGGTGCCGTCGGGATCTCGACCACGCGCACCCTCCTCCACCGCGCCAAGGACGGCGAGCTGGCGGCCGGCACCACCGCCGCCGCCGACGAGCTGATCGCACTCGGTGACGCGCTCGGGGATGCGGGTCACCGGGTGTTCTCGGTCGCGAGCGATCTCATGGACCTCCAGGGCGAGATCGCCTGGATGGCCGAGATCTCACGACGGAACCAGGTGCCGGTGACCTACCAGGTGCTCCAAGCGGACTTCGCCCCCGACCTCTGGCGCTCCTGGATCGACGAGGGGCTCACCGCCAACCGGTCCGGCGCATGGCTGGTGCCCCAGGTCGCCGGCAAGCCGGCGTCGATCCTCGTCGGGTTCGAATCGAGCTTCCACCCCTTCGTCCGCCACGCCGCCTACCGACCACTCGCCGATCTCCCGCACGCCGAGCGCGTCGCCGCGCTCGCCACGGCCGAGGTGCGCGACGCGATCCTCGCCGAGGACGTCCAGCCCGGCGGCCCGATGGCGATGCTCCTGGCGAGCACGCACAAGGTGTTCCCACTCGGCGATCCGGTCGACTACGAACCCTCACCGGACCAGAGCGTCGCCGCCATGGCCGAGCGCGAGGGCCGGCCGGTGCTCGAGATCATGTACGACCTCATGCTGCGCCACGACGGCACCGAGCTGCTGTACCTCCCGATCCTCGGGTACGCCGGGGGCGGGCTGAACGCCATCGAGGAGATGCTCAACCACCCCTCGACGGTGCTCGGCCTCGGCGACGGCGGCGCCCACTGCGGCGTGCTCTGCGACGCCAGCCTGCCCACGTTCATGTTGACCCACTGGACCCGTGACCGAGCGCGCGGCGATCGCCTCTCGGTCGAGCAGGTGGTGCACCACCAGACCGCACGCACCGCCGCGCTGTACGGGTTCGGGGATCGCGGCACCCTGGCGCCCGGCATGCTCGCGGACCTCAACATCATCGACTACGACGCCCTCGCCCTGCACCGCCCCCGCATGGCCTACGACCTCCCAGCCGGCGGCAAGCGCCTCATCCAGGCCGCCACCGGGTACGCGGCCACCGTGAAGTCCGGGGTGGTCGTGCGGGAGGACGACCACCCCACCGGCGAGCGCCCCGGAGGCCTCATCCGAGGGCCACGATCCCGCCCGGCCGCCTCACCCACGGAGGCGACGGGTCGATGAGCGAGGTGCCCCCGAGCGACGAGACCGAGCCCGGTCGGGTTTCGATGGCCAGCGCGCCCCGGCGCAGCGTTGCCGTGAACGGCGTCGAGCTCAGCGTGGTCGACGTCGGGTCCGGACCGCCCGTCATCCTCGCCCACGGCTTCCCCGAGCTGTCCTACTCCTGGCGCCACCAGATCGGTCCGATCGCCGACGCCGGGTACCGGGTGCTCGCCCCCGACCAGCGCGGCTACGGCCGGTCGACCCGGCCCGCCGACGTCGCCGACTACGACATCATCCACCTCACCGACGACCTCCTGGGCCTGCTCGACGACCTCGGTGAGGAGCGCGCCGTCTTCGTCGGGCACGACTGGGGCTCGATGGTCGTGTGGTCGCTCGCGCAGCGGGCACCCGAGCGCGTGGCCGGCGTGGTGGGCATGAGCGTTCCGTTCGTTCCCCGGTCCTCCGGCCCACCCACCGAGATCATGCGGTCGATCTTCGGCGACACGTTCTTCTACATGTTGTACTTCCAGGAACCCGACGTCCCCGACGCAGAGCTCGGCGGCGACGTGGCCACCATGATGCGCCGCATACTCGCCGGCCTCGGGCCCGGGTCCTCGCCCGCCGAGGTGGAGATGTTCTCACCCCGGTCCGAGGGCGGGTTCGTCTGCCGACTGCCCGAACCCGAGGTGCTCCCCGACTGGCTGACCCAGACCGACCTCGACCACTACGTCGCCGAGTTCGGCCGGACGGGGTTCACGGGCGGCATCAACTGGTACCGCAACCTCGACCGCAACTGGGCGCTCACCGAGGACCTCGCCGACACGAGGATCACCGTGCCTGCGCTCTTCATCGCCGGCAGCGCCGACCCCGTGCTGTTGATGAGCTCGCCCGACGCCATGCACGACTGGGTCACCGACCTACGGGGCTCGGTGCTCGTCGACGGCGCCGGGCACTGGGTCCAACAGGAACGGCCCACCGAGGTCAACGCCCCGTTGCTGCAGTTCCTGGCCGAGGTGCAGCCCACCGGCTGACCCGCGACGAGCGTCGACGGCGGCGGGGTCGCGTCCCGATACGATCCCGGCGCCGCCCCCGACTCCCCTCGGGCGAGCGTTCGAGCGCCATGGACGTGATCACGACGACTTCGACCCACCAGCGGTGGCTGCTCTCGTGGCCCGTGCTGATCGTGCTCTTCGCCGTACCGGGCATCGCCTGGGCGCTCGCCAGCCCCCTCTTCAGCGTTCCCGACGAGCCCTCACACGCCGTCAAGGCGGTCGCGACGTGGAGCGGACAGGCCAGCGGCGACGACGCGACGAGCGCGGACGGCCACCTCACCACCACCTTCCAGCTCCCGGCGGTCTGGGCGCAGGCAACGATCGTGCGCGAGTGCTTCGCGTTCTCCCCCGATGTCACGGCCGATTGCTCGCCGCCGTTCGCCGGCCCGAACACCGTGACGGGCGTCGAATCCACCGCCGGGCACTATCCCCCGCTGTTCTACGCCCTGGTGGGGTGGGGCGGCCGGCTGTCGTCGGGTCCGACCGGGCTCTACCTGATGCGCATCGCCAGCGCCGTCGTGTGCGCTGCTCTGCTGGCTACGGCCGTGCGCTCGCTCGCCACCGTCATCGATCCGCGACTCGCCGTGGCCGGCACGCTCGTCGCGGCCACGCCCATGGTGCTCTTCCTCGCCGGCTCGGTGAACCCGAACGGCCTGGAGGTGTGCTCGGCGATCGCCGTGTGGTCGGCGCTGCTCGCGATCGCCCACCACGACGACCACGGGCGCACACCGCGTCCCCGGTCGCTGATCGTGACCATGGTCGTCGCCGGCGTCGCCCTCGCGCTGACGCGCACCCTGTCGCCGGCCTTCCTGGCCGCGATCGCCGTGCTCGTCGCCGTCTCCGTCCCGGCCGAATCGGTCCGGCGGGTCCTGCGAGACCGGTCGTTCGTCATCGGCGGAGTGGCCCTCGCCGCCGTCGGCGCGCTCGCCACCGCGTCCATCGTGCTGAGCGGCGCGCTGGCGTCCACCCCGGGCCGGATCGGCGTGGACGGCAAGAACCCGGTCGTCGTGATCCTCGGGGAGACCTCGGGCTACTTGGCCGAGATGATCGGGGTCTTCGGTTGGCTCGACACGAGCGCACCCGCCTTCACGTCCTTCGCGTGGTTGGCCGCGGTCTTCGGGTTGCTCGCCGTCGGCTGCGTGATCGGGACCCGGCGCGACGCACTGGGGATCCTGCTGACGCTCGGGGCAACGATCGCGCTGCCCGTCATCATCCAGTACCCGTCGGCCGCTGCCCAGGGTCTGCCGTGGCAGGGCCGGTACGCGCTCCCGATCGCCGTCGGGATCCCGCTCCTGTCGGTCGTCGCCATCGACCGCGGCCGGGCCCTCGTCAGATCGCTCACGCCCCGGGTGGCGGTCGCCTCCGCAACCCTCACCGGCGCAGCCACGGTCGCCGCGTTCGCGTGGACCCTCCGCCGCTACACAACCGGCGCCACCGGCGGTCTGCGGATCACCTCCGGATCCTGGCAGCCCCCCGGTGGATCGGTGCTGCTGATCGCGACGATGATCGGGTTCGCCGTCGCCACGGTCGGCCTCACGGCGGCGCTGAGGCGTGGCTCCGCCACCCACGATGGTCTCGAAACGGAGACCACGGGGTAGGCAATCCGGCGTCCACGCGTGCGTCGCACGCCAACTGGGAGGTTGCCATGTACGTCGGAGGCTCGCTGTTCCTCATCGCGGTCGGAGCGATCTTGCGCTACGCAGTCGCTGATGTCTGGGCCGAGGTCGACCTGCCCATGATCGGCTTCATCCTGATGGTCATCGGGGTCATCGGACTCGTGGTGTCGCTGTTCCAGACGCTGGTCTGGTCGGGACGTCGACGCCGCCTCGACTACTGACCCCCCGGGGTCGGACGAGGCTCCCGCGGGAGCCCGAGGATCCGTTCACCGATGATGTTGCGCAGGATCAGGGTGGTCCCCCCCATGATCGTGTAGGCGGGTGCGTAGCAGAGGTTGCGGGCCACCCGGCCCGTCAGCATGGCGTCGGGCCCCACCACCCGTGCGCAGAACGCGATCACCCGCTGCTCGAACTCGGTGCAGAACGTCTTCGTGACCGCCGAGAAGCCCTTGGGGGCCTGACCGACGACCTCGCGCAGGACGAGGTTGCGCCCGATCCGGTACCCCGTCTCGATGGCCGCCAGCTCCTGGCGCACCAGCGGATCGGAGCGGTCGGCCAGCGGGGCGACGTCGTCGAACAGCGCACGGTTCGAGACCAGTCGATCGATGCCACCGCGCTCGTGCTCCATCTGGCGCATGACCTGGGCGAAGCTCTGGTTCTCGACCCCGACGAGGTTCTCGCCGGGGACCCTGACCCCTTCGTACACCACCTCACAGAAGTGGCGGCTCCCGGTCATGTCCTCGATCGGACCGATGGTGATCCCGGGTGCGTGGAGATCGACGATGAACTCCGACAGCCCGGCGTGGGGTGGGGCGTCGGGATCGGTCCGGGCGATCACGTAGCACCAGTCGGCGTCCCTCGCGCCCGACGTCCAGACCTTCGTCCCGTCGAGGACCCAGTCGTCGCCGTCGCGCACCGCGCGGGTCGCGATCGCGGCCACGTCGCTGCCGGCGTCGGGCTCGCTCATGCCGATCGACCACGCAGAGGTGCCGGCGATGATGTCGGGGAGGAACCGGCGGCGTTGCTCGGGGGTGCCGAACGCCAGCAACGTGGGCCCGATCTGACGATCGGCGAACCACGAGGTGGCCAGCGGTGCGCCACAGCCGATGAGCGCCTCGAACACCACGAACCGCTCCAGCGGCGTGCGACCGTGCCCGCCTTCGCTCTCGGGCCACGTCATCCCGAGCCAGCCGCGCGCCGCGAGCTCGAGCGAGAACGCCCGCGACGTGCCCACGATCCACGAGTCCTCGCGGATGTCGAGGTCGCTCGCAGCTGCGACACCGATTTCGCGGGCTTCGCGCTGCAGACCGAGCAGGTCGGGAGGCCAGTCGAAGTCCATGATCGTTTCTACCTGTCCGGACTCGACGCGGGCGCATCGTGGAGCCTGGGCCCACCCGATCGGCGCTGCTACGAGCCGTCGGCGAACTCGAGGGCCTCGGGTTCCGGGCCCTGCTCTGCAGGCGATGCCCCGGCGATGATCTGGTAGGCCAGCGCGCCGAGCACCCCGCCGATGATCGGCGCCACCCAGAACAGCCAGAGCTGCGAGATGGCCCATCCACCTACGAACAGCGCGGGCCCCGTGGAACGCGCCGGGTTCACCGAGGTGTTGGTGATCGGGATGCACACGAGGTGGATCAGCGTCAGCGTGAGACCGATCGCCAACGCCGCGAAGCCCTTCGGCGCACGGGCGTCGGTGACGCCCATGATGACGATCAGGAAGATCGCCGTCAGCACGATCTCGGCGATGAGCCCGGCGATGAGCGCGTACCCACCCGGGGAGTGGTCCCCGTAGCCGTTGGCGGCGAACCCGCCCTCCCGAAGCAGATCGGCGGTCATGCCCTTCTTGTTGATGGCGATCACCCACAGCACCGCCGCCGCCGCGATGCCGCCCGCAACCTGCGCGACCACGTAGGGGATGGCGTCCTTCCAATCGAAGCGACGGGCGGCGGCGAGCCCGAGCGTCACCGCCGGGTTGAAGTGACCGCCCGACACGTGGCCGAACGCGTAGACCATGACCACCACGGTGAGACCGAACGCCAGGGCCACCCCCAGGAACCCGATGCCGAGTCCGGTGTTCGCACCGTCGGGCCCCACGAACTTGGCGGCGATCACGGCGCTGCCGCACCCGCCGAGCACCAGCACGAACGTTCCCACGAACTCCGCCGCCAAGCGTCGCACGAGTGTCATGGCCACTCCCTCGGTTGTCCGATCGACGGTGCCATCATCCACGACTTCGCCGGGCGCGGACACCCTTTCGAGCGTTTTTCTCTGATCCGGAAAGGGTTCACGTCGACCGGTCGCACGGTGGCGGTCACAGGGACCGGGCGCCGAGGTAGGTCGATTCGAGCAGGTCCGAACGGGCAGCGAGCTCGTCGGCCGCGCCCGAGAGGACCAGATCGCCGTGGTTGAGCACGTAGGCGCGGTCGGCGAGCTCGAGTGCGAGGTTCACGTGCTGCTCGACGAGCACGATCCCGGCGCCGGTCTCGTCGCTGATCCGGCGGAGCACCGGCAGCAGGCCTTCCACGACGATGGGCGCCAGGCCGAGGCTCATCTCGTCCACCATCAGCAGACGGGGGTTGCCGACCAGTGCCCGTCCCAACGCCAGCATCTGCTGCTCGCCACCCGAGAGGAGCCCGGCTCGCCGGTCGAGCAGCTTCGACAACGCCGGGAAGTACTCGAAGACGCGATCGAGGTCCACGCCACGGCCGACGGCGCCGAGACGCAGGTTCTCTCGAACGGTCAGGTCGTAGAAGAGCGACCGGTGCTCCGGGACGTGGGCGACACCGCGGCGGGCGACCTCCTGGGGGCGCCGCGTCGACGGCGGGCCGCCGCCGAGGACATCGATGGTGCCGGCCAACGGCGCGAGGAGGCCCGAGATGGTGAGGAGCGTGGTCGTCTTCCCTGCGCCGTTCGGTCCGAGGAGCGCCACGATCTCCCCGACCGACACCGACAGGGTCAGGTCGCGCACCACGGCGATGCCGTCGTAGCCCGCGTGCAACCCGACCAGGTCGAGCAGCGGTCCTGCGTTCGGACTCACGTCGTTCCCAGGTACGCGGCGACGACCCGGGGGTCGTCGCGCACCCGAGCGGGGGGCCCGTCGGCGATGAGTCGGCCGAAGTCGAGCACGTAGAGGTGGTCGCAGACGCCGAGCACGAGCGCCATGTCGTGGTCGATCAACAGGATCGAGGTGCCGTGCTCGATGATGCGTTGCAGCGTGGCCCCGAGGGCCAGGCTCTCCGAGCTGTCCAGGCCGGCGGCGGGCTCGTCGAGCAACAGAACCGATGGTCGACCGGCCAGTCCGCGGGCGACGGCCACGAGCTTCTGGCGGCCGAGCGAGAGCTGCGGCGGGTAGGCCTGCGCGACGTCCGCCAGGCCGAGCACGTCGATGGCCCACGCCACGCCGTCCGCCGAACGCGCTCGCGTCGGACGCACCAGGTCGCCGAGGGTCGACGCGAGCGACGGCCGTTCAGCCGCGACCCGCAGGTTCTCCTCCACGGTCAGGTCGTCGAAGAGCTCCAGGGACTGCCACGTGCGGGTGAGACCGGACGCGGCGCGGACGTGCGGCGCGGCCGTGGTCAGGTCGACGCCGTTCACCGAGACCCGACCGTCGTGGCGGGTGAAACCGGTCAAGGCGTCGATCGTCGTGGTCTTGCCCGCTCCGTTCGGTCCGATGAGCCCGACCAACTGCGCCTCGCCGACGTCGAGCGACAGGTCCATCACCGCTCGCACACCGCCGAAGCTGACTCCCAGTCCCCGCGCCTTCAGGCGTGGCTCACCGGTTGCCCCGTCGGCGTCGTGCGACCGGACGATCGTCTCCGGCACCGACTCCCCCTCTCCCTCTCGTTCTCCCCGAGGCTCGAGGCGACGGCTCGACCACCGATCATCCCCGATGAACGCTGTTCACCGACGGTAGCCGATCCCGGGTTCCCGTCGCGGCGCGGCGGAGCTGCCCGACCCGCGTGGGTCGTGCGGTCGTCCTCAGGTCAGGAGGCTGGCGAGTCCCCAGATGGCGGCGATGGCCCCGATCGTGATCATGATGATGCTCCGGGCCAGCGGCGGACGCGACAGATCGTCGTCTCGAGGGTCCACCGGCGGACGCACCAGTGCGAGCAGGGTCCCGACGGCCAGGGCGCCTCCGAGCGCGAGGGTGAGCCAGGGCAGCAGATCGTCACCGAGGAACACGGACGGAACCCTCCGCTGACGACCGTCGATCTGCCACGTCGCTGCCTTCCTGTCGTCGGTGCTCCGGCATCGAGCCGACGAGCAACGGGGCGATCAGCTTCGCCCACCGTGCTCGGCGGCGCCAGGCGATCCGTCGCGCCGGGCGTGGATCGGTCCCATCGACGAGCCCGTCACCCGATCGGTCGAGAGATCGCTCAAGTTCCGTCACCGATCGGCCGACGATTACAACTGTCAGTGGCATCGCCCCCACTGACAACGGCGGGAGGGCGCGGGGGAACCGTCAGGTTCCTGCCAACACATCGCCGCCAGGACGTCTCACGACAGACTGGGTTGTCGTGGCATCCCGCACGCTCTCGCTCGCGACACCGCCTCCCGCCGGGCGGTGTCGCTCGTTTTCGGGCCGGGTCGCGGTCCCCGGATCACGGTGGCGGGAGGTACACCCCACGCCGGAGCAGGTCGAGCACCATCGGTTCGGCGAGATCGTCGACCGATCCGTCCGCTCGGCGCCACACCGAGTCGTTGATGCTGAACGTTCCGTCCCCGAGCCGCGCCGCCAGCACGGCGACGTACGGGTCCACCGTCCGGCCCGACCGAACCGCGTCGGACCCCGAGCGCACCAGGTCCTCGTTGCTGAGCGGTTCGAGCTGGTCGACCGACGGCACCGGGTCGTCGGCTGCCCCCTCCACGCCGGACGTGGCGCCATCGGGAGCATCCGAACCGGGAGGCGCCGATCCCGGCACCGCCGAGGATTCAGGCGTGGCGCCGAGGTCCATGCGCACGTCGAAGGCATCGTCCTGGTCGAGGTTGAAGTCACCGTCGGTGACCTCGGTGCGGATCGCCTGCGCCTCGAGCGTCTCGACCACGCCGCTGTCGAGGCGCCGCTCGAGCAGACGCAGGGCGCCGGTCGGCGGGTCGAAGCACATCTTGGTGTAGCGGCCGTAGGTGGGATCCGGGTAGGCGATCTGCTGGATCAGCTCGAAGCAGTCGGCGTCGGGCGCCCGGATGACCTGGTAGAGCGCAGGGTCAGGCGTCGTGAAGTACGACCGGAACGTGTCGAGCTCGGAGCGGATCGTCTCGGAGAAGGGCCCCACGGTGGCCTCGCCGGTCACGCACGAGTAGCGATCGTTCTGGTCGGTCGAGCAGACGACAGGACGACCGTCGATCCGGCCGTCGACACCGCCGAACTGACGTGCGATGCGATCCGGTGGGCGCTGCGCCAGTTCGCTCGCCGAGAAGAGCGTGCGGCCGTCCCGGAGCGTTCGCCGGAACTCGGAGGAGACCACGAAGGTGCCGGTGCGGCTGCGCTCCCACGCCTCGAGGAACGGCGCGCTGGCATCGGTGTAGTCCCGGGCGACCGGGACGCGCAGCGCCCCGCCGGCCACCAGGGCGGCGGCGATCGCCGAGCCCATCAGCACCCCGGCGATCGCGGCCCAGATCGGCGTGCGCGTCGCTCCCACGACGAGCGACCGTAGCCGGACCTGTCGCGCCGACCCACCCGCGAGGTCCGGGGGCACCCCAGGCAGCAGCCAGGGCTGCGACGCGCGAACCTGTCGGGGTTCCCGGCGCTGCGGAGCGACGGGCGATCCAGGGGGACATCATGGCTTTCCACCACCTCGCGCTGGCGACCAACGACATGGCAGCGACCCACCGCTTCTACACCGAGGCCATGGGCTTCGAGCTGGTGAAGGCGGTGGTGGCCCCGACGCCCACCGGCGGGTGGGCCAAGCACATCTTCTACGACACGGGCGGCGACGGCATGATCGCGTTCTGGGATCTCCACGACGACACCATCGGCCCCTTCGATGCGTCGATCTCGAACGGGATCGGCGTACCGGGTTGGGTCAACCACCTCGCGTTCGCGGCCGAGCTCGATGATCTCGGCTCGTGCACCGACCGGTGGTTGCGCACCGGCCTCGACGTCGTCGAGATCGACCACGGCTTCTGTCGATCGATCTACACCGAGGACCCGAACGCCAACACGGTCGAGTGGTGCGCCGACACCCGTGCCCTCGACGACGACGACCGCGCCCACGCCGCCGCCGTCCTGGCAGATCCGAACCCTCCCCTCGAGGTCCCCCCGACCGCGACCTTCCACCTCGCCGCCGACCACCGTGCCTCGAGCCTGACCGTCACCACCTGATCACCGCATCCCGGCCGGTGGCGGCCGGGTCCGGTCTCGTCCCCACCGACATCTGGGGGGATCCACCGTTGAGACCGACGCGCCCGGTCGCCCATCGTGGGACCCATGACCAAGACCCTGTCCCGCACGCCGCGCTCCCACCGTCGAACGAGCTCCGCGGACCCGTCGACCGCGACCGGTTCGCCACCCATCGACGATGTCTCGCTGTCGGTCGCCACGCTGGTCGACAACACCCCGGCGTCACGGGACCGCTACGTCGACTTCCTCCGAGCGCTCAGCATCGTCGTCGTCGTGCTGTGGCATTGGGTCTTCTCCATCACCCAGTGGAACGACGACGGGTCGCTCGGGATGCCCAACCCCATCGGCGACATCCCCGGTCTCTGGCTCGCGACCTGGGTGCTGCAGATCATGCCCGTCTTCTTCTTCGTCGGCGGCTTCGCCAACCTCGCGTCGTTCGAGGCGGTCGAACGCAGGGGCGGCGGTGCTCGGGCGTTCCTCGTCGGCCGCCTGCGCCGGCTCGCCAAACCGGTCGCGATCTACGTCGGTGTCTGGTTGGTCGGTGACCTCCTCGCCCGAGCGATGCTCCCCGGCTACTCCGGGGTCACGCACTGGGGCATGGTCGTGTTCGTGCCGCTGTGGTTCCTCGGGGTCTACACCGGCGTCGTCGTCCTCGCTCCGATCACGATCCGACTCCACCGAGCCGGCCGCGAGCTCACGCTCGTGGCGTTGCTCAGCGCCCTGGCCGTCGTCGAGCTCGTCCGGCTGCAGACCGGCATCGACGCCCTCGGCCTGGTCACCTCGGCCCTGGTGTGGCTGTTCGTCCACCAGTTGGGGTACTTCTGGCGCGACGGCACCCTGGTGGGCGGCGGTTCCCGGCGGCTGTGGGCGATGGTGCTCGGCGGACTCGCCGCACTCGTGGTGCTGACCAACCTCGGTGTGTACCCGCACTCCATGGTGTCGCTGGCAGGCGAGAGCTCGAACATGTTCCCCACCACCCCGTGCATCGCCGCGCTGGCCGTGTTCCAGGTCGGGATCGTCCTGCTGCTGCGCCCCAGCGCCGAGGCGTGGCTGGCGGGCCGGCGGGTCTGGTCGGCCACCGTGGCGGTCAACGCCGTGGCCATGACCGTGTTCACGTGGCACATGACCGCGCTCGTCGCCGCCATCGGCATCTACCAGCTCCTCGGCTACGAGCTCGGCCGCGTCGCTGATGCCGGATGGTGGTGGCAGCGCCCGCTGTGGCTGGTGCTCCCCGGCGCGGTCCTTGCCGTCCTCGTCTTCGTCTTCGCGCGGTTCGAGCTCCCGACCCGGGCGCCTCGTCAGCCCGAGCGTTGCGCCGTCGAGGCGTAGCCGGCAGCGATCGCGGTCACGGCGTGAAGCTGGCGTTGGGTGATCACGTCGTCGATCAGGCCGTAGTCGACGGCGGCCTGGCCCCGCAGGATGTAGTCCCGATCGATGTCGGCGAGGATGCGCTCGCGTGACTGGTTCGTCGCCGTGGCCAGCAGGTCGACCATGAGATCGCGCATGACGACGGTCTCGCGAACCTGGATCTCGAGGTCGGTGGACTGACCCTGGACGCCACCGTGGGGCTGGTGGATGAGGACCCGGGCGTTCGGCAGCGCGGCGCGCAGGCCGGGCGTGCCCGCAGCGAGGATCACGGCCGCCGCCGATGCGGCCTGGCCGACGCACGTGGTGGCCACCGGCGGATGGAGGAACGACATGGTGTCGGCGATGGCGAACAGCCCGATCATGTCGCCGCCGGGCGAGTTGATGTAGATGTTGATCGGTTTCTCGGCGTCCTCGGACTCCAGGAAGAGGAGCTGGGCGACGACGAGGTTGGCGACCTGGTCGTCGATGGCCGAACCCAGGAAGATGATGCGCTCGCGGAGCAGGCGCGAGTAGATGTCGTAGGCACGCTCGCCACGCGAGCTGGATTCGATGACGGTGGGGATGAGCACGGGTACCTCCTGATGGGGTCGGGTCTTCGGGTCACCGCTGCGACGGGGAGACCCCGGCGTCGACCTTCACATCCCACCCGGGACGATGCGCAACCATTTGGTTGCTTCGGTGACGGTAGGGGTTGTCAGCTGGAAACGCAACCATTAGGTTGCATCCATGGCTGATTCCCCATCGACGGGTTCCGACACCGCAATCGACCGCTCCACCGAGATCGAGGCCGACGTCGCCGAGGTGTGGGACGCCATGACCGATCCCGACACCCTCGGATCGTGGTTGGGTGCCGAGGTGGATCTCGATCTCCGGCCGGGAGGTGTCGGCCGGGTGGTCGATCCCGACGGCACCGTCCGTCAGGTGCTGGTCACCGATGTCGACGAGGCCGAGCGAGTGGCCTGGCACTGGTGGGCCGACGACGGACCGCTCACGAGCGTCGAGATCACCTTGACCCCGACCCCGTCGGGCACGCGGGTGGGCGTCACCGAGATCTATGCCCGGTCGCCGGGCATCACCTGTTGCGCCCAGGATCCGGCCACCGTGTCACTCGAGCCGCTGACACCCGTGATCACCTGGCTGGCGCGGACTCCCGCTCACTGGTCGGTGCGCCTCCTCGCGCTCAACGCAGCGCGACCCGTCGCCGCGTCGCGTTGAGTCGAACGATGCCGGGCGCGCCGCTCCCGGCGTTCGACGCCGATGAGGACCGCGCCGTCGACGCCCTCTTCGCCGCGCTCGCCGACGCCACGCGCCGTGCGGTGCTGCGCACCGTCGTCGCCGATGGTCCGGTCACCGCCACCACCATCGCCGACGACCTCCCCGTTTCACGCCAGGCCGTGGCCAAGCACCTCCGCATCCGCGCCGACGCCGGTCTCGTACACGGCGTCCGGTCCGGCCGCGAAGCACGCTTCGAGGCGTCGACGTCGGCCCTCCGCCCGGCGGTCGACTGGATCGAGACCACCGACACCGCGTGGTCGCGGCGGCTCGACGATCTCGGACGCGAGGTCGTCCGCCGTCGTTCCGGCACCGGCTGAGCCCGACGACCGCCTGTCTCAGCCGAGACCGGTGCTGACGAAGTCCTTCACCCAGACCGGCATGCGGGCCGGACGGCCGTCGGGATCCACGCAGGCGTGCACCGTCACGGCCGTGGCGCGTGGTTCGCCGTCCACGGTGAGCAGATAGGCGAGCTGGAAGGTCATGCGCGTGAGCTTGCCGATGCCCATGTGAACCGCGAACACCTCGTCGAACCGGAGCGGACGGCGGTACTGGACGAACGCCTCGATCACGGCGAAGTCGATGCCCTCGGTGCGCAGCTCCTCGTAGGAGTGGCCGCGCTCGCGCATCCAGGCGACTCGCGCTTCCTCGAGGTAGAGGAGGTACGACGAGTGGTGCACGATGCCCATGGCGTCGGTCTCGGCGAACCGGGCCCGGATGTCGTGCGAGTGGGCGTAGGTCTCCGGATCGAGCGGCGGGTCGAGGGCGAGGCGCATCGCCGCAACGTAGCGGCCCCGACCGGGACGAGAGCCGACATCGCCGACCACCCTTCATGAGACCTGCCGGCTCGCCGCGGCGATGACGTCGGACCTCAGCCGATCAACGCCGGTGCCAACTCGCGCCACGCCTCGATCGGTACCGCGTTGCCATCTTCGCCGATGACCTGGACGCACACGTGGTCGGCGCCGGCATCGCGGTGGGCCTGCACCCGGGCGAGGACCGTCTCGAGATCGCCCCACGCCACGACGGTGTCGACGAGGCGGTCGCTGCCGCCCGGTTCGGCGACATCGTCGGCGGTCAGCCCGAAACGGGCGAGGTTGTTCGAGTAGTTCGGCAGTCCGGTGTAGATGGAGGTGTGCTGACGGGCGATCTCTCGAGCCTTGCCCGGGTCCGTCTCGAGCACCACCGCCTGCTCGACCGCCAGCAACGGGCCGTCGCCCATGGTGGCGCGTGCGAAGGCCGTGTGCTCGGGCGGCACGAAGTACGTGTGGGCGCCGGCCGTGCGCTCGGCGGCCAGACCCAACATCTTGGGGCCGAGCGCGGCGAGGACCTTCTCGGGTGCGTCGGTCGGCTCGGCCGCGAGGAACAGCGCCTGATCCATGGCGTCGAGGTAGGCGCGCATGACCGAGAGCGGCTTGTCGTAGTGGTGGCCACGGAGGCCATCGACCATCGGCTGGTGGCTGACCCCCATGCCCAACAGGAACCGACCGGGAAACGCCTCGCTGAGGGTCTTGTGACCGGCGTTCATGGTCATGGCGTCACGCGCCCAGATCGAGGCGATGCCCGTGGCGACAGCAATGCGCTCGCTGCCCGCGAGCAGCAGACCGGCGGACGTCAGCGCCTCGCGTCCGACCGCCTCGGGGATCCACACCGCGCCGTAGCCGAGCTGATCGAGCTCCGCCACGTGCTCCTGGGCCTGGCGCGACGGCACCAGATCGAGTTGGAACGTCCAGATGCCGACGGGTCCGATGTCCATGGGCCCATGGTACGGGGCGACGAAGGGCGCGTTCGGGTCGAAGGACGTCGACGTCCGAGCTCAGTCCGACGACACCGTCTTCTCGTCGAGCTTGGGTGCCGCAGCGACCGCGTCGGCGGTGAACAGGAGCTCGCGCCAGTCCTTCTTCGAGAAGCGCTCCGTCTGGGACGAGAACAGGGGTGAGGTGCGGTCGCCGGTGTTCCCGTAGGTGAGGAACGCGAACGCCTCCGGTCCGGCGTCGTCGTAGGCGAGCGCCATCAGGAAGCTGGTGCCGTTGTTGATCCGGTAGCCGTCGGCAGTGAGCGCCGACTGCGGGGCGATCGTGGTGCCGCGCTTGGGGAACGGCTCGGTCGAACCGAACGAGCCGCTGTAGCCGACCACGTTCGTCACCCCGTCGGCGCTGTTGCCGCCGTGGATCGGCACCAACGTGCCCTCGCGGTCGGCGAGCTGGACCTCGCCGAGCGGCGTGTCCACCGAGAAGCCCGCCTTGGTCAGGATCTGCACGGACCGTCCGAGGTTGACGAGCACCGGATCGACCCCGCCGTCCGGGGGCGGCGCCAGGCCGCTCGGCGTGGTGACGGGTTCGGCGGCATCGAACGGCGTCGACCACAGGGCTGCCCCGCCGAGGAGGTCGGCGTTGGTGTAGCGGCCGATGAACTCGCGCCACACGATGGCCCCGACGCGGTCGAGGTCGTAGGCGCCGTCCCAGTCGGCGAGCACCGAGCACGCCTGGCTGATGTCGACCGATTCGGCGGGGAGGGCGACGGCGCCGTCGGACCCGGCGAGCTCGGGCACGTCGACGACGGTCGCCGCCTTGCACCGGTCAACGACCTCGTCCTTGAGCGCTCGCGAGGTGAAGCCGTGGTTGAGCAGCGCCAGATCGCGCAGCTCGCCCAGATCCAGCATGCCGTCGTCGCCCGAGGGGCCCGACGCCGAGGTGTCGCTCAGCACCGTCGCGTTCTCACGCGTGCGTGGCGATCGCGCCGTCTTCTGCCGACCGTGCAACGGCGAGTAGTCACCCTCGAGGACGTGATCGGCGTTGGGCAGCCAGAAGCTGTCGTTGGCGTTGAACACGTAGTCGCTGCGCTGGGTCTGGGGCATCTCCGAGTACGGGACCAACCCCGGGTCGCGAGCACCGGGAGCGTCCACCCACTGGTAGATCGAATCGGAGCCGTCGAGCAGGACCGCTCCGCTGGTGGCGGCAACGGATGCGAAGCCCGGCGTGGCGAGGGTCGACTCGTAGGCGGCGATGGCCTCCGGGCTGAGGTTCGGTGTGGCCGACGTGTCGGCGTACCAGGCCTCGCCGTCCTTGCTCACGGCGATGGTGTTGAAGAGCGGCACGCCCTGGTTGGTGGCGTGGGCCTCCTTGAACTCGTCGAAGCTCTGGGCCTGGTCCATGGCCAGGTACTGCTCGAGGAACTCGTCGTTGTCGATGTTGGCGTCGCGGTAGGTGACCGTCATCGCCGGGGACCACCCCACGCCGGGGAAGTCGAGGATGGGCCCGTACTCGCTGAACCACAGGGTGCGGGTCTCATCGGTGAGGGTGCCGTCGTCCTGGAGGACCTCGACCGTCTCGGTGCGCGACGTCATCTCCTTCTCGGCGTCGTCGTAGCGGTACGTGGTCGGCTTCCCGGGCACGAGCTCGAGGGTGTACGCCGTGAAGCGGTTGCCGGCGGACACGGTGTGGGTCCAGCCGAACTCGTCGGTGAACCCGATGCCGACGCCGGGGAGCCCTTCGAGTTGGGCTCCGTAGATGTTGAGCTCGCCGGGCACGGTGAGGTGCGACTCCCAGAACCGCAGCTCGCCCTCCCAGGGGAAGTGCGGGTTGGCGAGGAGCATGCCGCCGCCGTCGGCGGACCGCTCGCTGCCGATCGCCCAACCGTTGCTGGCCATCTGCGGGGCCTGCACGAGGGGGGCGAGACCGGTGGTCATGTCGGATCGGACCGACGCCGACACCGGGGTCGCAAGGGCCGACGGCGAACTCGCGTCGTAGCCGGCGGGCGCCGCCTCGGGGGCGGGCGTTGCGTCGGTCGCGGCAGGCGGCTGCACGCTTCCCAGGTAGCGAGCCACCTGGCTGCTGCTGGCGTTCAGGGCGATGGATCGTGCGTAGGCGTAGAGGTCCTCGGGCGTGATCGGCTCGAGCCAGTCCGCCCCGGCGCACCACTGGGTCACGGCGTCGGCGCCGACGTCGGCCAGGTGCTTGTTCCAGCCGGAGGAGAACGCCTCCATCTGGGCCCGCACCTCATCGGGCTGGTTCGGGTAGTCCCGACGCGCCAGGGCGTCGATGCCGATGGTGCGCCACGCGAAGTCGCTGTTGATGTTGGCGTCGTCGTCACCGGCGCCGAGGGCCTCCGCGCGACGACCCTGGACCTTGAGCAACTGGTCGGCGAGGGTGCAGGAGTAATCCTCGCCGCTGGCGTAGCCCTGGCCGTAGATGACGCTCTCGATGTTGGCCCCGGTGATGTGGGGGATCCCCTCCTCGGTGCGCACGATGGTCGCCTCGTAGCGCCCGTCGAAGGGCGTCGCCACGATCGTGGTGCCGCTCCCGCTCCCGGCTGCGGCCGAACTGGGGGGAGCCGCCCCGCCGGTTGCGCCATCGTCGCTGGAGCACGCGGCGAGCAGGACCGCCAGCGCGGCCACCACCGCCAACGACCCCTGCATCCGCTTCGAGACCTTCACGTGCTCCTCCAGAACGGGGGAGCAACCACGGTCTTGCGCCGCGAGCGGCGCTCGACGCCACCCCGGTCGTCCTCCCCCTCGACGACGACCACCCACGCGCCCTGCGGCGCGTGACGTAGGCGCCAGTATGCCCGATGCGCGTCCGTCTCCGGACGCGACCGTCCACCGACGCTCCGTCGCCGACGGGATACCGTCGCCGCTCGTGGCGCAGAACATCTACGACGACGAGGCCTTCTTCGACGCCTACAGCCGGCTCTCGCGATCCACCCAGGGGCTCGCTGGCGCACCCGAGTGGCCGACCCTCCGCCGACTGATCGGGTCCGTGGATGGCGCTCGCGTCGTCGACCTCGGGTGCGGCTACGGCTGGTTCTGTCGCTGGGCGTGCGACGCTGGCGCGTCGTCAGTGGTGGGCATCGATCTGGCCGAGCGGATGCTGGCCCGGGCGGCATCGTGGCCGAACCGGACCGGCGACGAGGACAGGATCCACTATGAGCGTCAAGATCTCGACGGTCTCGAGCTCCACGCGGCATCCTGCGACCTGGTCCACAGTTCACTGACCATGCACTACCTCGTCGACCTCGGTCATGCCCTCACCACCATCCGTGACGCGTTGGTCGGCGGTGGTCGTCTCGTCTTCTCCGCAGAGCATCCGCTCTTCACCGCACCGACGAGTCCGGCGTTCGTGTCGTCGCCCGACGGCCGATCGGTGTGGCCGCTCGATCGCTACCTGGACGAGGGCCCCCGCACGACCGACTGGCTGGCACCGGGAGTCGTGAAGCAGCACCGCACCATCGCGACCTATGTCTCGGCGTTGGTCGGGGCGGGCTTCACGTTGACCGACCTCGTCGAGTGGGGACCGGATCCTGATCAGATCGCAGCCACACCGACATGGGCCGTCGAGCGCGACCGTCCGCCGTTCCTGCTCATCGGAGCTCGACGCGCCTGAGGGCGCGGCGCGTGCTGACGCGCCGACCGATCGATCGCCATGACGGTTTGATGCGGCCGAACCGCGACGCCGGTACCGTCGCCGGGCATGAAGATCCGCATCGGGTTCGGGCTCGGAACGCGCACGCTGACCAACGACATGACCCGGTTCGGGTCGTTCGTCGACGACCTGGAGCGGTTGGGGTACGACTCGTTGTGGATGAGCGAGCGCATCGGCGGACCGGCGCCCGACCCGGTCGTGGCGCTGGCGTTCGCCGCCGGTCGGACGGCGCGGTTGAAGCTCGGCATGAGCGTGATGGTGCTGCCGGGTCGCAACCCGGTGCTCGTGGCCAAGGAGCTGGCCAGCCTGGATCGGCTGTCGGGCGGGCGGCTGCTGCCCGCCTTCGGGCTCGGCCAGGTGGATCCCCGCGAGCAGCAGGCCTTCGGCGTGCGGCGCGAAGACCGGGCTCCGATCTTCGACGAGGCGCTCCCCCTCATCCGTCGCCTGTGGTCGGACCAGTCGGTCGACCACCACGGCACGTTCTTCCACCTCGACGGTGTGAGCGTCGAGCCCAAGCCCCTCTCGGACCCGCTCGAGGTGTGGCTCGGCGGCCTGGCGCCGAGCGAGCTCCGCCGGGTCGGTCGCCTGAGCGACGGCTGGCTGCCGTCGTTCTGCACCGCAGACGACATCCGCGACGCGTTGCCCATCATCGCCGCCGCCGCCGACGCCCACGACCGGGCGATCGATCCCGAGCACATCGGCGCCCTGGTCGCCTACCGCGACGGCCCGCTGCCCGACGTGATCGCCTCGTTCATCTCCCGCCGCCGCCCGGATCTCGACCCCGAGTCGGTGATCCCCCGCGGCATGGACCAGTTGACCGCCACCCTCGAATCCATGATCGAGGTGGGCGCCTCCAAGTTCGTGGTCCTCCCGCTCGTCGAGCCCGACGACTGGACCGCCGAACTCGAGATGGTCGCCGACGCGGTGTTCGGGTTGCAGACCTAGCGCGTGCTCGAGCCGTCGCGGAATGACCGCGGCAGCGTGAGGGTTGACGTCGACATGGAACTCGACTCGGCCATGACGTTCGTCCGGAACCACCGCAACGGGGTCCTCACCACGATCAAGCGCGACGGTCGGCCCCAGCTGTCGAACATCGTCTACGCGGTGGACGACGGCGGGCTCATCCGCATCTCCGTGACCGCGACCCGGGCCAAGACCCGCAACGCCGCGCGCGATCCGAGGGTGTCGCTGTACGTGTGCCGCGAGGACTTCTGGGCCTATGCCGTCGTCGAGGGTGACGGCGAGCTCTCGGCGGTGAGCACCGAACCGGGCGACGCCGCCGGCCAGGAGCTGGCCGACCTGTACCGGTCGCTCAGCGGCGAGCATCCGGACTGGGACGACTACTTCCGGTCGATGGTCGCCGATCAGCGCCAGGTGCTGCGCCTCCGGCCGACCCACACGTACGGCATGCTCGGGAGCTGACCACGACCCGGGCTCCGACGCCGATCCGACCAACGCCCGGGTCTGACCGAATCTGACAGGAAGCCGGGATTGCGGACACCCGCGGATTCCGGCACGATTGCGATCGTGGATCGCATTCGACGGGTCGTGATGGCGGTGTTCGACGGGGTCGAGCTGCTCGACGTCACCGGGCCGGCCGAGATCTTCTCGACTGCCACCTTGGTGCTCACCGACCCCGACGAGGGCTATGCGATCGAGCTCGCCGGCAGCGGCACCGACGCCGACACCGGTGCGGTCCGAACCTCCAGCGGGGTTCGCCTGGTGGCCGATGTCGCGCTCGCCGAGGTCGAGGGACCGATCGACACGCTCCTCGTCCCCGGCTCGCTCGTGCTCGGTCCCGACGGTCCGATCCCCACGATCGTCCCCGAGATCGTGGCCTCCGTGCGTCGACTGGCACCGTCGTGTCGCCGGGTCGTGTCGGTCTGCGCCGGCGCATCGATGCTCGCCGAAGCGGGCCTGCTCGACGGCAAGACCGTCACCACGCACTGGTTCGGCGCCGAGCGACTCGCACGGGACTACCCCCGCGTGACCGTCGACGCCGATCCGATCTTCGTGCGCGACGGGTCCATCTGGACCTGCGCCGGGGTCAGCGCCGGCATGGACCTCACCCTCGCCCTGGTGGCCGACGACCACGGTGAAGCCCTTGCCCTCGACACCGCCCGGTTGCTCGTCATGTACCTCAAGCGACCGGGAGGCCAGAGCCAGTTCAGCGTTCCGCTCTCGCTGCAGGCGCCGGCCCGCGACGACATCCGCGAGCTCCAGCTGTGGATCGCCGACCACCTCGACGCCGACCTCTCGGTGCCGGTGCTGGCCCGACGCATGCACATGAGCGTGCGCCACTTCGCCCGAGTGTTCCGCCAAGCCACCGGCTCCACCCCTGCGGCGTACCTCGAGGCGGCCCGCGTCGAGACGGCCCGCCGGGTCCTCGAGGAGACCGACCAATCACTCACCGCCGTGGCCGGAGCGTGCGGGTTCGGGTCCGTGGAGACGCTCTACCGATCGTTCCGCCGGCGGCTCAACACCACCCCCGCCGACTACCGCCGCCGCTTCCGCACGCCGGCCGCCGGCTGATCGCACGGCGGGCGAGCGTCGATTTCCACCGTCGGCGCCGCTCGCCCTACGTTGCGCCCATGGTCCGCATCCCCACCGCCCCCGTCGTCGTCGGTTCGCTCATCGGCGGCTACCTCGTCGCCCGCAAGACCGGAGTCCGGCCGCTCGGCGGCATCGTGCTCGCCGCAGGGGGTGCCGTCGCAGTGAGCCAGTGGCGCCGGCAGGGGCCCGTCACCACGGCGATCCTGGTGGGCACCTACCTCGGCGGGTTCGGTGCATCGCATCCCCTCGCCAAGAAGATCGGTGCCTGGCCGGCGGTGCTGAGCGCCGCGGCACTCGCCGGTGGGGCCTCCTACGTCCTCGCGGACCGACGCGGCTGATCCGATCGGCTCGTAGGATCCATCGGTCGCCACTCGAAGGGACCGTGCCGCATGGACATCGCCGATCTGCTCGCGCAGGTGCCGCTCGACCAGTTCGCCGCCACACTCGGCGTCGATTCCCCGCAGGCCGAGGACGTCGCCCGTCAGGCGATCACCGCGCTCGTGGGCGGCATGGGGGCCAACGCCGCGGACCCCGCTGGCGCGGCGTCGCTCGCGGGTGCGCTCGACGACCACGCCGGCGGTCCGTTCCCCGGCGGTGTCGACCTCACGAAGGTCGACACCGAGGACGGCAACGCCATCGTCGCCAACATCTTCGGCGTCAACGAGGGTGACGTCATCGGAAAGCTCGGCGGGCTCGTCGGCGGCGACGGCGACGCCGGCGGGTCGCTCGTCGCCAAGGCACTGCCGCTGCTCGCGCCGCTGGTGCTGCGTTGGGTCGGCGGTGCCGTCCCCGGCCCCGACACGCCGACGGCCACCGGCGCCTCGCGCATCCCCGGGGTCATCCCCGGCAACCAGGACGACGACCGCGGTGGGATGGGTGACCTGCTCGGCGGACTTCTCGGCGGGGGCGGCAGCGGGGTCGACGACGTGCTCGGGGGCCTCCTCGGCGGGGGCAGCAACGACCTCGGCGGTCTGCTCAGTGGGCTGCTCGGCGGCGGCAAGCGGGCCTGAGCGAGGGGACCGAGCGCCCCGGTCGGGATCACTCCCCGGGTCGGGCGGCGAGCCTCGTGAGCAGGTCGGTGGCGATGGGTGCCGCGGTGTAGCCACCGAACTCGCCTCCCTCGACGAACACCGCGAAGGCCAGGTCGCCCTGGTAGCCGATGAACCACGCGTGCGACCGGGGTGGATCGTCGGTCCCGAACTCCGCTGTACCCGTCTTGCCCGAAACGGGATCCCCGGGCGCGAGCTGGAGCGCTCGACCTGTTCCCTCCGAGACCGCCTCCGCCATCAGCGTGCGCAGGTTCTCGATCTGCGTCGGCGGGAGTGGCTCGGGTGCGGAGTCGCTCGCCGCGTTCGAGTCGGCGCCGGGATCAGCGGGCTCGCGCACCACGACGGGGGCATGCCACGTGCCGTCGGCGACGGTCGCCGCCACCATCGCCATCGAGAGCGGGCTGACGAGGATGCGGCCCTGGCCGAAGGTGGCCGCGGCGCGATCGGTGGCGCCCTCGGCGGCCGGGACGGTCCCGGTGAAGGCCGGCACGCCGGGCGACCACGACCCGCCGAGACCGAATCGGGCGCCTGCGGCGGGAAGCGCCTCGTCGCCGAGCCGTTCGGACAGCCCCACGAACGCGGTGTTGCACGAGTGCGCGAACGCCTGGCGGAACGGGACCTTGCCGAGCACCTCGTTCTCGGCGTTGGTGAACGTCCGTCCGTCGACGTCGAGCTCGGCCGGGCAGTCGACGGTCTCGCCGATCGAGAGCCGGTTGTCGAGCAGCGCCTGGGTGGACACCACCTTGAAGACCGACCCCGGCGGGTACTGACCGGTGAACGCGAGGTTGGTGTCGCCGCCCCCAGGGCCGTTGGCCACGGCCAGGACCTCACCGGTGCTCGGTCGGATCACAACCAGCGAGCTCGGCGCCGTGGTGTCCGCGAGCGCTGCGTCGGCGGCGAACTGGACGTCAGGATCGATGGTGGTGCGCACGGGCCGGCCTGCCACCGCCGGGGTGTCGAACACCGGGTCGAGGCGCAGAGCGACCTCGGGGTCGTCGATCGCCGGTTCGCCGGGGAGCGGCGCGTTGGTCACGAAGACCTTCACGCCGGTCGATCCGCGCAGGACCTCGTCGTAGCGCGCCTGCATGCCGCTCAACCCGGCGACGTCGCCGGCGCGGTACCGACCGTTGGACCGATCGACGATCTCCGCGGTGACCTCACCCGAGGTGCCGAGCAGCCCACGGGCGAAGGTGCGCGACGGCGCCAACGGGAGCTCGCGCTCGCGGAAGACCGTGCCCGGTAGCGGCTGGATCTGCGCGCTGATGGGCTCGTACTCCTCGCGACGCAGGGTGATCACCTCGACGAACGCGTCGGGAGGTGCCGCCTCGACCCGCCGGACGACGTCTTCGGCGCTGACCCCGATCGTCGCTGCGAGCGTCGCCGCCAGCCCCTGCAGGTCCTCGACGCGACTCGGTTGGACGCCGACGACGACCACCGGGCGATCCACGACGATGCCTCCCCCGTCGAGCCCGAGGATCGGCCCTCGCGTGGGCACCGTGCGCTCAGCCACCAAACGCGTGGTGGGTGAGAGATCCGGGTGGACGACGGCAGGTGACCACACGACCTGCCACGTGTCGTTGGTGCGCTCGAGCTCGATGCGGGCGTCGGTGGTCCACCGCACGCGTCCCACGAGCGTCCACTCCACGACGTACGCGGTGGTCGCTCGATCGTCGATGACCTCGGTGGCCCCCGAGCGGATGGTGACGGCGAACTCGCCCAAGCCGTCGGTCAGGCGCCGGTAGTCGTCGGTGACCTCGGTGGCGGTCTGGTCGGCGAAGTCGACGCCGGCGAAGTCGTCGGCCGCCCATCCGGTGGCGAACCGCTCGCTCGCAGCGCGCGCCGCCTCCTCGATCGCTGCCTGTTGGTTCGCCCGGGCCTGCACGACGAGGATCCCGGCGATGACCACGAGCACGACGGCGGTGGCGACACCGCCCTTGATCCATCGACCGCGAGGGCGACGCGGCGGTTCGATGTCGGTCATGTGCGCTGTGTCTCCTCGTGGGCCGCTCGACGACAAGGTACGCGCGCGTGAGCCGCTTCCGAGCGCGCCCGCCTCAGGTGAGGGGCACCACGGCGCCGCGGCCGTCGACGGCGGTCACGGTCCGGAGGTCACCGGGGGCGCCGGCGAGGGATGTGGCGGCGAGGGCCTCGAAGGCTGCGTCGCTCGGCTCGGTACCGGGAGGGAAGCGCACGCTGGCGCCCTCCCGGTCCTCGTCGAGCTGCCACCCTCGCCGGGAGACCGCCTCGGCGACGTTGTGCCACCGGGACGTGGACAGGTGGGTGTAGCGGATGGCGACGACGACGTGGCCGCTCCCGCGGGCGGTGACGACCACGCGGTGCCACCCGTCAGGAGCCGAGATGGTTGCGGCGGCATCGATGCCTGATTCGACCGCGTGGGTGCGGAGGGCGACCACGACCGCCCCCAGGGCACCCAGCGCGTCGAAGTCGCCGGGATCCACGGTGATCTGTCCGGCGGTCGGATCCATGGTCGGAGCCTTCCAGCGGGTTGTGACGGTGTCCAGACCCGGTCGGTCGCCGGTCGACGGTCGCCGGTCGGGTCCAGATATCCATCGATCGGTCAGCTGGCGTCGAGGATGAGCTCGATCTCGAGGGTGACCGTGACCTTGTCGCCCACGACCACCCCACCGGTCTCCATCGCGGCGTTGAAGTCCACCCCGAAGTCACGGCGGTTGATCGTCGTCGAGGCGCTGAACCCGGCGCGCGTGCCGCCGTAGGCGTCGGGCCCGAAGCCACCGATCTCGAGATCGAAGGTGACCGGCTTGGTCACGCCCTTGATGGTCAGGTCGCCATCGAGCCGGAGCTCGTCGCCGTCCGCGCGGATGCCGGTCGAGGCGAAGGTCATGGTGTGGTGCGCGTCGACGTCGAAGAAGTCGGCCGACCGGATGTGGTTGTCTCGATCGTCGCTGCCCGTGTCGATGGAACCGAGATCGACGGTGGCGGTGACCGACGACGTCAGCGGGTCCGACCCCGTCCGGACCGATCCCTCGAACGAGGTGAACTTCCCCCGCACCTTGCTGACCATCATGTGTCGGACCGAGAACCCGACCTCGGAGTGGACCGGGTCGATCGTCCACGTGCCCGTGACGTAGCCGGGGATGGTTTGGGTCGTGACGCTCATGAGATGCTCCTGGGATTCGTGCTCCGAGGTTCGACGCCCTCGGTTTCGGACAGTTGGTTGATGTATCATCAATACTACCTCATTCAGATGACGTGTCAACTACCCCGCGAGGAGCGGACGCCATGTCGGCCACGCCCAACTGGCTCACCGATCACGAACAGCAGGCGTGGCGTGCCTACCAGCACCTCCGTCAGCACCTCGACGCACGCCTCCGAGCCGATCTGGTGCGCGAGGCAGGGATGTCCGACACCGACTACGCCGTGTTGGTCAGCCTCTCCGAGGCGCCCGAGCAGCAGCGTCGGGCTCGGGAGCTCGCCGAGGAGCTCCAGTGGGAGAAGAGCCGGCTCTCCCATCAGATCCGTCGGATGGAGGCTCGTGGTCTGGTGCGGCGCGCCGAGTGCCCCACCGATGCACGCGGGGCGTTCATCGTGCTGACCGCTGCGGGACACGACGCGATCGTCCGGGCGGCGCCGCTGCACGTCGATGCCGTGCGGCGGTACCTGATCGACGGCCTGTCCTCCGACCACCTCGATGCGCTGATCGAGATCGCCGCCATCGTCGACGCTCGCCTCGACCACAACTCCTGATCCGGTCGCACCCGCCGCGCAGGCGGCGCCGAGACCCTTCTCGGCCACACCAGCTCCCACGTCGTCCACGAACGGGCCATCGGCCGCTTCCACGCCGGCCTCGCGTGGTTGGCCCAGATCGCCATGTTCGTGGTGCTCGGCCTGCAAATGTTCCCGTCGCAGCTGATCGAGGTGGCGTTGCCATCGCTCACCATCGCCGCGGTGCTCGTCCTCATCGCTCGGCCGTTGGCCGTGATGGCCACCCTCCTGGTGAGCCGCTACTCGTTCCGCGAACGACTCATGATCTCGTGGGTCGGGCTGCGCGGCGCCGTGCCCATCGTCCTCGCCACCTTCCCGCTCGCCGCCGGCATCGACGGCGCCGGGATGATCTTCGACGTGGTGTTCTTCACCGTGTTGATCTCCGTGCCCGTCCAGGGCACCACCATCGCCCGCATCGCCCGTCGTCTGGGCGTCGACGGACCACGCGGCGACCCTGACGATCTCGCCACGACCCGGCCGGCGGGCTGACCGAGACCGGCGATCACCGTGGATGGCACTCCGACGGGTACGGGTCCGGCGGTGGGGTGAGCCCCAGTCGGCTCGAGAGCCACGGCAGGGAGCGCTCGAACGTCTGCTCCCACACCGTGAAGTCGTGGCCGCCCGGCACCGTACCCACGCACGTCTCGATCCCGGCGGTACGAGCCAGTGCCGCGATGGTGTTCTGCGCGGCGATCGCGCTCGAGTCGTCGGCCCCGGCGTCGAACCAGATCCCGAGGTTCGGGAACTGGCGCTGCGGCAGGATCTTCCGGGGATCGTGCGCGTCGAACGCCGCCTGATCGCCACCGAAGAGGTCCTGCAACGCGTCCCCCTTGTCGAGCTGGGGCTTGTCCGTCCCCGAGTAGTCCCCGGCGGCAGCGACCTCGTCGGGGTGGCGGAGCGAGAGGACCAGCGAGCAGAAGCCGCCGGTCGAGAGACCGACGATCGCCAACGAACCCGGGCCGCTGGCGGCGTTGAACCGCTCGCGCATGTGGTTCACGACGTCGGTCATGAGGTAGGTCTCGACGTTTCCCTGCGCCCCGTCGATGCACTCGGTGTCGGCCGTGGTCGACCCGCTGATGTCGGGGGTCACGAGGATCGGTGCCACCCCACCATGCTGCGCCGCGAACGCATCCGCGGTCTGGTCGGCCATGGACGACTGGGTCCAGTTGGCGGGATCGCCGGGCGAGCCGTGCAACATCATGATCACCGGGAGCTGGGGCGTGGGATCGGTGAAGTACACCGGTGGGAGGTACACGTAGGCGTTGCGGGCCACGAACCCCGAGGTCGTGCCCGGGATGGGTTCCTCGATCACGTTGCCGGTCGGGGCGAGCGTCCCGGCAGTGTCGACCTGGTTCTCCAGGGCGGCGAGGTCGCTCGCGCTGAGCTCGTTCTCGGCGACCTTTCCTCCCAACGCGCTCACCGTCGGGTAGTAGGCGTACTGCGCGTTCACCACCTGACCCATGAGCACCACACTGAGCGGGATCGCCAGCAGCGACGCCGTCCGGCCACCGGCGTGCTCGCCCGGCCAGCCGACCGCCGCCGAGATCACGCAGAACGCCACCAACCCGAACCAGATGTAGAAGGTCCACGGGAAGTCGTAGGGCACGAACGCGGTGAGCGCCTCGAGCACCACGACCGCGCCGGTGACCAGGATCGCGCCGGGGATCGCCGCCATCAGCTGGCGACGCCAGATGCCCGACCGCCATCCGAGCCCCAACACGATCGTCACGGCCGTGACGGCGTAGATCGCCACCGGGACGTACCCGTCGATGATCGAGACCTGATCCAGATCGATGGCGAACACGGTCATCCGTGCCTCGTCACGCGGTCAGTTTCCGTTCGAGGGCTTGGCCATGTCGAGACCGATCCTGACCCAGTCGACGAACGACGCGTCGGGCATGTAGGCCCGGGCGATGGCCAAGCCGATCTCACCCAACGCCGTCTCGCCCGGGAACACGAGGTACATCGGGCGGAACGACGGTTGGAACTTGGCCTTGAACGCCAGGAGCGACCGGAAGCCGTAGTAGGGCTCGAGGAGATCGCCGAGGAAGTCGAGGAGCCGTTGGAGCACACGATCGTCGCCGTCGGGGCTGCCGAGCAGCCGCTCCGGGGCCTTCGCCAGGGGTGCGGCCGACAGGCTGATGAACTCGTAGCCCTCCTCCTTGAACTGCAGCGCCGACGCCCCGATCAGGAACTCCATCACCGCACGGAACCCCTCGTCGCGACGACGCATCAGATCGATCGTCCACCCGACGATCTCGCCGTCGCGCCAGGTGGGCATCCACGACGTGAACCCGGCCACCGACTGATCGGCCTCCACCGCGAGGTGCAGACGCACCTCGGGATCGTCGGCCTCGGCCAGTGAACCGAGCGTGAACCCCATCTCCGGGAGCGCCTTGTCGTCGAGCCACCCCGAGCTGATGACGCGGAGCTGGTCGGCGAAGACCGGACGCGCCTCGGACCAGTTCATGACCTGCATGCCGATGTCCTGCTTGCCCGCCCGGTTCATCGCCGTGCGCACGTCCTGCCACGCCTTGCCCTTGAACTCGAGGTCCGCCAACGGGACGATGCTGTCCTCGGCGACCTGGACCGATTTCCACCCGACCTGCGGCGCGAGGTCGGCGGTGGCCTGTCCGGCGGCGAACAGGCACGGGATCCAACCCCGATCGAAGCAGAACCGGTCGAACTGCTGCATGGCGTCGAGCCGTTCCGCCGCCGGACCGATCGGGTCCGCCAGCGCAAGCGCAACCGTCCCGACGACCCGGTAGCCGATGGCGGTCGCTCCCGACTTCGAGAACCAGATGGTGTTGCCGTCCCAGGTGAGCATGTGGTCGATCGACGAGACGCCGTGCGAGCGGAGGAGCGCACGGAGTCGCTCGTCCTGATCGGGTTCGTCCCGCACCGTCCTCGAGGAGTACGCCAGCCCGATCAAGGTGGCCAGGATGACCACCAGCCACACGGCGCTGATGGAACCCACGAACCAGCGAGCGGCGGTGGTGACCGGTTCGATGGCGTCCGTGGAGGAGAACACCAGCCTCGACGCCCACTCGGCGACCATGTCGATCGGTCGTGCCACCGGCTCGAAGTCGTCCTTCAGCACCGCGAACCCGATGGCGGCGTAGACCAGCAGACCGAGCGCCGCGAACACGAACCGTCGACCAGCTCGACGGAACGACCCTCGCTGCGACCGAGCGGTGAAGGCCCGGACGGTGAGGAGCAGGAGGACCAACTGGGCCGAGAAGAGCACGAGATCGGCCGTGCGGGCGGCGCTCGGCCTCAGCCACCACACACCGACGAGCGCGATCGTCGTCAGCAACGTGATGAACCACCACGCGACCCGGTGCCCACGGCGCAACGCATCGGCGGCGACGAGCATGGCGATCGCCGTGACGGCGAGCGAGAGGGTGACGCCCCTCCCGTGGTAGATCCGACCTGCCGCGAGGAACGGGCCGCCGTTGCCCGGGAACATCGCCTCGACGAGGTCGGAGACGGCGAACACCGCCACCACCAGCGCGACGAGCGAGCGCTGCCGACGCTTGGTGATCGAGAGATCGGGCCTGGCCGGCGCCCGTCCGACCAGGATCGGTCCGAAGAAGAGCCCGAGCAGCCACGCCAGGAGGTGCTCGACGTCCCAGAGCAGGCCCGAGTTGATCACCATGGCGACGAGGTAGGCGGTGACGGTGACACGCACCCGGGTTCGCCACGCCGCCTCCATGGTGGCGGTGAGCGCGCCGAACGCCGCGAACGCGCCGGCCGACATGCCGAGATCGGTGGAGGTGGCCAGCGACGACGCCCACTGCCACCCGGACGATTCGAAGCGCAACAGGAACGCCGAGGCGAGCACCGCCGCCAGGACCTGCCCGCCGATGATCACGACGAACGCTCGCCCGTGGCCGGTACGACGTTCGTAGGTTCCCGCCGTGGCCACGATCAGCACCAGGACCGGGATGTGGATCACCAGGCTCGGGACGAAGAACGCACCGGTGAACGGCGTCCACCACCGGCCGTCGTGCAGGGGTGGGAGCCCGTAGGCAACGGCGTCGTAGAGCTCGGGGTTGTCCGACAGCGTCCGCCACAACGAGCCGCTGGCGACCGCCACGACGATCACGGCGCCGACGATCGCGAACGTCACCGGCGCCGACCGGACGTAGCGCACGGCGCCCGACGATGCCGCCTGCACCCAGGATCGCTCGTTGCCCGACGACACCGGATCAGCCGACGGGTCGGGGCGTTCGTCTGCTTCAGCCGGAGCCGTCGTCGTCGACGTCACGATGCGCCCGCGTCCCCGCTGGCGCCGGCGACCGGAGTCTGCCCCGGCGCCGACCGAGATGACCAGCATCTGCCGACGCGCACACCGCCTGCTCTAGCACCCTGAGCGGCTCGACGCTCGCCGGGGTGGCCGAGCGACGGTCGAGCGGGGCGCGCCCGTCGGGCACGCATCCGCCACGACGCGACGTCGGTTCAGACGCCTCGGGCCATGTTGGCGAACTTGGTGTAGTGGTCGAGGAACGCCAGGCGCACCATGCCCGTGGGGCCGTTGCGGTGCTTGGCGATGATGATCTCCGCGGTGCCCCGGTCCGGTGAGTCGGGGTTGTACACCTCGTCGCGGTAGATGAACATCACCACGTCGGCGTCCTGCTCGATCGAGTTGTGGATGACGATGCCATCGGCCACGAAGTTGTGCGTCCCGACGACGGTGGCGTCGAACACCGGCTCGTCGCCGAGCTCGGTGACGCGCACGATCGTGTCCCAGCGAACATCGGAGCGGGCGAGGTCGGTGAGCAGGCGGTCCGGGACGATCACCGCCAGGGCTTCGAGCTGGCTCCGGGTGAGCTCGTTGGCGTAGAAGCTCTCGACGAAGTCGTCGATGCCGAGGCGCTCCTCGAGGTCGGCGACCGTGAGCCCGTGCTGGGGGAGGACCTTGCGGACGTAGCTCCAGATCTCGCGGGGAACGGTGTCGTCGTGGACACCGTCGGTGTCGCGGCCCACCGAGTCGGGCCAACGCCCCGACCGGGGAACCGCGATCCGGTCACCCACATCGAGCTCCTCGAGCGGGAACCAGCCTTCGAGCGCCAGGAACGGGTGGTTGGCGCTGGCCTTGATCGATCGCCCCGACGACAGCAGGAGCTCGTAGACGGTCTTGGTGCCACTCGGGAACACATGGCTCAGGACGCCCGGCACCAACCGGTAGCGCTCGTCGAGGGTCCAGATCGGCACGTCGCGCTCCCCGGAGGCGAGCAGCTCGCCCATGGTGACCGTGCGCCCGTCGTCGGCCCGCACGAGGGTCGTGTCGGCGGTGACGCAGCCCGACTCGCGCAGATCCGACAGCATCGGGCGCTTGTCGGCGCGCTGCTCGAGGCCACGGGACAGCTGGGAGAGCGCCATCACCGGACACTCGAGCTCGCGGGCGAGGATCTTGAGCCCTCGGCTGATCTCGGCGATCTCCACCTGGCGGCTCTCGGCGCTCGAGCGACCCGTCATGAGCTGGAGGTAATCGACCACGATGAGCCCCAGGTCGCCGACGCGGCTCTTGAGCCGCCGGGCCTTGGAACGGATCTCCATGATGGTGAGGTTCGGGTTGTCGTCGATCCAGATCGGTGCGTCCGCCAGCCGGCCGGTGGCGTGGGCGATCTTCTGCCAATCGGACTCGTTGAGCGAGCCGTTGCGGATCCGCTTGGAATCGACTCGGGCCTCGCTGCACAACATGCGCTGGGTGAGTTCGATCTGGCCCATCTCCAGGGAGAAGATGAGGACCGGTCGGTTGGCCTCGAGCGCGGCGTGCGAGGCCATGCAGAGACCGAGCGCGGTCTTGCCCGCCGATGGCCGGGCACCGAGCACGTAGAGCGCGTTCGGCTGCAGGCCGGACGTGAGGTCGTCGAAGTCGGTGAACCCTGTCGGGATCCCGGTGATGGACTGACCGCGTTCGTAGAGCTGCTCGAGGCGATCGAGGTTGCGATCGAGCAGATCGTGGATCGGCGCCATGGTGTCGGTGACCCGTCGCTGGGCGACCTCGAACACCATCGACTCGGCCAGATCCACCGCCTTGACGACATCGTCGGGGAGGTCGTACCCGATCTCGGCGATCTCGCCCGCCACGCCGATCAGGCGACGGAGCAGCGCATGCTCCTCGATGATCTTGGCGTAGCGGCCCGCGTTCGAGGTCGCCGGGGTTCCGGCCTGGAGGTTGAGCAGCAGCGCCGGGCCGCCGATCATGTCGAGCACGCCGGCGCGGTTGAGCTCCTCGGCGACGGTGACCGGATCAGCCGGCTCGCCGGCGGCGTTCAGCGAGGTGATGGCGTCGTAGATGTGACCGTGTGCCGGCTTGTAGAAGTCGTCGGCGGCCAACCGCTCGGACGCGACCGAGATGGCGTCCTTGGAGAGCAGCATGGCGCCGAGCAGCGACTCCTCGGCCTGGAGGTTGCTCGGCGGCACCCGGCCACCGCTCGGCGCCCGACCTCCGCGTTCGTCGCCGCTCATCGACGCGCTCGCGGTGGGCGAGCGGTGAGCGGGGTGAGGGCGAGGTCGGCGCGCGAGGGGGTCATGGGAGGTCCACTCTCGCGGACCGGCCCTGGGGATAGCTAGGCCCGTAACCCTGGGTATTGTCGGTCGTTCCCTGGGGACGACGTGTGGACAACGTCGGCACCGGTGTGGGGATGTGCGGGGAGTGGCAGGCCACAGGACGTGCCCCGCGCACGACGATGATCGACATCGTCCCAGTGTGACGAGGGGGTGTGACACGCGCCCGGAACGCGGCGGCGGCTGGCCCCACCGGAGTGGAGCCAGCCGCCGAGCCGATGCATCGTGACCTCGAGCGGGTTGCCGGTCGAGGACCTGTGTCAGGTGCCCGAGGCGGTGACCTCGACGGTGATCTGGAACTGGACGTCGGTGTGCAGCTTGGCGGTGACCGAATGGGTCCCCGTCGTCTTGATGTGCTCGTCCATGATCAGGTCCTTGCGGTCGAGGTCGATGTTGGTCTGACCCCGGACGGCGTCGGCGACATCGGTGGTGGTGACCGACCCGAACAGTCGACCCTCATCGCCGGCCTGCGCGGCGATGTGGATGATGGCCGGGACGAGTCGCTTGGCGATCTCCTCCGCGCCGGCCCGCTCGGTGGCGTCCTTCACCAGGCGCGAGCGACGCATCTGCTCGGCCTGCTTCTCGATGCCTGGTGATGCCTTGATCGCATAGCCCTTGGGGAGCAGCGCGTTGCGGGCGAAACCGGCGGACACGTCGACGATGTCGCCGCGCTTGCCGACTCCGGCCACGTCGGAGCGGAGCAGGAGCTTCATTCGGACACCTCCGCATCAGCGGCAGCGGCAGCAGGAGCGGGAGCAGGAGCAGGAGCAGGAGCCGACGACGGAACCGGGGCCGTGGCGGCACCGTCGGCGCCGACCGGGGTGGCGACGACGGCATCAGGCGCCAACTCGGTGTCGGCCTCGTCGCGACGCGGGCCACGTCCACCGCCGCGATCGTCGTTGTCGCGATCGCGACCTCGGCCGCCTCCGCCACGCTGGGTGGTGACCCGGTTGGCGTAGGGCAGCAGGGCCATCTCGCGGGCGTTCTTGATGGCGAGAGCGATCTCCTTCTGCTGCTGGGAGTCGTTGCCCGTCACCCGACGGGCGCGGATCTTGGCGCGATCGGACATGAAGCGACGAAGGAGGTTGACGTCCTTGTAGTCGCAGTACTCGACCCGCTCCTGGGTGAGGATGCTGATCTTCTTCTTGGACCGGCGGGCGTTGTCCTTGTTCTTCCCGCGCTTGGCTGGTGCTTTGGCCATCAGAAAGGCTCCTCATCTGCGTACTGGGGTCCGGGGTCGTTGGACGTGGCCTTCGAGCCACCCCCACCCCCACCGCCGCTGTTGCCGGCGAAGTCGCCGCCACGGCGTTCGTTCTTGGTGATCTCGGCGGTTGCCCACCGGAGGCTCGGCGCCACGTCATCGGCGACGATCTCGATCTTCGATCGCTTGTCGCCGTCCTGGGTCTCCCAGGACCGCTGGTCGAGGCGTCCGGTGACCACGATGCGGGCACCCTTCTGCACCGACTCGGCGACGTTCTCGGCGAGCTGCTGCCAGCAGGTGACGTCGAAGAACGACACCGCCTCCTCCCACTCCTGGGTCTGGCGGTTCTGCCAGCGGCGGTTGACGGCGACGCCGAAGTTGGCGACCGCCTGGCCGCTCGGGGTGAACCGCAGCTCGGGATCGCGGGTGCAGTTCCCGACGACGGTCACGTTGTTGTCTGCTGCCATGGGATTCTCCTCGTTCTCGCTCGGTGGCTAGCCGGCCGCCGGCGCGACGCTGGTGAGCCCGCGCTTGGCGGCCTCGCGATCGGGCAGACGGATCAGCTTGTGGCGGACGACCTCATCCGCGATCCGGAGCATGCGCTCGAGGTCATGGAGGTTGGACGCCTCCGTGACGATGTCGAGAACGACGTAGATGCCTTCCCACTTGTGATTGATCTCGTAGGCGAAGCGCCGCCGACCCCAGCGGTCGATCTTGGCGACCCGACCTCCGCCGGCGGTGATCATGTCGCCGCCCTGCTTGAGGATGCGTTCGACGTCGGACTCGTCGGTCTCGCCGTCGAAGATGACCATCAGTTCGTATGCCCGCATCACGGACATCACCTCCCTTCGGACCCGGTGTGCTGGCGCACATTCGTGGGAGCACCCTCGGATGCGAGCCACCGGGGCCCCCGAGCCGGGGGCAGGGCCCCCGCCCGAACGGGCGGGGATCTGTGGCTCCACGGATCAGGTGATCCGAGGAACCCGGCGAGGATAGAGGATCCCGGTGGTGAAGCCCTCATCCACCATGGTGGCGCCACGGTGTGACACGCCCGCAGATCGCGTGATCGGATGTCCCGCATCCCGCCCGTTCGGGCATCGTCGACTCGCCCCGGTGGACGGAGGCGCGACCAGCGCGACGCCCGTGATCACCACCTCAGCTCCCTCAGGCGTCGGCGTCGGCCTCGGGCGGTGGGCAGGACCGTCCGCCGATCGTCACCCGGGCGTCGCCCTCGATGCCCAGGTCGGTGAGGCGGCCCTGGACGACCTCGATGGCCGAGCGGTACGGGCCCTCGGGCGGGTAGCCGGGGCAGCGCTCGGTGCCGTCGGGGCACGGCGCCATGTCGGCGGTCGACACGATGTCGCCCTCGCCGTCGAGGTAGGCGATCGACAGCGGGAGGCGGGTGTTCTTCATCCAGAAGCCGCCGGTGCCGTCCTCGTCGAACGAGAAGAGCATCCCGTCGTAGCCGCCGAGGGCCGGATCGGTCACGTGCATCAGGCCTCGCTCGCGTGTCTCGGGCGTCGCCGCGAGGAGCAGGCACCACACACGCGTCGAGCCGTCCTCCGCGGTGACCGTGACGGTGATCTCCTCGAAGCCCTCGAGCAGCTGGCGCGGGCCGGTGTGCTCGACGATCGACCCGGGGACGGTCATCACCGTCGTGGTCGGGAGGGCACCATCGTCGGGTGACGAGGTCGACGTGCACGCGGCGGCGAGCACACCCACGAGCGCGACCGCGACCAGCAGGGCGCGAGGACGCGTGTGGAGGTGGTGCACGGCAACAGGCCTAGCACCGCCCGGGCGCGCCGGGAGGACGTGGCGCCGAGCTCGTCGGACCGGCTGTCGAGCGGCCGGGATGATCAGGCCGACCTGGCGTCGCTGCCGTAGAGACCGAGCGCCTCGGCCTGCTCGGCGCTGAGGTGGTAGGTCTCCTCGTGCGAGGGGAACCGACCGGTGCGGACGTCGTCCGCATAGGCCGCGATCGCCTCGACCGCCACCGTCTTCAGGTCGGCGTAGCGGCGCACGAACTTCGGGGTGATCCGGTCCTCGATGCCCAACAGGTCGTGGAACACCAGGACCTGACCATCGCAGTGCACGCCGGCGCCGATGCCGATGGTGGGGATGTCGACCGCGTCGGTGACGAGGCGGGCGACCTCGTCGGGCACGCCCTCGAGCACGACGGCGAAGCATCCGGCGGCCTCGAGCGCCTGCGCATCGTCGACGAGCGCGAGCGCGGCGTCGTGCTCACGGCCCTGCACCTTGTACCCGCCCATCGCGTTCACCGACTGCGGGGTGAGCCCGAGGTGACCCATCACCGGGATCTCGGCGTCGACGATCGCCTCGATGGCGGCGACGCGCTTGGCGCCACCTTCGAGCTTGACCGCCTGTGCGCCCGCCTTGATCAGCTCGGCGGCGTTGCGGACGGTGTCCTCGAGCGACACGTGGTAGCTCATCCACGGCAGGTCGCCGACGACGAGCGGCCGGGGCTTGGCCCGAGCAACGGCACCGATGTGGTGGGCCATGTCCGAGACGGTGACCTGGAGGGTGTCGTCATAGCCGAGCACGACCATGGCGACCGAGTCCCCGACGAGGATGAGGTCCACACCGGCCT